>NZ_CP046198.1:2312-351589 GCF_012569285.1 Enterobacteriaceae endosymbiont of Donacia proxima
GATATTTAAACGATTGTGGGTTGTAAGGTTAAGTAAATAAGCGTATATGATGGATGCCTTGGCAGTCAGAGGCGATGAAGGACGTGTAAATCTGCGAAAAGCATCGATGAGCTGATATAAAGCGTTATTTAGTCGATGATATCCGAATGGGGAAACCTAATATATGTAACTATATATTATCGTAATTTGAATACATAGAATTACGAAGTAAACCAGGAGAACTGAAACATCTAAGTATCCTGAGGAAAAGAAATCAATAGAGATTTCCTTAGTAGTGGCGAGCGAACAGGAAAAAGCCCGAGATATATTTTACTTATCATATTAGTAGAAATAACTGGAAAGTTATACGACACAAGGTGATAGTCCTGTATATTAAAATATGATGATTATAATCTCAATGATTAGAACGAGACACGAGAAATCTTGTTTGAATATAGGGGGATCATCCTCTAAGGCTAAATACTACTGACTGACCGATAGTGAACTAGTACCGTGAGGGAAAGGTGAAAAGAACCCCGGTTAGGGGAGTGAAATAGAACCTGAAATCATATACGTACAAGCAGTAGGAGCATTTTTAAAAATGTGACTGCGTACCTTTTGTATAATGGGTCAGCGAGTTATATTTTGTAGCAAGGTTAACTGTATAAGGAAGCCGTAGGGAAACCGAGTCTTAAAAGGGCGTTTAGTTGCAAGATATAGACCCGAAACCCGGTGATCTAACTATGAGCAGGTTGAAGGTTTGGTAATTCTTACTGGAGGACCGAACCGACTAATGTTGAAAAATTAGCGGATGACTTGTGGTTAGGGGTGAAAGGCCAATCAAACCGGGAGATAGCTGGTTCTCCCCGAAAGCTATTTAGGTAGCGCCTCATGTAATTCATATTCGGGGGTAGAGCTCTGTTTCGGTTAGGGAATCTACCAGATTTACCAATCCGATGCAAACTACGAATACCGAATTTATGTTATCATGGGAGACACACAGCGGGTGCTAACGTCCGTTGTGAAGAGGGAAACAACCCAGATCGCTAGCTAAGGTCCCTAAGTTATAATTAAGTGGGAAACGAAGTGGGAAGGCATAAACAGCCAGGATGTTGGCTTAGAAGCAGCCATCATTTAAAGAAAGCGTAATAGCTCACTGGTCTAGTCGTTCTGCGCGGAAGATGTAACGGGGCTAAATTATACACCGAAGCTGCGACAATAAAAAAAGTATTATTTTATTGGGTAGGGGAGCGTTCTGTAAATCGTTGAAGATAAATTGTAAAATTTATTGGAGATATCAGAAGTGCGAATGCTGACATGAGTAACGATAAAATAGGTGAAAAACCTATTCGCCGAAAGACTAAGGTTTCCTATCCAACGGTAATCGAGGTAGGGTAAGTCGACCCCTAAGATGAGGCTGAAAAGCGTAGTCGATGGATAACAGGTTAATATTCCTGTACTCATTATTATTGTGAAGGGGGGACGAAGAAGGTTAAATTATCCAAGTGATGGTTGTCTTGGTTTAAACATGTAGATGGATTATCTAGGAAAATCCGGATAATTGTTAACATTGAGATGTGATGACGAGATACTTTATTGTATTGAAGTAATTAATACCATGCTTACAAGAAAATCCTCTAAACTTAAATAATATTGAATCGTACTTTAAACCGACACAGGTAGTCAGGTAGAGAATACTAAGGCGCTTGAGAGAACTCAGGTGAAGGAACTAGGCAAAATAGTGCCGTAACTTCGGGAGAAGGCACACTGAAAATAGGTGAGAAAATTTACTTTTTAAGCTGATATCAGTCTAAGATAACAGCTGACTGCAACTGTTTATTAAAAACACAGCACTGTGCAAACACGTAAGTGGACGTATACGGTGTGACGCCTGCCCGGTGCCGGAAGGTTAATTGATAGGGTTATTATTTTTATAAGAAGCTCTTGATCGAAGCCCCGGTAAACGGCGGCCGTAACTATAACGGTCCTAAGGTAGCGAAATTCCTTGTCGGGTAAGTTCCGACCTGCACGAATGGCGTAATGATGGTCAGACTGTCTCCACCTGAGACTCAGTGAAATTGAAATTGCTGTGAAGATGCAGTGTACCCGCGGCAAGACGGAAAGACCCCGTGAACCTTTACTATAACTTGATATTGAATAATAAATATTAATGTGTAGGATAGGTGGGAGATAATGAAATACTGACGCTAGTCAGTATGGAATCAACCTTGAAATACCACCCTTTAGTACTTATTATTCTAACCTAAATCCGTAATCCGGATTAGAGACAATGTCTGGTAGGTAGTTTGACTGGGGCGGTCTCCTCCTAAAGAGTAACGGAGGAGTACTAAGGTCAGCTAATCACGGTCGGAAATCGTGAGGTTAGTACAAAGGCATAAGCTGGCTTAACTGTAAGAATGACAATTCGAACAGATGCGAAAGCAGGTCTTAGTGATCCGGTGGTTCTGTATGATAAGGCCATCGCTCAACGAATAAAAGGTACTCCGGGGATAACAGGCTAATACCGCCCAAGAGTTCATATCGACGGCGGTGTTTGGCACCTCGATGTCGGCTCATCACATCCTGGGGCTGAAGTAGGTCCCAAGGGTATGGCTGTTCGCCATTTAAAGTGGTACGCGAGCTGGGTTTAGAACGTCGTGAGACAGTTCGGTCCCTATCTGCCGTGGGCGTTGGAAGATTGAAAGGATTTGCTCCTAGTACGAGAGGACCGGAGTGAACGTATCTATGGTGTTCGGGTTGTCATGCCAATGGCATTGCCCGGTAGCTAAATACGGAAAAGATAAGCGCTGAAAGCATATAAGTGCGAAACTTGCCTTAAGATTAGTCTTCCCATGATTTTTGTTAATTATTTACAAAAATCTCTTAAGGGACGTTAAAGACTATGACGTTGATAGGCTAGATGTGTAAGCATAGTAATATGTTAAGCTAACTAGTACTAATAAACACCCGTGAGTCTTAACCTTACAACACCAGAATCGTTTAGTTATTAAAATATTAAATAATATTTATAAAAAATCCTGGTATAAATAACATAATGGTACCACCTGAATCCATTCCGAACTCAGAAGTGAAATATTATAGTGCCGATGGTAGTGTGAGGTCTCCTCATGTGAGAGTAGGTAAATACCAGGATAAAGTTGAAATTTTATATAATTATGTCATATATAAATAATTCATTAAAAATATTAAATACTTTTAATTTAAAAGTTAATGTATATAAAGTATTTATAATTAAAAATTTACAAAAATTATGTCAGTTATGGGAAAAATATGAAAAAAAATGTTATCCTTGTTTAGTTTTAGGAGAAGGAAGTAATGTTTTATTTTTAAATAATTTTTATGGATTAATTATTTTTAATAGAATTAAAGGTATTTATATCAGAGAATCTAAAAAATATTGGGATTTACATGTAAATTCTGGAGAAAATTGGCATAAATTAGTTAAATTTACTTTAAAAAGTAAAATTTATGGTTTAGAAAATTTAGCATTAATACCAGGACGTGTTGGTTCAGCATTAATCCAAAATATTGGAGCTTATGGTTCTAGTATAGAAAATTTTTGTAAATATGTTGATGTTATTGATCCTATAAGTAAAAAAATTAAAAGATTTAATAACAAAGATTGTCAATTTAAATATAGAGATAGTATTTTTAAACATAAAAATTATAAAAAATATGTTATAATTTCTGTTGGTTTGTTTTTATCCAAAAAATGGGTTCCAAATTTAAAATATTTTTCTTTAAAACATTTAGAAAATTATCAAATTACTCCTCAAAAGATTTTTAATTATATTTGTAATATAAGAAAAAAAAGAATTCCTCATCCTAAAATTTATGGTAATGCAGGTAGTTTTTTTAAAAATCCTTGTATTTCCTTAAAACAGGGATTTAAATTATTACAGATATTTCCTAATATACCTTATACTTTACAAAATAATTGTATTCAATTATCTGCAGGATGGTTAATCAACCAATGTAATTTTAAAAAATATCTTTATAAAGGAGTTACAGTATATTCCAAACAATCATTAATAATTTTAAATAAATTTAATAACTCCTTAGGTATAGATATATTAAATTTTGCTATTAAAATATATAATACTGTCGGAAATAAATTTGATATTTGGTTAGAACCAGAAGTAAGAATTATAGGTAATTATGGAGAAATAAATCCTCTAATTTATTTTAAAAATAAAAAATAATAACAAAAATTGTATTTTTTATATTAAATACATATTTTTAATCTTTTAATAATAACTTTTAATGCTAAAATATAGCCATAGGAACCTAATCCTGATATAACACCACTAGAAATATCTGAAAAAAAAGATTTTTTACGGAATATTTCTCTCTTATATATATTAGTAATATGAACTTCTATAAAAGGAACGTTAATTCCTAATAAAGTATCACGTAGAGCAATACTAGTATGTGTAAAAGCAGCAGGATTAAAAATAATATAATTAATTTTGTTTTTATATGTTATTAAATAATCTATTAATTTATATTCTGCATTAGATTGAAAATGACTTAATTCACAATTTTTTTTATTAATTTTTGTTGACAACATTTTAATAATATCTTGTAAAGATTTATTACCATATTTACTAGGCTCTCTAGTACCTAAAAGACTTAAATTAGGACCATTTAAGATTAAAATATGATATTTTTTTTTTTTCATGTTTTTATATTTTATTTTTTTAAAAAATTTATTTAATTTATAATTTTAATATATTTTAATTTAAAATGTAAATTAATTTTTTTATTTATAATAAATAATATATTTATTATAAATAAAATGTTATTATGCATATATATACAAAAATTTAATCTAATCAAAATAAATATACAATATAAAATCGGGTTTTTTTATTATGTTAAAAAAAATTCGGGGAATGTTTTCTAATGATTTATCTATAGATTTAGGAACAGCAAATACTTTAATTTACGTTAAAGGTAAAGGTATTGTCTTAAATGAACCTTCTGTTGTAGCTATAAGACAAGATAAAGCAGGATTCCCTAAAAATGTAGCTGCTGTTGGATATAATGCGAAACAGATGTTAGGAAGAACTCCAGGTAATATTACGGCTATTAGACCTATGAAAGATGGTGTTATAGCAGATTTTTTTATTACTGAAAAAATGTTACAACATTTCATTAAACAAGTTCATAGTAATAGTTTTATGAGACCTAGTCCCAGAGTATTAGTATGTGTGCCTGTAGGTGCAACACAAGTTGAAAGAAGAGCTATTCGTGAATCTACACAAGGAGCAGGAGCAAGAGAAGTTTTTTTAATAGAAGAACCAATGGCTGCTGCAATTGGTGCTGGTTTGCCAGTTTCAGAAGCTACAGGATCTATGGTTATAGATATAGGGGGAGGGACTACTGAAGTAGCAGTAATATCTCTTAATGGAGTAGTATATTCTTCTTCTGTAAGAATAGGAGGAGATAGATTTGATGAATCTATTATTAATCATGTAAGACGTAATTATGGTTCTTTAATTGGAGAAGTAACTGCTGAAAAAATTAAACATAGAATAGGTTCTGCTTATAATAATAATGAAGAAGTATTAGAAATGGAAGTAAGAGGAAGAAATTTAGCTGAAGGAGTTCCAAGAAGTTTTAAATTAAATTCTAATGAAATTTTAGAAGCACTACAAGAACCTTTAACTGGGATAGTAAGTGCTATAATGATCGCCTTAGAAAAATGTCCTCCTGAATTAGCAGCTGATATTGCAGAAAGAGGAATAGTATTAACAGGTGGGGGCGCATTATTAAAAAATTTTGATAAATTACTAATAGAAGAAACAGGTATTTCAGTTTCAATTGCTGAAGATCCATTAACTTGTGTAGCTAGAGGTGGAGGAAAAGCGTTGGAAATTATTGATACACATGAAGGTGATTTATTTAGTGAAGAATAAATTATAATTTTAAGATAATATATTTATGAAATTAATTTTTAATAAGAGGCCTATTTTTAAATTAAGAACAATAATTTTTATTATTATATCAATTATTATTATAATTGTTGATATATATTCTAATTTTTTTGTTAAAATAAGATATAAAACTAATCATATTATAAGCCCTATATATTTTATTTTAAATAAACCATTTTCTCTCTATGAAAATATATCAAATTTTTTTTTAAAAAAAAAGATTATACAAAAGAATAATAAATATTTATTTAACAAAGTTTTACAACAAAATGTACAATTGTATGATTTAAGAGAAGTTAAACAAGAAAATAATGATTTCAGACATATTTTTAAATTACCCCTTTTAAAAGAAAAAATTAGTATCTTAGCAAAAATAATACCAATTATATTACCTAGATGTAAAAACGAAATTTTTATTAATAAAGGATTAAAAGATAATATTTTTCCCGGTACAATCGTACTTAATGAAAAAGGTGTGGTGGGACAAGTTATATCTAGTAAAAAAACAAGTAGTCAAGTTTTATTAATTTGTAATAAAAATATTTCTTTACCAGTAAAAATACAAAATAGTAATATTACATTTATAATAAATGGGAATGGATGTACAAAATTTTTAAAATCTGAATATATATCTACGGATATAATAATAAAAAAAGGAGACATATTAGTTACATCTGGTTTAGATGAACAATATCCTCAAGGATATCCTGTTGGTACAGTTAATAATATATCTTTTAACAAAGAAAAAAATTTAAATATAATTTACGTAAAACCATTTTTACAAATAGAACAAATAAAATATGTATTATTATTAATAAATTCTCAATAAAACATGAAAAATTATTTATTTAAATTATTTATTTATATAACATTTATAATATCATTGTTTTTACAAATTATTTTTAGTAAAAATAATAATATTATTTTACATATACAATGGTTAACATTAATTTTAATTTGTTGGCTTATATGCAACCCATATAATATTAATATTATCACTAGTTTTTTTATTGGATTAGTAATAGATTTTTTTACAAATTATGTTTTAGGATTACATAGTCTCTTACTATGTATAATAACATATTTTTTATTATATAATTATAAAATAATTATAAATCTAAATTTAATTTGTAAATTATTATTTATAACTAGTATTTTTTTCTTAATTAATTTAACTATTTATAATATAAATAATGTTAGTTTTAATTATGTAAAATTACTTTTACAAAGTATTTTAAATAGTTTTATATGGATTATTATTTATCTATATTTTAAAAAAGTATATTTTAAGTATAAAAATTATTCGTCTTTTTAAAAAAGAAACATTATCCTTTAAAGGATAATGTTTCTTAGTTTATTAGTTTTTTTATAAAACTATTTTTTGTTTATTATAAACAAATATTACTTTGTGGAAGTCCAGCTATTTTAGATGCTTGTTTTATAACCCCATTGGGAAATAGATTAAATAAAATGATACTATTCCATTCTATATCTTTATATTTTTTCTTTAACTCATTAATGAGTATTTTCATATTTGGATGTATATTATATTTAAAATATAAATAACGTAATACATATATTATTTTCCAATGATTATCATTTAATTTAATTTTTTCTAAATTAGCTATATTAGTAGCTATTTTTATGTTCCATAACATATTATTATTTTTTTACATATAAATACATTTTAATAAATTAATTAATATTATTAGGAGGAAGAGAGATTCGAACTCTCGAATAGTTTCCTATTTCCGGTTTTCAAGACCGGTGCCTTCAACCACTCGGCCATTCCTCCAAATTTTATATATAAAACTAATTATTACATGTATAATAATATATTTAATAAAAAAATTAAAGTTAATATTTTAATTAATTAGTAATATATGAAAAAAAATAATATTAAATCAGGTAATTTATATGTAGTAGCAACACCAATAGGTAATTATGATGATATAAGTAAAAGAGCATTAATTACTTTAAATAAAGTGGATTTTATTTTAGCAGAAGATACTAGAAAAACAGGATTAATATTAAAATATTTTAATATTAAAAAGAAATTATATTCATATTATGAATATAATGAAAGAAAAAATGCAAAATTTTTTTTAGAAAAAATTAAACAAGGATATGATACAGCATTAGTATCAGATTCAGGAACTCCATTAATTAATGATCCCGGATATAGAATTATTAAATTATGTCGTAAAAAATATACTGATATAAAAATTATACCAATACCAGGACCTTGTTCTGCTATATCAGCTTTATCTGTCTCAGGTTTACCAACAAATAGATTTTGTTATGAAGGTTTTTTACCATATAAAAAAAATAAAAGAATTAAAAGATTACAAGAATTAAAATTAGAATATAGAACTATAATTATTTATGAATCAACTCACAGATTACTAAAATGTTTATATGATATAAAAAATATTTTTGGAAAAAATAGATATTTAGTAATTGCTAGAGAATTAACAAAAAAATGGGAAAATATTCATGGAGATAATATATCTAATTTAATTAGATGGATTGAATTAGATTTAAATAAAATAAAAGGAGAAATTATTCTAATTATTAATGGATATAAAATATTATCTAAAACAAATTTAGAATTATCTCCAAAAGTAATAAAAACATTATTCGATTTAAATAAAGAATTATCAATAAAAAAAGCAATAAATATCACTGCAAAAATATATTCTATTAAAAGAAATTTATTATATGAATTTTATATAAAAAATAAATAGTAATTAATATTATTATAAGTTATAATAATGTTTTGTTAAAGTTAATAAAAAACAGTCGCTTTTATCACAAAAAATAAAAGAGGAAAGTCCGGACTCCGCAGGGTATGGTGCCAGATAATTACTGGGAAGTGTAAACTTACGAATAGTGCAACAGAAAAAATACCGCCATAGTATAAAAAAAATAAAATGTGGTAAGGGTGAAAAGGTATGGTAAAAGCATACCGATATATTAGTAATAATATATGTCGATGTAAACTCCACCAGGAGCAAGGCTAAATATAAGTTTGTATAACCCGTACTATAAACTTGGGTAAGCTGCTTGAAATAATAAGTAATTATTATTCTAGATAAATGACTGTTCTAGACAGAATCCGGCTTAAAAAATAACTTTATAATTAGCATAATTTTCTTATTTAAAATTATGCTTTTTCATAAGCATATAAAATATTTTTCATTAAAGTAGCTACAGTAATTGGACCTATTCCTCCAGGAACTGGAGTAATATAAGAAGCTCTTTTTTTAGCTTGTTCAAAATGAACATCACCTATAATTTTATTATTATTAATTCTATTAATCCCAACATCTATTACAATAGCACCTAATTTAATCCAATTACCTGGTATAAAATTAGGTTTACCCACTGCTACTATTAGTAAATCGGCATATCCTATATAATAGCGTAAATTTTTTGTAAAACGATGTGTAATAGTAATAGTACATCCAGCTAATAATAATTCCATAGCTATAGGACGACCTACTATATTAGAAGCACCTACAATTACAGTATTTAGTCCATAAGTATTAATTTTATAATATTTTAATAATTGTAATATTCCTAAAGAAGTACAAGGTCGTAATAATGGAGCTCTTTGACATAAACGACCAATATTATAAGGATGAAAACCATCAACATCTTTTTTAGGATCTATTGTTTCAATTATTTTTATAAAATTAATTTGTTTAGGTAATGGTAGTTGTACTAAAATACCATCAATATATTTATTTTTATTTAAAAAATTAATTATTTTTATTATTTTATATTCATTAATTTTATTTGATAAATCATAATTATCATAAAAAAATCCTAATTTTTTACATATTTTTAATTTATTTTTTACATAAATTTTAGATGCTGAATTATGTCCTACTAATATTACTCCTAAACCGGGTTTCCTTTGTTTAAAAAATAAAATATTTTTCATTTTTTTATATATGTTAATATATATTTTTTCTGCGATAACATGTCCGTTAATAACTTTAGCATTCATTTGATATAACTCATTATAAAAAATAATAAATAAAATAATTTAATTAATTTGAATATATATTACAATATATGGTATATTACTGGTAATATTTTTGCGCTCTTAGCTCAGTTGGATAGAGCAATAGCCTTCTAAGCTATTTGTCACAGGTTCAAATCCTGTAGAGCGCAAAATTTAGATAAAATAATTTTTCTTAAAATAAGAAATTTATTTATTATTTTTAATCTATAATTTAGAAAATTTAATTCTTTTATTAAATGAAAAATATTTTTAATCTTAGTATATAAAAGTAAAAAAAATGAACTAGAGATTAAAAAATTAGTATTTTCAATATTTTTAAAAATTTAGTTAAAGTAAATAATTTTAATAAATGTAAAATTTTTTGATACTTATTAAGTTTATTAAATTAAAAACTTAATATAATTTTAAATTATTTTTAATATTTTTTAGTTTTTTCATGATCCTTTTTTTTAAACACAAAAATAATATATTTTTTTAAAAATTTTTATTTTTTAAAAAATACTATTTCAGTAGATTTTAATTATAAAAAAATTTTAAATTTTTTAATAAATACATTAAAAATTATTTTTAATATGAATTATCATAAATTTTAATTTATATATTTTCTTGTTTTTAAAATTTTTAAATAACCTATAATTATAGGTAGTTAAGTTTTTAGTTTTAATAAACTAATAATTAATAAAAAATAGAAATAATCCTCTTAAGAAAAATATATTTTCAAATATTATTTTTAATAATAAAATTATTTTTTGTATATTATACTTAATAAAATTACTTATTATTTAAAATAATAATCTTTTCTCAAATTACTAAAATTTTTAAAACTATATTTATTAATTTGATATAAAAAAATCAAAATTATTATATTTTACATCTTACTTTTTTAGGTAAAAAAAAATCTTTTTTATAAAAATGTATTATTTATTACATATTAAAATATAAATAAATATATATAGTATTTGAAATAAATTTGCAAATACAATATTTAAATATAATATCGATAAAATTAAAATACACCTGATTTTGGGTCGTACAGGATTTGAACCTGTGACCAATTGATTAAAAGTCAACTGCTCTACCAACTGAGCTAACGACCCAAATATGTTTTATAAATTTTATTAAAATTTATGGGTGATGACGGAATTGAACCGCCGACCTCCTCCTTGTAAGGGAGATACTCTACCAACTGAGCTAATCACCCAAAATATAATACTTACATGCTATTATTTTTATTACTAATATGTCAATATTTTTATTAAAAATTTTAAAATTAAAATATATAACTATTACATTATAATATATATATATTATAATATAAAATTAAAAATTAATAATTTTATACATTATGAAAATTATCACTAGATTTGCACCTAGTCCTACTGGTTATTTACATATAGGTAATATTCGTACTGCTTTATATTCATGGTTATTTGCTAAGAAAAATAATGGTAAGTTTATATTACGTATTGAAAATACTGATTTTAAAAGATCAAAAAATATTTTTATTAAAAATATTATTGAGACATTAAAATGGTTAAAAATTGATTGGGATGAAGGACCATATTTACAAAGTAAAAAATTAGATAGATATAATAATATAATTAATGTTATGTTAAATAATGGTAATGCATATAAATGTTATTGTTCTAAAGAAGAATTAAAAAAAAATAAATTTAAACAAAATACTACTAAAAATAATATTAAAAATAATTGTAAATGTCGAAATAATAAAATTATTATAAATAATAATAGACCTTATACAGTAAAATTATATATCCCAAAAAATAAAAATATTACATTTATAGATACTATTAGAGGAAAAATTACATTTAAAAATAATGTAATAGAAGATTTTATAATCAGACGTTCTAATGGTATTCCTACATATAATTTTTGTGTAGTCATAGACGATTGGGATATGAAAATTACTCATGTAATTAGAGGTGAAGAACATATAAATAATACTCCTAAACAAGTACATATTATTCATGCTATTAAAGCATCAGTTCCTTCTTATACTCATGTATCCGTAATTACAGATACATCAGGAAAAAAAATTTCTAAAAGAAATAATACCTTTAATATTTTAAGTTATAAAGAAAATGGTTATTTACCTCATGCAGTATTAAATTATATTTTACGTTTAGGTTGGTCTTATGGTAATAAAGAAATTTTTTCATTAGAAGAAATGAAAAAATTATTTAATCTAAAAAATTTAAATAAATCTTCTAGTATTTTTACTATAAAAAAATTAAATTGGTTAAATAAATATTATTTAAATAAATTATCAGAAAAAGAAATGCTTAATTATTTAAAAAAATTTTTTAATAAAAAAAATATAAATATTGATAATGGGCCTAAATTAAAAAATTTATATAAAATATTTTATAAAAGATGTAATACATTAAGTGAAATAAGTAATTTATGTGTGATTTTTTATACAGATCCTAATTACAATAAAAATTCAATAATTAAAAAATATCTAAACAGTGATACAAAAATAATTTTATATTTATTTTTAGAAAATATTAATTATACAAAAACATGGTCTATAAAAAATATAGATTTTATTTTAAAAAAAATATTGTTTAAATTAAATTTAAATTTTAAAAAAATAGCAATGACTGTACGTCTAGCTATTACTGGATTTGAAAATACTCCTCCTATTAGGAATATTTTATATTTAATGGGTAAAAAAAAGACTATATATCATATTAAAAATGCAATAAATTTTATTAAATTAAATAATTTTTAAAATATAAAACTTATTTTTTACAATATTAATAATGATATAAATAAATAAAAAACGATTTTATTTTATTTATATTAATTTCTTAATCTAGGTGTTATTAATTGTTTTTTAATTGAATCGGATAATTCATCTAATAATGAGTTTTCTGAATGTTTATTTTCTAAAGGTTCTCCTGATAATTGTGCTTCTGCTAAATATGTATGTATAGGTTGTCCTGTATCATCTTCCATTACTACATGATACCATGGTCTATTACGTAATGTTATACTTTCTGCAACTTCATCTATTTTAGCATCACGTAATGAATACTCAGGATCAACATCAACTATAACTCCTAAAAAACCTAATAACTTATGTCTTACTTGTTGACCTATACCGAATTTACTAGTAATCATAATAAGATCCTTTTTAAAATATATTTAAGATATATTATCTACTACTTAAAATAAGTATATAATAAATTTTTTATAAATTAAATATTAATTTAAAGTAAAATATACAATATTTTATATATTCTTGAATTTTTTTATTTTTAATATAAAATATATATATATTAAATAATATTAGAATAAGTTTTTATAAAAAATATTAAATATTAAAATTTTACTTTAAAAAAAAATTATAAATGGTTAGACCAATTTCAGCAATTATTGATACTAATGCATTAAAAAATAATTTAAAAATTATTAAAAATATTGCATTTAAATCTAAAGTTTGGTCTGTTTTAAAATCAGATGCTTATGGTCATGGTATTAAAAATATATATTCATGTATTAATTATAATAGTGACGGTTTCGCTGTTTTAACATTAGATGAAGCTATAATTTTAAGAAAAAATGGTTGTAATAAACCAATTCTTTTATTAGAAGGTTTTTTTAATGAAAAAGAATTATATTTAATCTATAAATATTATTTAACTATTACTTTACATAGTAAATGGCAATTAAATGCATTAATAAAATATAAATCAAAATATCCTATTAATATATATATTAAAATAAATAGTGGTATGAATAGATTAGGATTTTCTACAAAAAAAATCATAAAAATAATACATATTATTAAAAATAATATTAATACTTCTAAAATTAGTTTAATGACTCATTTTTCAGACGCAAAAATTAATTCTAATTTTATAAAAAAACAAATAGATAATATAAAAAAATATATTCATAATTATCATAGTTTTTCATGTTCATTCGCAAATTCTGCTGCTGTATTATGGCATAAATATACTCATTATGATTGGGTAAGAACTGGAATTATTTTATATGGAGCTTCACCTACTGGTGAATGGAAAGATATTGCTAAAATAAAAATTAAACCAGTAATGACATTAAAAAGTAAAATTATATCTATACAAAAAATTTTTCCTGGACAAATTATAGGTTATAATTGTGGATATTATACAAATAAAAAACGTAAAATTGGGATTATAGCATGTGGTTATGCAGATGGTTATCCTAGAAATATAAACAATAAAACATTTGTTTTAGTTCAAGGTATTAAAACAAAAATATTAGGAATCATATCTATGGATATGATGGTTATAGATTTATTAAATATTCCAGAGGCTCAAATAGGAAGTTCAGTAGAATTATGGGGCAATAATATTAAAATAGATGATGTAGCTAAATCAGCAAATACTATTGGATATGAACTAATGTGTTCATTATCAAAAAGAGTACCTAGAATCTTAAAATAAATTTAATTATATAATTATACATATAAAAAATATATATTTATATTTTTATGTTATGATATTTTTTATATTTTTTATATTTATTCTACTAAATAATGGTTTAAATTTATTAATTTTTTGATTAATTAAAGGATTTTTAATATTATGAAAAGATAATTTATGTTTTAAAAATAATTCAGTTTTTTTAGATAAAATAGGCATAATTGGTTTTAAATAAATCATAATTACACGAAACATATTGATTCCCATAGAGCAAATATTATGAACTTTTTTTTTTTTTAAATTATCTTTTATTAATAACCAAGGTTTATGTTTATCAATATAAGAATTAGCTATATTTGATAAAATTATAATTTGTTTAATAACATGACTATATTGACGTTTAAAAAAATAATTATGAATAATTTCAGATTTTTTAATAAATTTTAAATACAATATAATATTAATATTAGATAAATTATCATTAAAATAATTATTAATAAAATATGCATTTCTTGAAGCTAAATTAACAATTTTATTAACAATATCTCCATTAATTTTAAATGTAAAATCATTAATATTTAAATCAATATCATTAATATTAGATGATAATTTAGATGCATAATAATAACGTAAACTATCAGAATCTATAAATTCTAACCATTTTCTTGCAGTAATAAAATTTCCTCTAGATTTAGACATTTTATATCCATTTAATGTTACATGACCATGAACAAATAATTTAGTAGGTTTTCTAAAATTCATACCTTCTAATATAGCAGGCCAAAATAAACAATGAAAATAAATTATATCTTTTCCGATAAAATGGTATAATTCTGTATTAGTTTTTTTTTCCCACCATTGATAAAAATTTAATTTTGAATATTTATCACATAAATTTTTAAAAGTACTTATATAACCTATAGGGGCATCTAACCAAACATAAAAATATTTATTAATAGTTTTAGGTATTTTAAACCCGAAATATGGTCCATCTCTAGTAATATCCCATTGTTTTAATCCTAAAAAAAACCATTCTTGAATTTTATTTTTAATAATATGATCTAATACATTAGAATTAATCCATTTTTGTAAAAAATTATTAAATTGAGGTAAATCAAAAAAATAATGTTCAGAATTACATAATATAGGTTTTTTTTTAGATAAAATAGAAATTGGATTAATTAAATGAACAGAAGAATAAGTTGTACCACAATTTTCACAATGATCACCATATTGGTTAATAGATTTACAATTAGGACAAGTTCCTTTTATAAATCTATCAGGTAAAAAAAGATTATATGTATCATCGTATAATTGTTTAATAATTTTTTTTTTTATAAAATTTTTTTTTTTTAAATGATTAAAAATTAATTTAACAAAAAAAAAATTTTCAATACTATTTGTAGTATGATAATTATCATAATCAATATTAAATTGTTTTAAATCTAAAACATGTTCATTATATATTTTGTTAATTAATTTTTCTGGATTAATATTTAACTGTTTAGCTTTTAACATAACAGGTGTTCCATGAGCATCATCAGCACAAATAAAATATACTTCATGACCACACATACGATTATATTTTACCCAAATATCTGCTTGTATTTGTTCTAATAAATGACCTAGATGAATGCTACCATTAGCATATGGTAAAGCACATGTAACTAACATTTTTTTTTTTTTTGGGAGAAACATAATATTTTTTATATATATTTAATATAAATTAAAAATTATTTTAATTAAAGAATTTAATTATAATATTATTACAAACAGGATACAATAAATATATAGAAAATATTAAATAAAAATAACAAAAAATATCTTCTTTAATAATTTTTTTTGTAATAAGAGGTAACTTAAATTTCTTTTTATATGGCCAAAATAATGGTACTCCTAGTGGAGTTAGGATGTCTGCTATAATATGGCTACAATAACCTATAATTAAACCTAATTTCATGTCAAAAATATGTATTAACTTTATATCAATAAAAAAAATCATAAATCCAAATATTAATATAGATAATAAACTATGTGTAAATCCTCTATGCCCAAATAATTTATTAATTAAATATGAGATAATTTTAATTTTACGTCCTAAAATAGATTTAGGATGATCAATATCAGGTAATAAACACGTAATGATAGAAACAGGAATAATACGCCACCAATCATCATGATACATTATATTAGAAAAAATAAAATGTTGTATCAAAATACTGCTAGATATAGCAAATATTATATGTCCTTTAACTGTCATATAAACCTTATTATTAAATAAATAAATTATAAATTTTAAATTATTTTAACAATAATACTATTAACATTAATTTCTTTTATAATTACTTTAACTTTATCCGTAACTTTATATAAAATTTTTTTTTTGTTAAAAACAATTCCTTTTTCTTTATTAAGAATAATATTATCTATATTATTACATAAAAATTTTTTAGGAACAAATGCATATGCACCATTTTGAATTAACCTTACTTTTATACTAAAAAAAGATATATCAATAATTTCTGAAATAAAAATCTTATTATTTATTGATATTTTTTTAAAATATTGAAAATATAAAAAATTTGACAAATCTTTTTTTGCTTGTTTATTTAAATAACGTTTTTGATTCATTTCAATATGAATATTATTTAAAAATTTTTCTATTAAAAATTTTTTTTTATAAATAATTGATTTAATTAATCGATGATTAATCATATCCCCAAATTTTCGTATAGGAGATGTCCATGTTGCATATCTCTTTACTCCTAAAGCAAAATGAGGACCAGGTTTTATATTAAATAAAGAAATTAATTGATATTTTTTAATTCTATTTAATGCAAGTGATAATTTTAAATTTTTTAATCTATGAAAAATATTTTTATATCCTTCTAATGTTAGAAGATCAGATTTATTACATTTAATATCATATTCTTCTAATAATTTTATTATTTTATCAAGTTTATTTGTATTAAAACCATAGTAAACATTATATATTCCAAAATTTGAATTTTTATATAAAAAATTAGATGCACATATATTAGCTGCTAACATAACAGCCTCAATCATTTTATGAGCTGTTCTTTTTTTTTCAACTATTATATCTAATATATTTCCTTGTTCTCCAAAAATAAATTTATAATCAATATTATCAAAATTTATAATATTTCTAATATTCCATTTTTTACGATATAAATAAAATTTATACAAAAAAAGTATTTGTTTTTCTATTTTATTATTATTAGGTTTCCAAGTCCCTATTTTTTTTATCCAATTTGAAACATCATTATAATTCAATTTAGCATGAGATTTTATCCATCCTGTAAAAAAAAATATTTTTTTAGATAAAAAACCGTCTTGGTTAATAATCATTTTACAAATTAAAGCTGGTTTTTTTTTTTGAAAATTTAAAGAACAAAAATTTTCTGATAATATTTTTGGTAATAAAGAAATTGTTAATCCAGGTAAATAATTTGTAAACATTCTTTGTAAAGCTATTTGATCTATTAAACTATTTTGCTGAATATAAGAAGTAGGATCTGCTATAGCTACATAGATTAATAATTTTTTTTCAGATATTTCTTCTATATATAGTGCATCATCTATATCTTTAGTATCTTTGTTATCTATTGTAATAAAACATAATTTAGTTAAATCTTTTCTATATATTTTTTTTTCTAAAAATTTTATTTTTTCACATAAAGAATTACTAGGAGAATCGATAGAAAGATTATATTTTAATAATATATTCCACCATGGTAATAAATACTTATTATTTATTGTAACAATATCTGTTATTTCGGCTATAAAAACATCTTTTTCTCCATTTAAAGGATGTTTAATAATTTTAGCAACTACTTCATCATTATCTTTTAAATTTTTTAAAAATTTTTTTTTTTTTATAGAACATTTAATAATATTTTTACATAAAATTTCTTTTTCTGGAATTATATAAACAATATTATTTTTTTTTTTTATTTTTCCTTGAAATATATTAATATTAGATTTTATTAATTTTATTGGTATAACTTTAATTAAATTATTAATATCATTTTTAGCTAATATATAATCTCCTTCCATTACATATTTTAAATAAATCTCAGATATATAATATATATTATTTTTATTTGTTTCTAAAATTACTTTTTTTTTATCAAAAATTTTAACATAACCCTTTATAGAAGGTAAATTTTTTGTAAATTTTTTTTTTAATTGTAAAAGTAATGTATTATTATAAAACATAAATAAAATTTGAAATTAAAATGGAATATCGTCTTCAAAATCAAGAATATTTTCATTTTTGTTAACAGATAATTCATTATTATTATTTTCTACTAAATTAGATTTATTTAATTTTTTATTCCAGAGATTTTTATCTTCTACAGATTTTTTTTCTTTATTTAATGTTATATTATTATGATTACGTGAATTATTTAATATTTGCATAGTACCTCCTATACTTACAATAATTTCAGTTATATAATTATCTTGTCCATTTTGGTTTTGCCATTTTCTTGTTTGTAGAGATCCTTCAATATATACTTGAGATCCTTTTTTTAAATATTCATTAGAAATTTCTGCTAATTTCCCAAAAATTACTATTCTATGCCATTCAGTTTTTTCTTTATTTTCTCCTGTATTTTTATCTTTCCAATTATCTGAAGTTGCGACTATAATGTTAACAACAGGATTCCCATTAGGCATATAACGCATTTCAGGATCTTTACCTAAAAAACCGATAATAATAACTTTATTTATACCTCTTTTACCAGCCATTTTTATCCTTTTGTTAAAAAAATAACGATTACTTACACATTATCTTATTATTACATAAATTTAATAAAAAAAATATAAATTATATTAAAAATAAATTTTCAATAATACAACGTAATTTTTTCATCGCATTTTTTTCTAATTGTCTTATACGTTCTGCTGATATACCATAATATATTGCTAATTCTTGTAATGTAATTTTTTTTTTATTTTTATTTAACCATCTAAGATTAATAATATTACGACTACGATAATCAAGTTTTAAAAGTGCTTTATATAATTTATTTGAAAGAAATTTATTCCAATTATCTTTTTCAATTATATTAGCAAAATTAGAATTATGATCTTTTAAAAAAATATTTGTATTTATATTTTTATCTTTAATATTATCTTTAATATTAAGATTATCATTCATGTCTTGTGCTGACATACGTTTTTCCATTTCACACACATCTTTAACTGAAACTCCTAATTTTTTAGCAACTATTTTAATTTCACTTTGGTTAAACCAGCCTAATCTTTGTTTTGCTTTACGTAAATTAAAAAATAATTTTCTTTGTGCTTTTGTAGTGGCTACTTTAACTATACGCCAATTACGTAAAACATATTCATGTATCTCTGCTTTAATCCAATGAATAGCAAATGATACTAAACGTACACCAATTTCTGGATTAAATTTACGTACAGCTTTCATTAAACCTATATTACCTTCTTGAATAAGATCTGCTTGTTGTAAACCATATCCAGAATAATATTTAGCGACATGTACAACAAATCTTAAATGTGATAAAATTAATTTTTTAGCAGCCTCTAAATCACCTTTATAGTATAATTTCTTAGATAATTTTTTTTCCTCTTGAGAAGTTAGTATTGGATAATTATTAGTATTATAAACATAAGAATCTAATGTTCCTATAAAAATATTAGATGTTCTTAAATTAGAGGTAAATATATTTTTATACATTAAATCCTCCAAAAATAAATATTATCAATATAATTTTAATTAATTTAAAATTAATAATTAATTATTTATAAAATAGCATTTATAAAATTTTTTGCATTAAATAAATGTAAATTAGTAATTTTTTCTCCAGAACCTAAAAAACGTATTGGAATATTAAATTTATTTGCTAAAGAAAAAATTACACCACCTTTTGCTGTACCATCAATTTTTGTTATTGTAACTCCTGTTATTCCTACACTATCATGAAATATTTTAAGCTGATTAATAGAATTTTGTCCGATATTAGCATCTAAAACTAACATAACTTCATCAATAACCATATTATTATTTTTTTTAATTACACGTGTAATTTTTTTTAACTCTTCCATTAACATTATATTATTATGTAATCTACCAGATGTATCTGCAATTAAAATATCAATTTTTTTTTTTTTAGAATAAGAAATTGCATCAAAAATAATAGCTGAACTATCTTTTTTTTTATTTTTTTCTAATAAAATACTATGGCTTCTTTTACTCCAAACAGATAATTGTTCATAAGCGCCTGCTCTAAAAGTATCACCAGATGCTAAAAGCACAGATTTTTTTTGTTTATAAAAATAATATGCAAGTTTTCCTATTGTTGTTGTTTTTCCAACTCCATTTATACCTATAACTAATATTATAAAAGGTTTTTTATTTTTAATTATTAAGGGAACTTCTACTGAAAGTAATATTTTTAACATTTCCTTTTTTATATAATCGTATAATTTACAAGAATTTTGAATTTTATTTTTTTGTGCATAATTTTTTGTTAAATTAATGATTTTATTTGTAGTATGTATATCTATATCAGAAATTATTAATGTTTCTTTTAATTTATTAAATAATTCTTCATTAACAATATTTTTTCTTTTAAAAAGATTAATAATTTTTTGACTAAGATTTTTAGTAGTTTTAATTAAATTTTTTTTTAAATAATTTAAAAAACCATGTTTTTTTTTTACATTTAAATCTTGTTTATTTATCATTTTTCTATAGAATATATAATAATATTTATTATTAAATAATTAATTTAATTATATTATTATAATAATATAATTAAATTAAAATTTAAAGTAAATCATATTTTAAAATTTTATATAAATTATGAAAAAAAAAAAAAATTTTAATCAAGTTAAAATTATTGCAGGAAAATGGAAAAATAAAAAAATAAAAGTAATAAATAATAAAATATTAAAACCTACAATGAATTTTATACGTGAAAATTTATTTAATTGGATTATGAATGATACTTATTTTACATGTTTAGATTGTTATGCAGGAACCGGGATTTTAAGTTTTGAAGCTTTTTCTAGAAAAAATATTTATTCAGCTACTTTAATAGAGAATAATAAAAAGATATTTAAACAATTAAAAAAAAATATTTATTTTTTAACAAAAAAAAATATTTCTTTAATTTTTGATAATACTATAAAAATATTATCAAAAAAATCTGATATACAATATGATCTAATTTTTATTGATCCCCCATTTTGTCAAAAAAATATTTTATTAGAAAAAACGTGTGTTTTATTAGAAAAAAATAATTGGTTAAAAAATAATACAAAAATTTTTATTCAGTATAAAACAAAAAGTAAAAAATTATCTTTATCTAAAAAATGGATTAAATATCGACAAAATAGTTTCGGTATTGTAACATATTTATTATATAAAATAGTCTCTCTTTAAAAGAGATGTTATTATATTTTTTGTATTAAAAAATAATATGGTATTTTATTTGTTTTTTTTTTGATAATATTAAATTTCATAAAATAGCAAAAATTTTTAATATCTATATTAACAATTTTATCATTAGTAATTATAATTAAAGTTTCTTTTTTTTTTATTTTAAGTAATTTTTTTTTTATCATTATAATTGTATTTGGACATTGTATTCCTCTTATATCTAAAACAAAATTTGCATTTTTATAAAAATTTTCTTTTTTAAACATTTTGAATATATTTTTAATATATAAATTAATATGAATTATTTTATTATAATAAAATAATTTTTTATAAAATTCATAATTAAATTTATTATTAAATAAGGTATATATTATGAATTTAGAAAAAAAAAAACAAATAGCTCTCGAAAATGCTATTACACAAATAGAAAACCAATTTGGTAAAGGTTCTATTATGAGATTAGGAGATAATAGAACTATGGATATAGAATCTATATCTACAGGATCTCTATCTTTAGATAGAGCTTTAGGTATCGGGGGATTACCAATTGGTAGAATAGTAGAAATATATGGACCTGAATCTTCTGGTAAAACTACTTTAACATTGCAAATTATTGCAGAAGCTCAAAAACTACAAAAAATTTGTGCATTTATTGATGCAGAACATGCATTAGATCCTTTTTATGCTAAAAAATTAAATGTTGATATTAATAAATTATTATGTTCTCAACCAGATACAGGGGAACAAGCATTAGAATTATGTGATTCATTAGCTAAATCAGGTATTATAGATGTTATTATAGTAGATTCAGTTGCTGCTTTAACTCCAAAAGCTGAAATAGAAGGAGAAATAGGAGATTCACATATAGGTTTAGCAGCAAGAATGATGAGCCAAGCTATGAGAAAATTAGCAAGTAATTTGAAACAAACAAATACATTATTAATTTTTATTAATCAAATAAGAATGAAAATTGGTGTTTTATTTGGCAATCCTGAAGTAACAACTGGAGGTAATGCTTTAAAATTTTATGCTTCTGTTAGATTAGATATTCGTAAAATAGGAAATGTTAAAATTGGAGATGATATAATCGGTAGTGAAACTAGAGTAAAAGTTGTTAAGAACAAAGTTGCTGTTCCTTTTAAAATAGCTGAATTTCAAATTATTTATGGTGAAGGTATTAATATTTATGGTGAATTATTAGATTTAGGAGTAAAAGAAAAAATAATTGAAAAATGCGGTTCGTGGTATAGTTACCATAATGAGAAAATTGGTCAAGGGAAAATGAATGCTATTAATTTTCTTAAAAATAATAAAAAAAAATCAATAGAAATAGAAGAAAAATTAAGAAAAATTTTTTTTAAAAAAAAATAATATATGCGTATATTTGTATTTAAAAACAATGTTTTAAAAAGTATTTAAGGTTAATTTATAATATGGATAATAAAATTGAAGAAATTCGTAAAATATTTTTAGAATTTTTTAATAAGAAACAACATAAAACAATTAAAGAAGGTTCATTAGTACCTTACAATGATTCATCATTATTATTTACAAATGCAGGCATGAATCAATTTAAAGAATATTTTTTAGGATATAAAAAGTCTCCTTATTCAAGAATTGTTACAATACAAAAATGTATACGTATTGGAGGTAAACATAATGATTTTCAAAATGTAGGTTTTACAAATAGACATCATACATTTTTTGAAATGTTAGGTAATTTTAGTTTTGGAGATTATTTTAAAAAAGAAGCTATTTTTTATGCATGGGAATTATTAACTAATTCTAAATGGTTTAATTTAAAACAAAAAAAAATATTTATTACTGTATATTATAAAGATATTGAAACCTATAATATTTGGAATAAAATTATTGGTATACCTAAAAAAAATTTAATTTTGATAGAAGACAAAAATAATCAAAAATATAATTCTGATAATTTTTGGCAAATGTCTGAAACTGGACCTTGTGGACCATCTACTGAAATTTTTTATGATTTAGGTGATCATTTAAAAGGAAATATTAAAAATAATTTTGGTAATCGTTTTATTGAAATATGGAATATTGTTTTTATACAATTTAATAAAACATTAAACGGAAAATTAATTCCTTTAATGATAAAATCAGTAGATACTGGTATGGGATTAGAACGTATTACTGGTGTTTTAGAAGGAGTTGATTCAAATTATAAAATATATTTTTTTAAAAAAATTATTCAAGAAATAGCTAATATAATTAAAATACAAGATTTAGAACATAATTCTTTAAAAGTTATAGCAGATCATATTAGATCAACTATTTATTTAATAACAGAAGGTATTATTCCTAGTAATGAAAAAAGAGGATATATTTTAAGAAAAATTATTAGAAGAGCTATAAATCATGGAAGAATTTTAGGGAAAAAAGAACCATTCTTTTATCAATTAGTAAAAATTTATATTAAATATACAAATAATAATGAAAAAAATTTTTTAAATGAAAAATTTGATTTAATTGTAAATATTATTAGGAATGAAGAAGAAAAATTTAATCAAATTATACATTTAGGAATTTTATTATTAAATAAAGAACTTAAAAAATCTAATAATAATTCTTTAACAGGGAAACAAATATTTTATTTATATGATACTTTTGGATTATCTCCAGATTTAATTCAAAATATATGTATAGATAAAAATATTAATATAAATAAAAAAGAATTTATTCAATATATGGAAATTCAACGTCAAAAATCAAAAAAAAATAATTTTTTTATTAATAAAAAAAATATTTATTATAAAAATCATGTTTCCAAATTTAATGGGTATACAAAGTTTATAACTTATAGCAAAATAATAGATATTTATATAAATAAAATTTCTCATGATCAAATAAAATTAGGAGATGAAGGAGAAATAATACTAGATATTACAACTTTTTATGGAGAATCAGGTGGACAAAAAGGAGATATAGGATATTTAAAAAAAAATAAAAAAAATATTTTTCAAGTGTATGATACAAAAATACAAGGGAATATAATTATTCATATAGGAAAAATGATTTTAGGTTCATTAAATAAAAATGATTATTTATATTCTAAAATAGATATATTAAATCGGATGATGATCAGTAGAAATCATTCTGCGACACATTTATTACATACTATATTACGTAAAAAATTTGGTATATATGTACAACAAAAAGGATCATTAATAACTAATAAATATTTAAGGTTTGATTTTTTACTAAACAATTCTTTAAAAGAAGACGATATTTCGTATATTGAAAAAAAAATTAATGATTATATATTAGAAAATATACCTATAAAAACATATATAAAAAAAAAAAAAGAAATAAAAAATAAAAAAAATATAATAGCATTATTTGAAAATAAATATTCTTCTTCTGTAAGAATTGTAGATATTAAAGATATCTCACAAGAATTATGTGGTGGTACACATGTTAAAAATACTGGACAAATTGGTTTATTTATCATTACTAAATTTTTAAATATTGCTAATAGCGTAAAACGTATACATGCAATCACACATAATATAGCATTAGAATACATACAACAACAAAATAAAAATATTAAATATATTTCTCATTTATTTAACACAAATGAAAAACATTTAATACAAAATATTTTATTAAATAAAAAAAAAAATTATTTATTAAAACAAAATTTTAAAGAATTACAACAGTATTTTCTTTTAAAAGAAGAAAATATTTTATTAAAAAATAATATATTATTAAATAATATAAATATAATTATTAGTAAAATATATAATTTTAACCCAATATTTTTTAATATTATTTTAAAAAAAATATTAAAAAAATTAAATAAAGTTATAATAATTTTATCTACTAAATGGGAAAAAAAGATATTTTTTATAATTAAGATTACAAAAAATATTAATAATGAAATAAATATTTTAGATTTTATGAAAAGAAATTTAGATAAAAATGTTTGTAATATAAATGGATGTGCTAATATAGTCCAAGGTAATATTAATTTTAATATAGATCAGTATTACTTTATCTTATCTAAAATAAGAACATTTATTTTAAATAAAATAAATAAATTAAGTTAATAATTTAAATAAAATTTAAATATAATAATATATATTTTATATTTTATTTCTTTTAAGGAGAAAAGAATGTTAATTCTTACTCGTCGAATAGGCGAAACACTTATGATTGGTGATGAAGTTATGGTAACAGTATTAGGAATAAAAGGAAATCAAGTTCGAATAGGTGTTAATGCTCCTAGAGAAATTGCTGTTCATCGTGAAGAAATATATCAACGTATACAAACAGAAAAAAAACAAAAAACAAATTTAATAAAATAATTTGACAAAATTTTTCTAGTAGATATAATTAGATTTATATATAATGGTGAGATGGCCGAGTGGTTTAAGGCGCACCCCTGCTAAGGGTGTATGTAGTATTCTACATCGAGGGTTCGAATCTCTCTCTCACCGATGGAAAAGCATCCGTAGCTCAGTGGATAGAGCACTCGGCTACGAACCGAGTGGTCGGGGGTTCAAATCCTCCCGGATGCAGTTAAAATTTATACTATTTAAATTAAAATTTAACATTATTTTATAGAAAGAAACTACATTTTTGTTTTAAACCAAAACGCATTCTATAACTTATTTTTACTTATATTGAACCACGTAAAATATCATTTATTTCAACTTTACTTAAAGTTTTTTTATCTACCCTTTTAACTATTATAGCACAATATAAATTATATTTTCCATTTTTAGAGGGTAAAGTACCAGGAACAACAACTGAATAACTAGGAACAATACCATAGTGAATTAATTCATTTTCTCTATCATAAATTTTAGTACTTTGTCCAATATATACTCCCATTGAAATTACTGATCCTTCCTTTATAAGAACTCCTTCTACTATTTCCGATCTAGCTCCTATAAAACAATTATTTTCTATAATAGTAGGTCTAGATTGTATAGGTTCAAGAACACCTCCTATACCTACACCACCAGAAATATGGACATTATCTCCTATTTGTGCACAAGATCCAATAGTAGACCAAGTATCTATCATAGTTTTTTTACCAATAAAAGCACCTATATTTACAAAAGATGGCATCAAAACTGTATTTTTAGAAATAAAAGAACCATATCTTATAACAGTAGGAGGTACAACTCGACATTTCATGTTTTCAAAAATATTTTTTTTACTATCATAATTAAATTTTAAAGGTATTTTATCATAAAAATTATTATATGAACCTTTTAATAAAAAATTTTTACTAATTTTAAAATATAATAATATAGCTTTTTTTATCCATTTATTAATTACCCACTGTCCTTTGATATTTTCAGCCACTCTAATCATGCCTTTATCTAAAAATTTAATTACAGTATTAATATTATTAATAACTTCTTTTTTATATAAAAAATTATTATTTTTTTTATATTTGATAAAATAATCTTCTATAATATTTTTTAGATTTTTCATATAATTAAATTATTACAAAATTTTATTAAAAATATTACTAATTACAATACCATCGATTTTTATAATCCACAAATTTAATTTTTTTTAAAAAAATTATTTTTATTATTTTCTAATAAAGAAATAATTTGATTTTCATCAATAATTTTAATACTTAGTTTATTTGCTTTTAATAATTTAGAACCAGGATTTTTCCCTAAAATTAATAAATTAGTTTTTTTATTAATATTTTTATTTATTTTAGCACCTAAAATAGTTAATTTATCTGTAATATATGATCTTTTAAGAGAAATAAATGTTCCAGTAATAGAAATATTTTTTTTATAAAAAAAATTTTTTTTTAAAATATTTTTAGGATAAATAATATTTATTTTTTCTAATAATTTAGAAATTATATAAATATTTTCTTTATTTTTTATAAAATTTAAAATGTTTATTGAATTTTTTTCTCCTATTCCAATTATATTTGATAATTTGATTATATTAGTATCTAAAAATTTATGTAATGTTTTAAAACATAATGATATATTATATGATGTTACTTTTCCAATTCCTGGAATACCTAAAGAAAATAAAAATTTATAAAATATAACATTTTGTTTTTTTTGTAAAAATTTAAAAATTTTTTTTATAGATTTAATACCTAAATTATCTATTTTAGATAAAGTATTAATATTAAGATTTAATAAATCTATAACATTTGTTATTAAATTTTGTTCTACAAGTTTATTAATTAATTTATTTCCTATAAAATTAATATTTAAAGCATCTTTAGAAATAAAATGTTTTAAATATGCTTTTAATTGAGCTTTACAAGATATTCCTGCTGGACAATATAAATAATTTTTTTTTATTCGCAGTACAGAATAACAACTAGGACATATTTTAGGTATAGAAATTTTTTTTATCTTTTTAAAAGATCTATTTGTTTTAATTACATGAACAATTTTAGGAATAACATCTCCACATCTTTGTATAACAATTGTATCTCCTATTTTTAAATCTAGTTTTTTAATTTCATTAATATTATATAATGTTGCAAAATTAATATTAACTCCAGTAATATTAACAGTATTAAATTTAGCAATAGGAGTAAAAATTCCTGTACGTCCTATTTGAAAAATTATTTTTTTTAGTAATGTTATTTTTTCTTGTGGAGGAAATTTATATGCAATAGACCATTTAGGAGCATGATTAGTATATCCAATAATTTTTTGTTGTTGGATATTATTTATTTTAATAACAATACCATCAATATTATAAGGTAATAAATTTCTATTTTTTTGAAAATATTTATAATAATTAATTATTTTATGATAAGAAAAAAAAACTTTAGTATATTGTGATATAGGAATGCCATACGTTTTTAAATTATTTAATATTTCTTTTTGACTAAAAAAAAAATTTTTATTTACAAAACCAATACCATAACTAAAAAAACTTAGTAAATGTAAATATTTTTCATTATAATTTTTATTTGATTTTATAATACCATAAGTAGCACTTCTTGTATTACTAAATATTTTAGATTTAATAATTTTTTTTTGATTTAGTATTTGAAAATTTTTTTTTGTAATAAATATTTCTCCTCTAATTTCTAAATATTTAGGTAATTTCCCCTTTTTTAAAACATGAGGAATATCTTTAATTTGTAATATATTTTTAGTAATATTTTCTCCTATTGATCCATCTCCTCTTGTTGAGGCACTAGATAATATTCCATTTATATATAATAAATTTACTGCTATCCCATCAAATTTTAATTCACAACAAAATTCAAATTTATTACTAATTTTTTTTATAGGATAAAAAAAATTTTTTAATAAATCACTTTCATTAAAAACATTATTTAATGATAACATTAACATTTTATGTTTTATTTTTTGACATACTGATGTTAATTTAGCACCTACTATTTGAGTAGGTGAATATTTATTTTTTAAATAAGGATATAAATTTTCTAATTTTTTTAATTTGTTAATTAATTTATCATATTGATAATCTAAAATATTAGAATTATTTGATATATAATATTTATAATTATAATTATTAATTATTTTACGTAATTTTATTATTTTTTTTTTATAAAAAAAAAGTTTAGAAATTTTATATAAAATATTTATTATTTTATTAATAAAAAATTTTAAATTTTTTTTTTCCATATAGTTCCATTAATTGTATCTTCTAAAGAAATATTTTTATCTTCTAATTTTTTTCTAATTAAATCTGCTTTTTCCCATAATTTATTATGACGTGCAATATTACGTATTTTTATTAATTGTTTAATTTCGTTTATATTATAAAAATCGTGTAAATTTGTATTTTTTTGTAAATATGTTTTAGGATTATAAAATAAAATTCCTAAAATATTACCTAATTTTTTTAATTTTAAAATTAAATAATTAGTAATTAAATATTTTTTTTTTTGATAAGCGATGTTTATTTTCCGTGAAATTTTAAATAAAATACTGTATGCTTTAGGAGTGTTAAAATCATCATTCATTGCATTATAAAATTGTTGTTCTAATAAAAAAAAATTATTTTTTAATTTTCTTATATTATAAGAATAATTTTTGTAAAGTAAAGAAATATACAATTTTTGTAAAATTAATTGTGCCTGTATTAATTTACTTTCATGATATATAATAGGACTACGATAGTGAGTAGCAGTTAAAAAATATCTTACAACTTCTTTATTATATTGTGATAAAAGATCTTTTATTTTTAAAGTATTTTTTAAAGATTTAGACATCTTTTTGTTATTGACAATAATCATTCCTGTATGTATCCAATAATTAACATAAAAATTTTTATCTATACAAGAAGATTGTGCTAATTCATTTTCATGATGGGGAAAAATTAAATCATTACCTCCACCATGTATATCAAAACATTTTCCTAAATATTTACGACTTAAAGTAGAACATTCTATATGCCAACCAGGACGGCCATACCCCCATGGGGAAATCCAACCTATTTCTAATTTAGAAGTTAATTTCCATAAAATAAAATCTTTATAATTTTTTTTAAAATTAATATTTTTAATTCTTAAAGTTGATTTTAATAAATTTATTTTTTGTCTAGACAATATTCCATAGTTTAAATATTTTTTAATAGAAAATATAATATCACCATTTTTAGCAATATATGCAGCATTATTTATTAATAATTTTGCTATTACTTGAATAATATCTGTAATATGATCAGTAACTTTTGGTTCAAAATTAGGTGGTAATATGTTTAAATTATTAAAATCTTTAGAAATATTATTAATTATATTTTTTGTAAAATATCTTATATTTTGATTTTTTTTTTTTGCTATATTAATAATTTTATCATTAATATCAGTAATATTTCTTATATATTTAATTTTATAACCTAAAAATTTTAAATATCTGATAATAACATCAAATATAATAAAAGTTCTTCCATGACCAATATGACATACATCATATGTAGTTATTCCACACACATAAATTTTAACCTGTTTTTTATTAATAGGGGAAAAAAATTCTTTTTTTTTACTTAATGTATTAAAAATTTTTAACATTTACTGTCTCATAATAAAAAGTTTTATATAATATATTTTTATAATAAATTTATTTTACATAAAAATTAATAAAAATATTTTTCAAATTTAAATATTTTCATTATTATAATAATTAGAATAATTATCAAAACGTGTAATTTGATTATTAAAAATTAATTTTATACTTCCAATAGGTCCATTTCGTTGTTTTCCTATAATAATTTCAGCAATACCATGTAAATTAGTATTTTCATTATATACTTCATCTCTATAGATAAACATAATAAGATCTGCATCTTGTTCTATAGATCCTGATTCTCTTAAATCAGAATTCATTGGACGTTTATCAGATCTTTGTTCTAAAGATCTATTTAATTGAGATAAAGCAATTACAGGTACATGTAATTCTTTTGCTAAAGCTTTTAAAGAACGAGAAATTTCAGAAATTTCTAAAGTTCTATTAAAAGATAAAGATGGTACTCTAATTAATTGTAAATAATCTATCATAATTAAACATAATCCATTATGTTCTCTAAATATTTGTCGAGAACGTGACCTAATCTCTGTAGGAGTTAATTCAGAAGAATCATCGATGTATATATTTTTTCTTTTTAATAAAATTTCCATAGTAGCTGATATTTTTCTCCAATCATTATCATCTAATTGTCCTGTTCTAATTTTACTTTGATGTACTCGAGAAAGAGATGCTAACATACGAATCATAATTTGTTCACAAGGCATTTCTAAACTAAATATTAATACAGGTTTATCTTGAGATATTGCTGTATATTCACAAATATTCATTGCTAATGTAGTTTTCCCCATAGCGGGACGTGCAGCTATTATTATAAGATCAGATTTTTGTAATCCAGCTGTTTTTTTATTTAATTCATGATAACCAGTATCTATACCTGTAATACCATTTTTAGGCATATTATAAAATGATTCAATCTTAGAAATAGTAACTTCTAATATTTCTTCTAAATTTTTTGGTTTAGTATCTTTATTTAAACGTTTTTCTGCTATTTTAAATACACGTGATTCTGCTAAATTCAATAAATAGTCACTATTTCTTCCATTAGGATAATATCCTGCTTCTGCTATTTCATTAGCAACAGATATCATTTCTCTAATAATAGCACGTTCATGGACGATATCTGCATATGCAGATATATTAGAAATACTAGGAATATTTTTTGATAATTCAGCAAGATATGCAAAACCTCCTACTTGATTTAATTTATTTTTACCTTCTAAAGATTCCGAAAGTGTTATTAAATCAATAGGTTTTCCTAATTCTATTAAATAATTCATTTCATTAAAAATTATTTTATGTGATAAAATAAAAAAATCGTCTACTATTATTTTTTCTGTAATGTTATCCCATCGATTATTATCTAACATTAATCCTCCTAATATTGATTGTTCTGCTTCTAAAGAATGAGGAGGAACTTTTATTTTTTCAATTTGAGGATCTTTTTTAAATTGTTTCATCCAATTATTTTTTACCATATATAAATATAATTTTTAATTTATTTAAATAATAAATATATTATTTTATTTTTATGTAAGACAAAGCTTTATCCAAAATTTCTATATTATTAGTTTTTATAGAATTTTTTTTATCAAAAATAAATTTTTTAAATTTATTTGATCCATTAATACCATAAAAAATATTTAATAAAGGGGTTATAATAGTGATTAGAGAATTACCCTTTTTTAATTCTTTTTCTATATATGGAAACATAGATTTTACTATTATTATAGGATTTTGTAAAACAGATGTATAATTATAAATATATGAATCTATATCTATTAATATTTTAGGATTTTTAAAAATTTCTCTTCCCATCATAACTCCATCAACATATTTTAAATGTTTTTTTATATCTAATAAAGTTTTAATACCTCCATTAATTGATATTTTTATATTTGGAAAATTTTTTTTTATTTGATAAATAATTTTATAATTTAATTTAGGAATTATTAAATTTTTTTTAACATTAATATTCTGATATAATAATGCTTTTCTAGCATGAATAATAAATCTTTTACAACCACTTTCTGTAAGTAAATTAATAAATTTATGTAAAAATAAATAGTTATCATTATTATTAATACCTATACGCATTTTTATAGTTATAGGTATAGAAACACTATCACTCATAGATTTAATACAATCTGATACTATTAAAGGTTTATTCATTAAACATGCCCCAAAATTACCTTTTTGAGATTTTAAAGAAGGACAACCTAAATTTAAATTAATTTCTTTATATCCTATTTTCTCTGCTCTTTTAGCACATAGAGATAATAATTTTGGTTGATTACCTGCTATTTGTAATACAATATTATTGATATTTTTATTTTCTAATAAAAGGTTTTTATTATTTTTAATTGCATTAGAATGAATCATTTCAGTATATAAAAGTGATTTTTTAGTTAATTTACGATAAAAATATCTACAATATTTATTTGTTTTTCCTAACATAGGAGCTATTTCAAATGTAAAGTATGGAATTTTTTTTTTCATTATATAAATAATAATTTATATTATTTTAATAATTATAAATTTTAAAATCGTTTAATTATATGGATTTTTATTTTCTTGAAATTTTATATTTATAATATTACCAAAACATTGAAGTTTATTATAAATAAATTTTAATAAATAACGTTTATAATTATGATTTAATTTTTTTAATTGATTACCATATATTTTAAATAATAAAGGATGATTTCTTACTTGATGTATATATTTTAATTTTATTCTTTTCCCATTATATAATGGGGGTAAAACTAAATTAGTTGCTAAATTTAATATTTTCATAAGTTGAGAAGTACGATATATTTTTGTTGACATACTATATGTTTTATAAATTAATTGTAAAATATTATTTAAATTTGAAATAAATTTAGCTGAAATAGCAATTACAGGAAAAAATTTAAATTTTATTTTTATTAAATTTTTTAAATACAAAATATTTTCTTTTGTTAAAAGATCTATTTTATTAATAATAATAATCATAATTTTTTTTTTTGATATAATATATTGCATTAATTGTATATCTTGTTTACACAAATTTTTTTTTTCTCCATTTATTATATATAAGATAATATCTGATTTATAGATAGTTTTATAAGATTCTAAAACTGAAAATTCTTCTATTTTATTTTTGATTTTAGTTTTTTTTTTTATACCAGCAGTATCAATTAGAATTATATTTCTATTGTAATTATTTAAAATATTTAACGGTATATAAATACTTTCTCTAGTTGTTCCTGGTGTATTATTAACAACTATTCTTTTTTCATTAATAAATTTATTAATTAAAGTTGATTTACCTACATTAGGCATACCTATAACAGCTATTTTAATGTTATTTTTATTTATTGTATAAATTTTTTTATATAAAATATTATTATCGTTTTTCTTATTATCATTTATTTGTTTTATATGTGTATATAATATTTTTTTTAACTTTAAAATATTTTTATAATCTTTAATATTTATTAAAAAAAATTTAAAACCTAAAGAATAAAATTCATTATCTAAAAATATTTTTTTTGTATTATTTAATATAATAATTGCTTGTTTATTATATTTTCTGATATAATTTATTATTTCGTAATCTATAATATTTAATTTATTTCCTCTTATTAATAATAAAATTAAATTTGATTCTATAATAGATGATAGAATTTGTTTTTTTACTGAAGAATTATTTTCTTTAATTTTATTATAACTAGTTGTATCTACACAAATATATTTTATATTTTTAATTTTAGCTTTACCATATTTTTTATCTATTGTAAAATTTGGTATTTGATTCACTAATGAATCATATTTTTTTGTTAATATATTATATAAAGAAGATTTACCTACATTATTATTACCTAAAATAGTAATAATAGGATATTGATATCCAATCCTGTTTTTTGTATTTATCATATGTAATTAAAATTTTGAATAAATATATTATATATATTTTATATAAATATTTTTTTATTGTTAAATAAAATATTTATATTAAATTAATCATTATTTATTATATTAAAATTATTTTTTATATAAATAAATTATAGTAGTAATAAATTTACTTATATATTTTAAATTTTATAAAAAAATATTATTAATAATGGTATATTTTTTTTAAAAAATTTTATTTATTAAAATAATATAATTTTGATAAAAAATATTTTTTTCTATAATAATTAATTTAATTAACTTAAATTTTTTTTAAATAAAAATAAAAAAATTACTATTATTAGTAAATAAAATATTTTTATATATTAAATATAATATTTTAAAAAAATAAAAAACATAATATTATTATTTAAATAACTATAAATTTTATTCTTAAATAATCAATATTAATTATTTAAAATAATTATTTATTAAAAATATTTTTTTAAATTCAATACTAATTGGTTTTCTGATACAATTATTTGTTTCCTAAAATATAAATCTTTTAAAATAATGAAATTATTTTTAATTTCTTTAGGACCTATTATTAATATAAAACGTGCTTTATATTTATTTGCTTGAATAATTTGTTTTTTTATTTTTTGAAAAAGATAACTAATAATAATTCTAAGTTTAGGAAATTTTTTTCTAATTAATTCTCCAATTATTAAAATTTTTTTTAAACTTTGATCTGATTCCATCGGAATTAAAAAAATATCAATTAAATAATTAATATTTAATTTTAACGATTTATTAAATTGTACTAATAATAATAAACGTTCCATTCCTATAGCACATCCTAAACCACTATTACTTTTACCATTACTCATATTAGTAATTAATTTATCATATCTTCCTCCTCCACAAATGGTTTTAGAAATATATTTACTACCTATATCATAACTTTTCCATTCAAAAACAATATCATTATAATAATCTAATCCTCTTACTAAATAATGATTAATATTAAATTTTATATTCATAAAATTTAAAATATCACAAAATTTATTAAATTTATTTATACTTTCTTTATTTAAGAAATCATGTAATTTAGGTGCATAATCTAATAATTTAATATTTTTATATTTATAATTATCTAATATTCTCAAAGGATTTGTATATATTTTTTCTCTATCATTTAGATCTAAATGAAAATAATTTTTTTCCCAAAATAATATTAATTGTTTTATATATTTTTGCCGATCTATTAAAGATCCAATAGAATTAATTTCTAAAAAAATACTATTTGTGATATTTAATTTCTTCCATATATTATTTACAATAATAATAATTTCAGCATCAATATATGGGGATGTTAATCCAAGTATTTCGATGCCGATTTGATTAAATTGTCTATATCTACCTTTTTGAGGTCTTTCATAACGAAACATAGGACCATTATACCAAAATCTTCTATTATTATAAAATATATTATGTTCTATTATAGCTCTAATAAAACCTACAGTTCCTTCTGGACGTAAAGTTAAAGAATTATTATTTTTATCTGATAAAGTATACATTTCTTTTTCTATAATATCTGTATATTCTCCAATAGTTTTTTTAAATAATTCACTTTTTTCTAAAATTGGTAATTTAATTTCTTGATAACCATAATTATTTAAAGTATCTTGAATTATATTCTCAATATTTTTCCATAATATGGTATTAGGAAATAAACAATCATGCATACCATGAACGGCTGTTATTAATTTTATCACTATAAATATCTCTTATTATAAATATTAATTTTTAATAAAATTTAAATTTCATTAAAATAATTTAAAAAAAAATTTAAGTATATTAAATGTTAATAAATTTTAAAATTCATAATTTTATATTTAATTATAAAATATTTTAATATTTTTTAAAAAGTAAGTATGATGATACTTATCATGTCAATGATATATGAGTATTATATTTAATATATATAAACAAAACAATGTATATTTAAATGAAAAACGATATTTATTGGATGAAATGTGCTTTAAATTTTGCTAAATTAGCAGAGTATTTTGAAGAAGTACCAGTAGGAGCTATTATTATAAAAAATAATAAAATTATTTCTTATGGAAGTAATAGTTCAATAAAAAATAATGATCCTACAGGACATGCAGAAATCATTGCTTTAAGAAAAGCAGCAAAATATTTAAAAAATTATAGATTATTAAACACAACTATGTATGTCACATTAGAACCATGTTTAATGTGTTCGGGTGCTATAATTACTAGTAGAATTTCTCGTTTAGTTTTTAGTACTTATAATAAAAAATATAATAATACAGGATCATTTATAGATTTATTAAGCACATATAATATTAATTATACATTAAAAATTAATTCTGGTATTTTAGAAAAAGAATGTACAAATATTATAAAAAATTTTTTTTTAAAAAAGAAAAAAAAATTTCTTAAAAAGGTTTATTAATTTGAAAAAATTAGAAGAAATATTTAATTTGGATACAAAATTATTTAATATTATAAAAAAAGAATCTGAAAGACAAGAAAATAATATTAATTTAATAGCTTCTGAAAATTATACATCATATGGTGTAATGAATATTCAAGGATCAAAATTAACAAATAAATATGCAGAAGGATATCCTAATAATAGATATTATGGTGGGTGTAAATACATAGATCAAATTGAAAATCTTGCTATTCAAAGAGCTAAAAAATTATTTCATGCAGATTATGTAAATGTACAACCACATTCAGGTTCACAAGCTAATTTTGCTGTATATATGGCTTTATTAAAACCTGGAGATATAATTATGGGTTTAGAAAATTCACATGGAGGTCATTTAACTCATGGATCTAAAGTAAATTTTTCAGGAAAATTTTATCAAAATATATCTTATAAAATAGATAATAATGGAATAATTGATTATAAAAATCTATTAAAATTAGCAATAAAATATAAACCAAAAATGATTATTGGAGGATTTTCTTCATATTCTAGAAAATGTGATTGGGTTAAAATGAGATATATTGCTGATTTAGTAAATGCATATTTATTTGTAGATATTTCACATATTGCAGGTTTAATTATTGCTGGATTATATCCTAATCCATTACCTTATGCACATGTAATAACTAGTACTACACATAAAACTTTATCTGGTCCAAGAGGAGGTATTATATTATCAATAAAAAAAAATAAAAATTTATTTCATAAAATTGATAAAGCAGTATTTCCTGGAAGTCAAGGAGGACCTTTAATGCATATTATTGCTGCTAAAGCTTTAGCTTTTAAAGAAGCATTAAACATTAATTTTAATATATATCAAAAACAAATTTTAATAAATTCAAAATTAATGGTAAAAATATTTAAAATACATAATTATAAAATTGTATTTAATAGTACTGATACTCATTTGTTTATTCTTAATTTAACTAACAAAAATATAACGGGATTAGAAGCTCAAATTTTATTAGAAAACTATAATATTATTGTTAATAAAAATAGTATTCCTGATGATATAACTCCTCCCTCAATTACATCTGGTATAAGAATAGGTACTCCAGCTGTTACAAAAAGAGGTTTTAAAGAAAAAGAAATAACAATATTAACAACACATATTATAAATATTTTAAATAATAAAAATTTATATTTTAAATATATAAAAGATGATATAATCAAATTATGTAATGATTTCCCTGTATATATTAATAAATAAGATTAAATTTATTTAAATAAAATAATAAGGTAAATATAATGAAAAAATTTTTATCTATTTTAATTTTTATTACAGATGGTGTTGAAGATATAGAAACAATATCTTCTATAGATCTTTTAAATAGAAGTAATATAAATATTAAGTTAGTAAGTACAAATAATAAACGTGAAATAAAATGTGCACATGGTACAAAAATTATCAGTAATATTTTTATAAATGATTTAAAAAATATTAATCTTAGTAATGAATCTGCACTTATTCTTCCTGGAGGATTACAAGCCGCAGAACATTTCCAAAAAAATAAAATTTTATTAAAATATTTAAAATTTTTTAAAAAAAATAATAAAATAATAGGAGCAATATGTGCATCTCCATCTATGGTTATATCTTCAAATAATCTTTTTCCAAATGCAAAAATGACTGGATATTTAGGATTAAAAAATTTAATTCCATATCAACAATGGAAAAAATATCCAGTTTTCTGGGATAAAAAATATAAATTATTAACAGCACAAAGTGTTAAATACGCAATTAAATTCAATTTAAAATTAATTAAAATTCTTTTAGGTGAAAAAATATCTTTAAAAATTGAACAAGAATTATAATTAATTATTAAATTAATGTGAGAATAAATTTTTATAAATAAAAATATTTATGTTTAACTATTTTTATAAAAATTTTTCATTATATTCTTAATTTATTAGCCATTTTGTCTAAAACACCATTAATAAATTTATAACTGTTTTCTACTCCTCCAAAACTTTTTGCTAAATGAATACTTTCATTTATTACAACTTTATATGGCACATCTAAACGATTTATTAATTCGTATATTGAAATACGTAATATTGCTTTTTCAATTTGTCCTAATTCAAATAATTTTCGAGATAAAAATGGTTTCATCATTTTATCTAAATACTTACTATTTACTATAACACCATTTATTAAGTCATTAAAATAATCAATATCTATATATTTTATATTTTTTATTGATTCATTTAAAAAATAATATTGAATATCACTAAAATTATTATGAGATAATTGCCAAGAATAAATAGCTTGTAAAGCATATTTTCTAGATTGATATCTATAAGTAAATTTCACTTAACTTCCTTTTTAATTTTTTGTATGTAATAATTTTATTGATTTAAATATATTAATCATTTCTAATAAAGTTATAGCAGCTTCTGTACCTTTATTAACAACTTTAATACCCGATCTTTCAATAGCTTGTTCAATATTATCAGTTGTTAAAATACTAAAAGAAATCGGGATATTATTTTTTACTGATAAATTAGATATTTGTGAACAAACTTCTTGAGATAAATATTTAAAATGAGATGTTTCTCCTTTTATAATACTTCCTATAGCTATTATACCATCATATATGTTTTTTTGTATTAATAATTGTATTACTGAAGCTATTTCATAACTTCCTGGAACCCAACAAATAGTTATATTTTTTTCTTGTACCATACCTACTCTTTGTAAAGTATCAATAGTTGCATATAATAAATGTTTATTTATAAATGTATTAAATCTAGATATAACAATTGCAATAAATGAATTAGGTGCTATAACATTTTCATCAATAATTTTCATAATATAATTTATATCCTTTAAAAAATTATTTAATAGGTTTTAATATTAGTTTTAAATCTGGTCCTATTTTTTTTATATATTTAAAATAAAAATGAGGAACATTAATAATATTCATAAATGAATTAATATTACATAAATTTAATGCTGCATTACCTAGTAATTTAGGTGTAAGATAAATAATTAATTCATCTATTAAATTATAAGTAATTAAAAATCCTGATAATGTACTTCCAGCTTCTATAAGAAGAGAATTTATTTTTTTACTACCTAAAATTTTAAATAAATATTTTAAATCAAAATATCCATTAGTCGCAGGTATAATAATTTGTTCTACATAATTAGGCCAATTATTAAAAGTATATTTTGACTTAATTAATAATATTTTTCCAGGAGATAAAATTATTTTATTAGTAGGTTTAATTTTATTTAATCTATCTAAAATTATTCTAATAGGTTGTCTTAATAATTTTTTAGGGTAAATTTTTTTTATATTATAATTTAATTTATGCCATTTAACTAATAAAGTAGAATTATCTCTAATTATTGTTTTACTTGTACTTAAAATTGCTGTACTTTTAGCTCTTAATTTATAAACATCTCTTCTAGAAATTTTTGATGATATCCATTTACTATTTCCATTTAATAATGCAATTTTACCATCTAATGATATCGCTAATTTTAGTTGTACCCAAGGTATACCTGTATACATTCTTTTAAAAAAACCTGAATTTATAATTTGTGCTTCTTTTGATAAAATATTTTTTGTAATTTTAATACCTTTACTATATAAAAATTTTAATCCTTTACCATTTACTTTAGGGTTAGGATCTTTTGTTGCTACTACAAGACGCTTAATTTTAGCATTAATTAATGCATTACAACATGATGGTGTCAGATTTGTATAATTACAAGGTTCTAATGTAACATACATTGTTGATCCTTTAGCATTATTTCCTGCCATTTTTAATGCATTAATTTCTGCATGAGGTCCACCCGTTTTAAAATGATATCCTTGACCAACAATTTTTTTATTGTTAACAATAATACATCCTACATTAGGATTAGGAGTTGTAGTAAAAACACCTAATTTAGCTAACCTAATAGCATGCATCATATAAAATTTATCTAGTAAATACATAATAACCTTAAATTTATTATTTAATAATAAAATATTTTAATAATTTTAATTTATAATATTAATTATATTAAATTAATATTATAAATATTTAAAATATAAAATTAAATAAATAATTACAAAAATTAATTATTTATTTAAAATAAATATAATAAAATAAATATTTTTTCTATACTTAGAATATATTATTTTATTTATATAAAATATATTTTTATATAAAAAAATTATTAATTATTAATAAACAAAATTTTATAAAAAAATTTTGTTTAAAGAGATGATATTTATATGAAAAAAAAAATTATTCTTTTAGATACTACATTACGTGATGGTGAACAATCCCTAAAATTTAATTTAAATACTAAAGAAAAAATAAAAATAGCATTAGCATTAGAAAAAATGGGCATTGATATTATTGAAGTAGGATTTCCTATCTCATCTCCAATAGATTACAAAACTTCTAAAGAATTATCAAAAATTATAAAAAATAGTAAATTATGTGGTTTAGCAAGATGTAAAAAAAAAGACATAGATATGGTATATAAATCACTTAAAAAAACAGGAAATTTTAGAATCCATATCTTTTTAGCAACTTCTCCTATACATATAATTACAAAATTAAAAACTACTTTAAATAAAGTAATAGAAAAAATATCATTTATGATTAAATATGCACGTCAATATACTGACGATATTGAATTTTCTTGTGAAGATAGTAGTCGTACACCTATTAATGATTTATGTTACATTGTAAAAACAGCAATAAATGCCGGAGCTACTACAATTAATATTCCAGATACAGTAGGTTATACATTCCCTCAAGAGTATTATAATATAATTTCTCATTTAAAAAATAAAGTAGATAATATAGATAAATGTATTATTTCAGTACATACACATAATGATTTAGGTATGGCTGTAGGTAATGCTATCACTGCAATAAATGCAGGAGCAAGACAAATAGAAGGAACAATTAATGGTATAGGAGAACGAGCTGGTAATTGTGCTTTAGAAGAAATAATTATGGCATTATATACAAGAAAAAAAAGTATGAATTTTAATACAAATATAAATACTCATAATATTTATTATACTAGTAAACTAGTTAGTAAACTATGTAATATTCCTATATCAATAAATAAAGCTATTGTAGGAAGTAATGCATTTTCTCATTCTTCTGGAATTCATCAAGATGGAATGATAAAAAATCGAAATACTTATGAAATATTAAATCCTAAAAATATTGGTTTAAACAAAACAGAATTTAATCTTACTTCTAAATCAGGAAGAGCTGCTGTAAAATATCATATGGATTTAATGGGATATAAAGAAAATACCTATAATATTAATTTATTATATAATAATTTTATTAAATTAGCTGATAAGAAAGGCCAAATATTTAATTATGATTTAGAATCATTAGCTTTTAATAGTAAAAAAGATAATAATACAGAATATTTTTCATTAAAATATTTTAATGTAGAATCAAATTCTAATATATCTATTGCTACTATAAAATTAAAATGTGGGAAATTAAGTAAATTAGAATCGGCAACAGGACTAGGTGCTGTTAATGCAATATATAAAACTATAATTAAAATAACAAATTATAATATAAAATTAATTAATTATATACTAACAGCTAAAAGTCATACTGAAGAATCAATAGGACAAGTTAATATTAAAATAAAATATAAAAAAAAAATATTTAATGGAATAGGTTTTTCTAAAGATATTATAAAAGCTTCAGTTATAGCAATTATTAATTGTCTTAATAATATATGGAGATCAAATCAAGTACAAAAAAATATTTCACAAATTAATAAATTTTAAAAAAAGAGATAATTATGTCAAATATATTTAAAATAGCTATATTACCAGGAGATGGTATCGGGCCTGAAGTAATGAAACAAGCAATTAAAATATTAGAACGAATTCAAAAATATATAAAGAAAAAAATAACTATTAATACCTATTGTATAGGAGGAATTGCTATTAAAAAATATAGCGATCCTTTACCTAGAGTTACATTAGAGGGGTGTGAAAAATCTGATGCTATATTATTAGGATCAGTTGGAGGTCCTGAATGGGATCACTTACCTTTACATAAAAGACCTGAAAAAGGTTCTTTATTAAAATTAAGGAAACATTTTAACTTATTTGTTAATTTACGTCCTTCTTTCTTTTATAAAAATTTAAGTATTTTAAGTCCTCTAAAAGAAAAAATTTTAAATAAAGGATTTGATATTATTTGTATTAGAGAATTAATTGGTGGTATATATTATGGTCCAAACGGTATAAAAGGTAAAGGAATAAATGAACATGCATTTGATACTGAAATCTATTCAAGATTTGAAATAGAAAGAATTGCACATATTGCCTTTAATATAGCATTAAAAAGAAATAAAAAAATATGTTCTATTGATAAAGCAAATGTTTTACAAACATCTATATTATGGAGAAAAATTTTAATAGAAATATCTCAAAAATATAAATCAGTTAAATTAAAACATATGTATATTGATAATGCTGTTATGCAATTAATTAAAAATCCGTCGCAATTTGATGTTATATTATGTCCGAATTTATTTGGAGATATAATATCTGATCAATGTGCAGTTATTACTGGATCAATAGGTAATTTACCCTCAGCTAGTTTTAATCAAAATTATTTTGGTTTATATGAACCAGCTGGAGGATCAGCTCCTGATATTGCAGGAAAAAATATAGCTAATCCAATTGCACAAATTCTATCATTAGCAATGTTAATTGAATATTCTTTAAAAGAAAGAAAAATATCTGTAAAAATTAAAAATGCTATTCACAAAATTTTGAATTTAGGTTATAGAACTAAAGATTTATCTATAAATAATTCAAAAGAAAAGATAATTACAACTGATGATATGGGAACATTAATTATGGAATCTATTAAATAGATATGGTAATAATATGGGAAAAACATTATATGAAAAAATATATAATAAACATATTATTTGTAATATAAAAAATAATACTAATTTATTATATATTGATAGACATTTTATTCATGAAGTAACTTCTCCTCAAGCATTTGAAAGTTTAAGAAGTAAAAATAGAAAAGTTTATAGATCAGATAAAACATTCGCAACAATGGATCATAATGTGTCTACAAAAATTAAAAACATTAATGCATCCGGATATATAGCAAAAAAACAAATGGAAACACTTATTAAAAATTGTCATGATTTTAATATAAGATTATATGATCTTTACCATCCCCTACAAGGGATAGTACATGTTATAGGTCCAGAATTAGGTATTACCTTACCGGGAATGACTATTGTATGTGGTGATTCACATACTTCAACACATGGAGCATTTGGTTCACTAGCTTTTGGAATAGGTACTACTGAAATAGAACATGTATTAGCTACTCAAACTTTAAAACAAAATCTTGCTAAAAATATGTTAATAAATATTACTGGTAATATACCTAAAAATATTACAGCAAAAGATATAATCTTATCAATTATAAAAAAAATTGGTATTAGTGGTGGTAATGGACATATTATTGAATATAGTGGAAATGTTATAAAACAATTAAGTATGGAATCTAGAATGACAATTTGTAATATGTCTATCGAAATGGGAGCTAAAACAGGATTAATAGCACCAGATAATATTACTTTTCAATATTTAAAAAATAAAAAATTTACTCCTAAAAAAAAATTATGGAAACAAGCAAAAAAATATTGGGAAACATTATATAGTGATTATAATGCTAAATTTGATAAAATTGTTAATATAAATATTTCAAAATTAACACCCCAAATTTCTTGGGGAACTAATCCAGAACAAATTATAGGTATAAATGAATGTATTCCTTTAATTAATTCTTATAAGAATATAAATAAAAAAAAACTAGCTATTAAATCATTAAAATATATGAATTTATATGAAGGAACAAAATTAATTAATATAAAAATTAATAAAGTTTTTATCGGTTCTTGTACAAATTCTAGAATTGAAGATTTAAGATCTGCTGCAAATATGATTAAAGATAAAAAAGTTGCTTCTCATGTTATAGCTATAGTTGTACCAGGTTCTAATATGGTAAAAAAACAAGCAGAAAAAGAAGGATTAGATAAAATTTTCAAAAACGCTGGTTTTGAATGGAGATATCCAGGTTGTTCTATGTGTTTAGCTATGAATAATGATAAATTAGAACCTAATGAACGATGTGCATCTACTAGTAATAGAAATTTTGAGGGTCGTCAAGGACGTAATAGTCGAACTCATTTAGTAAGTCCTATTATGGCGGCAATAACAGCTATTTATGGTTATTTTGTTAATATTAATACTTTATAAAGTAAGAACTATGAAAAAAAAATTTCATTATAATGGTATTATAGTACCTTTAGATATTACAAATATTGATACTGACGTTATTATACCAAAACAATTTTTACAAAAAAATAATAAAAAAGGTTTTGGTAAAAATTTATTTCATAACTGGAGATATTTAGACGAAAAAAATAAAATAATTAATCCTGATTTCATTTTAAATAAAAAAGAATTTAAAAATGCTCAAATTTTGTTAACTAAAGAAAATTTTGGTTGTGGTTCTTCTCGAGAACATGCAGCGTGGGCATTATTAGATTTTGGTTTTCATACTATTATTTCTTCTAGTTATGCAGATATATTTTATAATAATGCAATTAATAATAAATTATTATTAATTACTTTAGAAAAAGATATCATTGAAAAATTATTTTTAATAATTAAACAATTTCCTGGAATTATTTGTTATATAGACTTAATATATAAAACAATTACCATAAATAATCAATCTTTTACTTTTAAAATAAAAAAAGATATAATTAATTTCATTATAAGTAATTTAGATCAAATAGATTTAACTATGAAATATTCTAAAAAAATTTATATGTTTGAAAAAACATATTTTAAATTTTTTTAAAATGAGAAATTTATTCAATGCGTATAATTTTATTAGGACCTCCAGGAGGAGGTAAAGGTACTTATGCAAGATTTATATCTAAAAAATATAATTTAATTAATATTTCAATGGGAAATATAATAAGAAATTTTTTATTAAATAATAAAAATTTATCATTAACTAATAAATTAAATAAATTTATTCATAAAGGAATTATGATTCCTGATAATATAATTTTTCAGATTATTAAAAAAAAATTATACAATATAAATCATAATAAAGGTTTTTTACTGGATGGATTTCCTAGAAATATTTTACAAGCGCATATTTTAAAAAAAGAAAAAATTAATATAAATATAGTTTTAGAATTATATATTCCAAATACAAAAATCATTGAAAGAATTATAGGTAGAAGAATACATTTACCTTCTGGAAGAACTTACCATGTTATTTTTAATCCTCCAAAAATAAAAAATAGAGATGATATTACTGGAGAAAAATTAATAACTAGAACAGATGATAATGTAATAACAATTAATAATCGTTTAAAAGAATATTCTAAACAAACTAAACCATTAATTAAATATTATAAAAAAGAATTTTTTAAAAAAAAAATTCTATATAAAAAAATTAATAATACATTATCTATTATAGATATACAAAAAAAAATAGATCATATTTTACAATCTTTTAAGATAAAAAAACATTAATTTTAATTAAATATTATTTATTTATTTTAAATATTAATTAAATAGTTATATTTATAATAATTTGTTTATTTATTTTAAATTTGATATTATTATTAAATATTAAATATAAATAATATGGATTATAATCTAATGTTTACTGGAAGTATTGTAGCGCTTATAACTCCAATGGATATTAAAGGTAATATTTGTAAAAAAAGTTTAAAAAAACTTATTAAATATCATATTAACAGTGGTACAAAAGCTATTGTTATTATGGGAACTACTGGTGAATCTTCTACATTTACTTATAATGAACGTATAAGTACAATAATGTATGCATTAGATTTTGCAAAAAAGAAAATACCTATTATAGCAGGTACTGGATTTAACTCAACATCTGAAAGTATATCTATCATATCTAATCTTGAAAATTCAGGAATTATTGGCTGTTTAAATGTTACTCCATATTATAATCGTCCCACCCAAGAAGGTTTATATCAACATTTTAAAAAAATTGCAAATAATACAGAATTACCTCAAATATTATATAATGTTCCATCACGTACTGGATGTGATTTATTACCAGAAACTATATATAAATTATCTAAAATTAATAATATAATAGGTCTTAAAGAAGCTACTGGAGATTTATCTCGTGTAAATAAAATTAGAAATTTAATTAATAAAAATTTTTTTTTAATTAGTGGAGATGATAGAACTTCTTTTGAATTTATGTTATTAGGTGGTGATGGTGTTATATCTGTTACAGCTAATATAGCAGCTGTAGAAATGAAAAAATTTTGTGATTATATGAAAACCAATAAAATTATTAAAGCAAAAAAAATAAATCAATATTTAAATATATTACATAATCAATTATTTATTGAATCCAATCCTATACCAGTAAAATGGGCAGCCAAAAGATTAGGGTTAATTATTAGTGATAAAATGAGACTTCCTATGACTACACTTAAAAAGTGTAATCAAAAAATTATAGAAATAACATTAAAAAGATTAAAATTAATATAATTTACTTAAATTAGTTATTTTTGATAAAAATTCTTGTATTTTACTGAGAATTAAAATTCTATTTTTTTTAATTTTATTATCTTTATGATTAATTATTATTTTTTTAAAAAAAATATTTATAGGATAAAATAATTCTGATAATATTAAGAATATTTTATAAAATTCATTATTTTTTGTCTGGTATTTAATAATTTTAGATAATTTACGTATATGATTAAATAATACAAATTCTTCTTTATATTTTAATAAAGAAAAATTGATATCATCATTAATGTTTATATATATGCTGTTTTTTTGTAAAATTTTGTTAATTCTTTTATCTGTTAAAATTAAAAGTTTACTTTGTTTTTTTTCAATTTTTAAAAACATATCTAATGCTCTTATTTTAAAATCTAAAATAATTAAATTATTAACTGGATTATCTAAAATAGAATTAATAATATTTTTTTTATAACCTAAAAAAACATACCAATTTCTACATCTACCATGTATAAAAGAAATTATATTAGTTATAATTATCTCTTTATTAAAATTATCTTCTTTTTTATATAAAGATAAATTAAAATTAATTAATTTAATTAAATTAATATATAATTTATTTTTTAGAATAATACGTATAATACATAAAGTAATATGTTTTAAAGCATAAGGATCTTTATTACCTTTAGGTATTAAAGATATACTAAATATTCCTACTAAAGTATCTATTTTATCTGCAATAAACAAAATACAAGAAATAATATTTTTAGGTATTAAATTATTTTTAATATATTGATATTGTTCTTTAATCGCTGTAATAACATTTATATTTTCTTTATTATATTTAGCATAATACATACCAATAACACCTTGTAATTCTGGAAATTCATAAGCCATTTGTGTTGCTAAATCACATTTAGATAATCTACTCGCTCTAATACAATCTAAATAATTAACATTTTTAATTTTTTTAGCTATATATTTTGATATCATTTCAATTCGTATAGTTTTTTCAAATAAATTACCTAATTTTTTTTGGAAAATAATATTTTTTAATTTTTCTAAAAATTTTTCAAATTTTATTTTTAAATCATTTTTTAAAAAAAATTGAATATCTTTAAATCTCGAAGTAAGTACTTTTTCGTTACTATAAATAATCATTTGACTATTTTTTGTTTTAATATTAGTTAATATAATAAAAGAAGTTAATAAATTATTTCTTTTATCATATAAAGGAATATATTTTTGATATTTTATCATTACATGTTCTAATATTTTAGATGGTAATACTAAAAATTTTTTATGAAATTTCCCTACTAAAAGTATAGGCCATTCAACCATAGAAGTTAATTCTTCTAAAAAATGATTATTAATTTTTACAATTGCATTTAATTTCTTTATTATATTTTTTATATTATTAATAATAACATTTTTACGTTTTATAAAATCAACAATAATTTTCCCTTTTTTAAATAATAAATGTTCATATTCTTTGGCATGTTTTAAAATAATTGTTTTTTCACACATAAATCTATGTCCTTGAATAATATTATTAGATTGAATATTTAATAATTTTTGTTTAATATTTTCTTCTCCAAGAACAAAAACTACACTTCTTATAGGTCTAATAAATTTAAATATATTTTTTTCCCAATACATAAAATGAGGAAAAGAAACTATTTTTTTTAAAGAATTTATTAACATATTAGATAATAAATTTTTAATATGTAATCCTTTAATGTTTTTTTTATAAAAAACATAATTATTTTTATATATTAAATCATTATTATTTATAATATTATATTTTTTCATCCAAAATTTAACTTTTTTATTTACAAAAATATCTTCTTTTTTAGTTATAAAAGGTCCTTTAATGATATATTGAGAATTATTTTGTATTATATTTAATAAATGTATCTGTATTGCAATACGTCTACAAGTAAAAAAACATTTTATTTTTTTATATGTAAAATAATTATTTTTTAATTCATTTTTAAAATTTATTAAAATTATATTAGATAATTTTAATAAATAATTAGCAGGTATTTCTTCTATACCTATTTCTAATAATAAAATATTATTATCCATAACATTATACTACCTTCTTATTAAGAATTTTAATTTATAAAATTACGATATTGAATTATAATTAATTTAGTCATATTACGTAATTTTAAAATATATCTTTGACGTTCTGTATGAGATAAAGATTTACGTGCTTCTAATAAATTAAAACAATGAGAAGCTTTTAAAAGCTTCTCATATGCAGGAAAAATTAATGGTTGTTTTAATTTTAATAAAACATTAATTTCTTTTTCATATTGTTGAAAACATAAATTAATAAAATTAATATCTGCATATTCAAAATTATAAATAGACTGTTCAAGTTCATTTTTATAAAAAAAATCACCATAAGTAATATATTTATTTTTATTTTTATTCCATATTATATGAAATACATTATCTACATTTTGTATATGCATCGCTAACCTTTCTAAACCATAAGTAATTTCACCTGTAATCGGATCACAATTTATTCCTCCCATTTGCTGAAAATATGTAAATTGGGTAATTTCTATCCCATTTAACCATATTTCCCAACCAATTCCATAAGCTCCTAAAGAAGGATTTTCCCAATTATCATCTATAAAAAGAATATCATTATTTTTTAAATCTAATTTTAGTTCTTCTAAAGATTTAAAATATAAAAATTGAAAATTATAAGGTGGAGGTTTCATTATTACTTGAAATTGATAATATTGTTGTAATCTATTAGAATTATTAGCATATCTACTATCTGAAGGTCTTCTAGATAATTGAACGTAAGCTATTTTTATTGGTTTATTACCAATTGCATAGAAACATGTCATTGGATGAGATGTTGCGGCTCCTACTTCAATATCAATTGGCTGAATAATACTACAACCTTGTTTTGCCCAATAATTTTGTAAAATTAAAATCATACCTTGAAAGGTTTTTTCACTAAATATTTTCATATTTCAAATTTATTAAATTTTTTATTCTAACATAACTATTATATATTATTGTAAATAAAAAGATATAAATTAAAATTTAACTTATTTTTTTATAGAAAAAAAAAATGTTAAAATAATTTATTATCCATAAAATTTAAAATAATTTTATTTTCTTATAAACATTAACAGGGATTAATTATGAATATAAATAATATATATAATAAAATTTCTTTAAAAAAAGAAAAAAATGAATATAATAAATTAATTACTAAAACTACAAATTTAGCGATTTTATTATCTGTAATACTATTATCATTAAAATTATTAGCTTGGTGGAAAACTAAATCTTTAAGTATGTTAGCTGCATCTATAGATTCATTAATCGATATTACATCCTCAACAATTAATTTATTAATTATATATTATTCTTTACAACCAGCAGATTCAGAACATACTTTCGGACATGGTAAAGCTGAATCATTATCTGCTTTAGCTCAAAGTATTTTTATTTGTGGAACAGCAATATTTTTATTTTTAAATAGTTTACATTATATATCTCATCCTACTAAAATAGGTTATCCAATAATAGGAATAATAGTTATTATTATTTCATTTTTTTTAACTTTAATATTAGTTATTTTCCAAAAAAAAGTTATAGCAAAAACAAATAGCCAAGCAACTCATGCTGATATGATACATTATGAATCAGATATTTTAATTAATACTGCAATTTTATTAGCTTTAATTTTAAATATTTTTAATATAAAACAAGCAGATTCTTTTATAGCATTAACTATAAGTATATTTATTTTTTATAATTCTTTTAAAGTAGGATATAAAGCAATACAATCTTTATTAGATAGATCTTTACCAGATCATGAAAAAAAAATTATAATAGATTTAATAAAATCTTGGCCTAAAGTTAAAGGAGCACATCAATTAAAAACAAGACAATCAGGTCCTACTCGTTTTATACAACTTCATTTAGTATTAGAAGATAATTTACCTTTATTAGAATCGCATTCAATTGCAAAAAAAATAGAGAAGGCTTTAAATGAGAAATTTCCTTATTCAGATATAATTATACATCAAGATCCATATTCTATTGTATCTGATAAATATAGAGGTTTTTTTAAAAATTAACTATTAATAAAATTATTTATTTTGAGGTATTTTATGATTCAAAAAATTGGTGTTCTTACAAGTGGAGGAGATGCACCTGGCATGAATGCTGCTATAAGAGGTGTTGTTAGAACTGCTATTAGTTATAATATTGAAGTATTTGGAATATACAATGGTTATATAGGATTATATAATAATGATATTATTAAATTAAACAGATATAGTGTATCTGATATTATTAATAAAGGAGGTACTTTTTTAGGATCTGCACGTTTTCCTCAATTTAAAAATAAAAAAATACGTTCTATTGCTATAAATAATATGAAAAAAAACGGTATTAATGCATTAGTTGTAATAGGTGGAGATGGTACATACATGGGGGCTAAATTATTAACAGAAATGGGTTTTCCTTGTATAGGAATACCAGGAACAATAGATAATGATGTAGTTGGAACTGATTATAGTATTGGTTATTTTACAGCTTTAGAAACTATAGTACAATCAATAGATAAATTAAGAGATACTTCTACTTCTCATCAAAGAATATCTATAATAGAAATTATGGGAAGACATTGTGGAGATTTAACTTTAGCTGCTGCTATAGCAGGAGGATGTGAATTTATTGTTTTACCTGAAATTGATTATAATCAAGATGATTTAGTTAAAGAAATTAAATTAGGTATAGATAAAGGTAAAAAACATGCAATAGTATTGATTACAGAATTTATTTGTGATATTAATAAATTAGCTAAATTTATTCAAAATAGAATTAAACGTGAGACAAGAACTACAGTTTTAGGTTATCTCCAAAGAGGAGGATCTCCTGTAGCATATGATCGCATTTTAGGATCTAGAATGGGTGCTTATGCAGTTGAATTATTATATAAAGGATACAGTGGAAAATGTATAGGAACTCAAAATGATAAAATGGTGCATCATGATATTATAGATGCTATTTTAAATATGAAAAAAATTTTTAAAAAAGATTTATTAAATACTGCTAAGAAATTATACTAATTAATTTAAAATCGAGATATAAAACATGTATAAAGTACAATTTTTTAAAAGAATAAAAATAGGAAAAGGATTTAGTAGGCGTTTAAGAATAAATAATAAAATCCCGGCTGTTATATATGGGAAAAAAATAAAAACGTTGCCTATTATTATAAATAATAATGATATTAATCATATTAATATACAAAATTTTTATAAAAAAAAAATTTTATTAACTTTAATAAATAAAAAAAATACTTTATTTAAAGTAAAAATTATAGATATTCAATATCATCCTTTTAAAATTAATAAAATATATCATATAGATTTTATTACCATATAATATTTTTAAATTAAAGTTTAAGATTTTTATTTTAAAAATAAATAATCGTTTAATCTTTTTATAAAATTTTATTATTTATATTTCTAATACATGACTCATATTATATATACCAGTTTTTTTTGTATACAACCAAATAGCAGCTTTAATAGCACCTTCTGAAAATGCTCTTCTATTAGAAGCTTTATGAATTAACTCAATTTGTTCTCCAATAAAAGAAAATAAAATATTATGTTCTCCATATAAATCAGCTGCTCTAATAGAATGACATTTAATTTCTTTCATAAAATTATATTTTTTATAAATTTGAATTATAATATTTTTTAACGATAAAGCTGTTCCAGAAGGAGCATCTTTTTTATTCTTATGATGTTTCTCTATTATATTTATATCTACTTTATTTTCTAATTTATTTTTACAAAAAATTTTTGTAATATTTTCCAAAATTTTTAGTAAAATATTAATACCTAAACTAAAATTAGCAGATAAAACAATAGCTATTTTTTTAGATATTTTTTCAATTATTAATTTTTGTTGTATATTGAAACCTGTAGTACCAATTACAATTTTTTTATTATATGATTTACATATATTAAGATTTTCTATTGTTGATTTTGGATTTGTAAAATCTATTAAAACATCAAAATCATCTATAATATCTATTATATTAGATTTAATATTTAAAAAATTAGATTTATAAAAAATCTTTTTTCTTTCTTTTAAAGAAGATTTTGTTTCTATAACTCCATTTAATAAAATATTTTTATCTATTTGCATATTTAATAATTTTAAAATACTTTTACCCATACGACCATTAATACCTGCTATAGCTAAACGAATTTGATTTTTATTCATATAAATAAACCTATAAAATATATTATTTTAATATAAAAAAAAAATATTATTTTTTAATATTAAAATAAAACCAATAAAAATTAAAATATCTGCAAAATTAAAAATAGGATATTGATAATCAAAAATATTTATGCTTATAAAATCTATTACAAAACCATAATAAATTCTATTAATTAAATTACCTAATATTCCACTAATTATTAAATTATATGATAATTCAATATTTTTATCTTTTAATAAAAATTTAATATAAAATAAAGTTAGAATACTTATAATTGTTAAAAAACAAATAGTTATTTTATTATTTTTTAAAAATCCTAAAGTAACACCATAATTACGTATATAAATAAAATTTATATAATGATTTATATAAAAACATTCATATAATTTTATATTTTTAATAATTATAATTTTACTAAAAAAATCTATGATTATAAGTAATATAATATAAATATTTAAGAAATATTTTATTTTTTTAAACAGAATTTTAAATAAACAAACGTTTTTCTCCATTTCCTGTCATATTTAATTGACAACGATTACAAATATTATTTACTATATATTTTTCATGATACCAACAACGGTGGCACTTCATATATTTCGATTTCATAATTTTAAATTTTTGTATTAATTTATTTTTAATTTTTGTTTTTTCTAAAAAAATAGTAATATTAGAAATTAATAATAAAAAACGTAATTCCGAACCTAATAATAATAATTTATTATAAATATTTTTTTTTACAAATACAATTATATCTATTTCTAAAGAACTTTTAATAATTTTTTTATTTCTTGCAAATTCTATAATTTGGTTAATTTCATTTTTAAAAGTAAAAATATCATTCCAATATTCATTATTCATAATATCTTTTGATGAAAGATAAAATAGATGAGAATACCACTCTTCTATAAAAATATATTTACTTCTTGTACCAGGAATATAATTCCAAATTTCATGAGCTGTAAAAGATAATATTGGAGCTATCCATCTTACTAAAGATTCAAGAATCATATATAGAGTAGTTTGACAACTTAATCTTTCTATACTATATTGTTTAAATGTATATTGTCTATCTTTTATAATATCAAAATATATAGAACCTAAATCTATAGAACAAAATTGTGTTATTTCTTTAATAACATTTTGTATATTATATGTTTTATAATACTTGATAATGTTATTTTGCACAATTTTTGTTTTATGAATAATCCATTTATCTAAAATTATCATTTTAACAGGTTTAATCATATGTATATTTGGTTTAAAATCATATAAATTTGATAATAAAAATCTAATTGTATTACGAATACGTCTATAAATTTCTGTGGTTCTTTTTAAAATATCATTAGATATATTAATTTCATTAGAATAATCTGTAGATGATACCCATAATCTAAGAATATCACTACCTAAATTAGTAATTATATCTTGAGGTTTTATAATATTACCTAAAGATTTAGACATTTTTTTCCCTTGACTATCTACAGTAAATCCATGACTAATAACTGTTTTATAAGGAGAACGATTATGTATAATTAACGAAATAATTAATGATGATATAAACCATCCTCTGTATTGATCAGTTCCTTCTAAGTACATATCAATAATATTATTTTTAAGTTCTTTAATTTGATTTATAATAGAATTATAAGTTGAACCAGAATCAAACCATACATCTAATGTATCTGTAACTTTTTCATAAAAAATAGAATCATTACCTAAAAAATTTTTAATATCTAAATCCCACCATGCTTGTATACCTTTTTTTTCTATCATACAAGCTATTTTTTCAATAAATTCTATTGAATGATCGTGTATTTTTTGTGTTTTTTTATGAATAAATAAAGGAATTGGGATTCCCCAAACTCTTTGTCTAGAAATACACCAATCAGGTCTTTTATCTAACATAATAGACATTCTTTTATGTCCCCAATTAGGTATCCATTTTACTTTTTTAATTGATTCCTTTACTAATTCTTTAAAATTATTTTTATTTATACTAATAAACCACTGTGGAGTAGATATATAAATAATTGGTATTTTATGACGCCAACAATATGGATATTTATGTATATAATTATCTACTAAAAATAATGCTCTTTTTTTTTTTAAAATATCTAATATTATTTTTTTTGAATAAAATACATTGATATTATCTAATTTAGGATGGATTCCTTTTATAAAAAATCCCTTTTTATCTATAATATTTTTCATAAATTTTATATTATGTTGATTACAAATATTATAATCATCTAATCCATGATTAGGAGCCATATGGACAATACCGGTACCTGATTGTTCAGAAACATAATTATTTATAATTAAATGTGAAATTTTATTATTAAAAGGATTATATATTAATAAATTTTTAAAATTTTTTCCTTGTATTTCTCCTAAAATTTTCCAATTTATAATCTGCGCTTTATTCATAATAATACTTACTAAATTTTTTGATATAATTATAATATCTTTATTAATTTTAACTAATTGATAATATGTTTTTGGATTAATAGCAATTGCTTGATTAGCTGGTATACTCCATGGAGTAGTAGTCCATATTAAAAAAGAAATATTATTATCTTTTTTAATTTTAAAATCTAAAAATTTTGTAAAAAAATCATTACTAATGGTAGTAAATTTAATATAACATGTTAATGTTTTTTCTCTTATGTAATCAACTTCAGCTTCTGCTAAAGAAGAAATACATTTTATACACCAATAAACTGGTTTTTCTCCTTTATATATATAATTATTTTTAATAATTTTACCTAAAGTACGTACAATATTTGCCTCTGTTTTAAAATCCATTGTTAAATAAGAATTTGACCAATCAGCTAATATTCCTAGTCTAATAAAATCTTTTTTTTGTTTAGAAATTTGTTTTAAGGCATATTTTCTACATTCGATCCTAAATTGTTTTTTAGAAATATTTTTATGTTTATTTTTTAAAATTTTTTCTACTTTTTGTTCTATAGGTAATCCATGACAATCCCATCCTGGAATAAAAGGAGTATAATAACCATCCATATTTTTAGATTTTAAAATAATATCTTTTAAAATTTTATTTAAAGCATGTCCAATATGGATATCACCATTTGCATAAGGAGGACCATCATGTAAAATAAATTTTTTTTTTTTTTTTTTTTTTATATTTAAAATTTTTTTATATAAATTATCTTTTTCCCATTGTTTTAATATTGTTAATTCATTAGTTATTAAATTAGCTTTCATCGGAAATTTTGTTTTTGGTAAATTTAATTGAAATTTATTTTTCATACTTATTATCTTTAATCTTAAAAATTAATTTTAAATTATTAAAATTTTTATTTTATTTATCTAAGAATATTATATATAATAATATTTTATGTAAATATTTTATTTTTATAAAATATTACAATTAATATTATAATTATCGGATATTATATGGCTAATATAAAATCATCTAAAAAAAGAGCTTTAAAATCAGAAAAAAATAGACAACATAATAAAAAATATCGTTCTATGTTGCGTACTTTTATTAAAAAAGTTAATAGTGCTATTTTCGAAAAAAATATTGAATTAGCTAAAAAAAAATTTAGAAAAATGCAATCTTTAATAGATAAACAAGCACAAAAAAATTTAATTCATAAAAATAAAGCATCTCGTTATAAATCTAGACTTTATAGTAAAATTATAAATCTTACTTAAATATCATTAAATTAATGTAAATTGATGAAATTGATAATCAATAGGTATTAATATAATAATTATGCTAATTTCTTTAACAAATAAAGCTGCAAAAAAAATAAAATCTTTAAATCATAAAAATATGAATTTTAGGGTATTTATTATAGGTGGGGGATGTAGCGGTTTTAAGTATGATTTTGTATTAGATGAAAAAATAAAAAAAAATGATTTTTTAATAAAAACATTAGGTATAAATATTATTATTGATGAAATCAGCTTACAATATTTATCCGGAAGTGTAATTGATTATATTGAAAATATTGAAGAAGAAAAATTCATTATTAAAAATCCATATATGAAAAATAAATGTAATTGTGGTTATTCTTTTGATATTTAATATCAAAAAATAAATTTTTTTATAAGGAAAATATATATGTCTAATACTAAATTAGTTTTATTACGTCATGGAGAAAGTGAATGGAATAAAAAAAATTTATTTACTGGTTGGCATGATGTGGAGTTAACTAAAGAAGGAGAAATTGAGGCAGAACAAGCAGGAAAAATTTTAAAAAAAAATAATTTTAAATTTGATTATGCATATACATCTGTCTTAAAAAGAGCAATATGTACTTTATGGTTAACATTAAATAAATTAAATCAATTATGGATACCAGTTAAAAAAACATGGAGATTAAATGAAAGACATTATGGAAAATTACAAGGAATGGATAAAAATAAAGCTATAAAAAAATTTGGCAAAAAACAAGTAAAACAATGGAGACGTAGTTTTGATATAACTCCACCCTCATTATCTATAGATGATTACAGATGGTCTAGATTTGATCCTAAATATTCAAAATTAGAAGATTATCAATTACCTTTATCAGAAAGTTTATCCACAACCTTAAAAAGGGTAATATATGTATGGAATAATTATATATCTCATAAAATTAGAAATGGAGAACGTATTATAATTGTTGCTCATGGTAATTCATTAAGAGCATTAATAAAACATATAGAAAATATAAGTAATGAAGATATCATTAATTTAAATATAGCTACAGGTATACCTATTATTTATGAATTTAATAATAATTTAGATTATATTAATAAATACTATTTAAATAATTAATAAATTATATTTTAATTATTTTTAATACTTTGAGCTTGAATAACTGTTACTGCAATAGTATAAATTATATCTTCAATAGAAGCACCTCTTGAAAGATCATTAATTGGTTTTGTTATACCTTGTAAAATAGGTCCTATAGAAATAGCATTAGAAGATCTTTGTACGGCTTTATATGTCGTATTACCTGTATTAAGATCAGGAAAAATAATAATATTAGCTTTTCCTGCAACTAATGAATTTGGAGCTTTATATTTAGCAACACTATTTATAATAGCTGCATCATATTGTAAAGGACCATCTATTAAAAGATTTGGTAGTTTATTTTTTACTAATTTAGTGGCTTTATATACTTTTTCTACTTCAATACCTTTAGCAGATCTACCTGTAGAATAAGAAATCATTGCTACTTTAGGTTTAAAATTAAATAATCTACTAGTTTCTACCGATTGTATAGCTATTTCAGCTAATTGTTTATAATTAGGATTAGGATTAATTGCACAATCACTATATATTAATATACTATTGGATAATAACATTATAAATATAGATGAAATGATAGAATATTTAGATAAAGTTTTAATAATTTGTAATGCAGGTCTAATAGTATTTGCTGTAGTTGTATTCGCTCCTGAAACTATACCATCAACCTTATTTTCTTTTAGCATCATAGTTGCTAAAAACATATTATCTTTTAATAATTGTATTGCTTCATATTCATTTAACAATTTATTTTTTCTTATATATATTAATTTTTCTATATAATCATTTCTTATTAAATCTGGATCTATAATATTAATATGACTAATATTTATATTATTTTTTTTAGCTATGCTTATAATCTCTTTTGTTTTCCCTAATAAAATACAATTAGCAATGTTTTTTTTAGAACATATTGATGCTGCTTGTAAAGTTCTTATTTCATTACCTTCTGGTAATAAAATTGCTTTTTTAAATTTACTTGCTTCATTTATTAAATTATATTTAAAAATAAATGGAGAAATATAAAATTTATAATTGAAATCTTTTTTATTAAAGATAGTAGTAGGAATATATAATTTAATATAATTAATAATATTAGTTATTAAACTAGTATCACTTATTGGAAAATCGTATTTATAAATATTTTCTAATTCAGAAAAAATATTATATAAATTATCTTTTATATAAAATAACGATATATTATTTTTAATAATAATTTTAATTATTTTATTTATTAAATTATATTTACAATTTTTGTCATTTTTTTTAAAATCTGTAAATAAAATTGTATTAAAAAAAATATTTTTAAATAACATTTTATATATGATTTTTATCACTTCATAATCTTTAAAAGAAATAACTAGTAAAGATTTACAAAATTTTTGTGGATTTATGAATATTTTTTTATCTAAATAAATAATATATTTAATTTTTTTATATTTATTATTATTAATTATACTACAATTTAAATGATTACATATTAATTTAACATTAATACCAAATACAAAGTTTTTTAACCATGGAATTAATATAATATTCTTTTTTTTGTAAGATAAAATTTTTTTATGTACAAAATTATTTTTTTTTATATAAAAAAAATGTTTAAAAATATTTAAATTATAAAAAAAAGGATTAGAATTTTGGTTTTTATATTTAATAAATAAATATGTATTTTTAATATCAAAATTATTTATTTTTTTTTTAAAAAGAATATTAATTTTAGATTCTATTTTTTCTAAATTTTTATTTATTAAAGGAATTGATGTAACAAAAATTATTTTAGCATTAAATATATTTGCTAAATCACAATTTAATTGAAAAATTAATTGTTTAATATAAACAGGAATTATTCCTTCTATAAAAAGAAAATCTGTATTATTTATATTTTTATAAGATTTTTGAATTATATGATCTATAATATTATTATATTCAATATTTTTTTTTAATAAATTAATATTATTTATTTCTATCGGATTAATAGATTTTATATTAGAAAAATTATAAATGTTTAAAATATTATTAGTATAATTAAAATTATAATTTTCTATTTTAGAAATAGGTTTAAAAAAATTACATTTTAATTGATTACTATTTATAATTTTTAAAAGACTTAAATTTATACTTGTAAAAAAATGTATATCTACATCTATTGGTATAGATATAATTATTTTTTTTTTAAACATTATTATATACCTTTTTTTATTTATTAATAAAAAATTATTTTATATTATAAATTATTTTAAATGTATCTTGTGATATCATTAATTCTTCATTTGTAGGAATAACTAATATAGGTATACTTAAATTAGTGCTTATAATTCCAGTTTTACCATGTTTAATTTTATTATTTAATTTTTTATCAATAAAAAAATTTAAAATTTTTAATTTTTTTATTGTTTTTTCACGAATTAATACACTATTTTCTCCAATACCACCTGTAAAAATTATTGCATGTATTTTATTTTGCATTAATATGCTATAGGATGCTATATATTTAGTTAAACTATGTATAAATACATTAGTTGCTCTTTTTATATTATTATTTTTAAAATAATTTTCTTCAATATATCTAAAATCACTAGTAATATTAGTTAATCCTAACATACCTGATTTTGTAGTTAGAATATTATAAATTTTATTTATATCAAGATTTAATTCATTATACATATAAAAAATAATTGCTGGATCAATATTACCACATCTAGTCCCCATTACTAACCCTTCTAAAGGTGTTAAACCCATAGAAGTATCTACACTTTTACCATTATTTATAGCTGTGATAGATGAACCATTACCTAAATGACATGAAATACAATTGAAATTATTTAGTTTTATATTTAAAAGTTTAGATGCAATTTTAGTAACATATTTATGACTAGTTCCATGTGCTCCATAACGACGAATTTTATATTTTTCATAAAATTTAATAGGTAATGCATATAAATATGCTTCGATAGGTATTGTTTGATGAAAAGAAGTATCAAATACAGCAACTTGTTTATTTTTTAAATGTGGTAAAATTTTTTTTATTTCTTTTACACCGATTACTTGAATAGGATTATGTAAAGGTGCAAAAATAGATGCTTTTTCTATTTTTTTAAGTATAATATCTGTAATTAATACAGAATTTATAAATGTTTCACCACCATGAACTATACGATGACCAACACCTATAATATTATTATATAGTAAATATTTTTTTAATATTTTTTCTACTAAATAATCTAATATAAATTTATGAGTTATTTTATTATAAAATTTAATTTTATGTTTTTTATCATTAAAATTCCATATAATAGAAGCGCTATTATTATAATAATTTTCAGCTAAACCAAATAATAAAATTTTTTTTTTAATAGGATTTATAACTGAAAATTTTAAAGAAGAACTACCACAATTAATTACAAATATTAATTTATCAAACATTGCATATCCTAAAATATATATTTTATATATAATTAATAATTATATATAAAAAAATAATAAAATTATATATAAAAAATATTACAAAAATCCCAAAATATATTATATACATAATTAATAATTTATTATATAATTATTTTGCTTGGCGCATTGGCAGAATGGTTATGCAGAGGATTGCAAATCCTTTTATTTCGGTTCAATTCCGGGATGCGCCTAAGTTATTTTTGCCCAGATGGTGGAATTGGTAGACACAAGGGACTTAAAATCCCTCGGCATTCACATTGCTATGCGGGTTCAATTCCCGCTCTGGGTAAAAAATATAATAAATATTTTATAAAAAATATTTATATTTATATAAAATATTATTAAAAAAAATAAATAGTAATGATTTATTATTAGTTAATAATATATAATTATATAATTTTTTATCTATATAATTTAATGAATATAATAAAATTAATATTATTAAACATCCTTTAAATAATCCAAAAAATAATCCTAATATTCGATTAATATTATTTATATAAATATTTTTAATTCTAAAATTTAAATAATTATTAATAATACATCCTATTACTAGAATAAATATAAAATAAAAAAATAATAAAATAATCTTTTTAAAATAAAAAATATTTATATCTATTTTTTTTTCAAAAAAAACATAATGATAATATTTTTTAAAAAAATAAAAAGATAAGAACCATATAAATATAGTTAATATCTCATTTATAAGACCTTTAAAAAAACTAATTATGGAAAAATATATTAATATAAATATAAATAAATAATCAATTATTAACATGTAAATGTATATTTTCTTTCTTAAATAAAATAAGATAACATATTTAGATTAATTTTTGAAAACTGTAAAGTTTTTAAAATTTTTACATTTAAAATAAAAATATTACTAAATTAATTTTTTTAAAATTAAATATGAATTATAATCAGAATAGGGAATGCCAAAATGTTTTGGATATTCGACTTCTGTTAAAAATAAACCATTAGGTTTTACCGTAGAAGCTGCTTTCGTTCTATTTTTAATTTTAATTAATTCTGATAACCAATTTTCTTTTTGTCTCCCGATGCCAATTTCTATTAAACTACCTATAATATTTCTGACCATATGATATAAAAAAGCATTCGCTTTTATATCTATAAAAATATAATTTCCATATTTTTTAATATTACAATATATAATTTTTCTGAAAGAAGAATTATTTGTTTTTTTACCAGATTGAAAAGATGAAAAATCATGTTCTCCTAATAAATATTGTATTGCATTTTTCATTTTTATGATGTTTAAATTTTTTTTATATAAAGTAACTAGATCATTAAATATAGCAGATTTATATCTATTATTATAAATAATATAAATATATCTACGAGATAAAGCACTAAATCTAGCATGAAAATCTTTTTTTACAGAAATTATCCATTTTATTGCTATATCTTTAGGTAAAAGACTATTTATACCTAAAATCCAAGATTTTTCGCTTCTAAAACTAAATGTTTCAAAATGAATTACTTGTCCTATACTATGTACACCTACATCAGTTCTCCCTGCACAAAAAACAATTATATTATGATTAGCAATTTTAGAAATAACTTTTTCTAAACATCCTTGTATTGTTTTTTTATAATTTATATTCTGTTTTTGCCATCCATGATAATTAGTACCGTTATATTCTACTCCTAATGCAAATTTATATTTTTTTTTAAAATTAATATTCATATTTTTTTACATAACTAAATAATTTTATTCTGTTTAGTATTTTACTAAAAATTTAGTTACATTTTTAAAAAAAATTATATAAAATATTATTTTAATAAATCTTGTTTAAAATATCTAATAAAATTAAAATTCTATGAGTATAGATATGATAAAAATATATAAAAAATTTAATAAATTTATTTTTACAATGATAAAATCAATAATTATTATATTTATAATACATCCAACAATTATATATGCTAATGAAGATATATTTAATGTTGAAATACAACCGAATATTAATGCTAGATCTTATATTTTAATAGATTATAATACAGGAATAATTTTAACTGAAAAAAATTCAAATGAAACTCAAAAACCAGCTAGTTTAGCAAAAATTATGACTAGTTATGTAATTGGAAAAGCTTTAGCTAAAGGGAAATTAAATCGTAATGATGTTGTTACTATTAGTAAAAACGCTTGGGCAACGGGTAATAATGAATTTAATGGTTCATCATTAATGTTTTTAAAGATAGGAGATCGGATTTCTGTAAATTATTTAATAAAAGGTATTATATTACAATCAGGAAATGATGCTTGTGTTGCTATAGCTGAATATATATCTGGAAGTCAACAAAATTTTGTAAATTTAATGAATTTTTATGCGAAAAAAATAGGATTAAAAAATACTGTTTTTAAAAATGTACATGGATTAGATGAATTAGGGCAATATACTACAGCACAAGATATAGCTATTATGGGAAAGTCTTTAATAAAAGACTTTCCTTATGAATACTCTATTTATAAAGAAAAAAGTTTTACTTTTAATAATATTCATCAAAAAAATCGTAATTTATTATTATGGGATAAAAATCTAAATGTAGATGGAATTAAAACAGGTCATACAAAAGATGCTGGCTATAATATTATAGCTTCTGCAACAAAAAATAATATGAGATTAATTGTTGTTATATTAGGTGATAAAACAGAACAAGATCGTAAAAAAAATAGTAAAAAATTATTAAATTGGGGTTTCGAAACATTTCGTACAATTAATCCAATTAAAAAATATCAAAAACTAGCTTCTATTCCAATATTATATGGTAAACAATCATATGTAAGAATTGGAATTAAAAAAGATGTATATTTAACAATTTTTAAAAATCAAGAAAAAAAAATAAAAATTTTATATCATATTAAAAATAATAAAATTTTTGCTCCTATATATAAAAATCAAATATTAGGACATATAACTTTTTTAATTAATAATCATATAATTGTAAATTATCCATTAATTGCAATAGAAAATGTTCCCAAAGGAAATTTTTTTGTTTGTTTTTTAGATTATATAAGATTATTATTAAGTAAATGGATAAAACAATAAAAAATTTATATAAATTCTAAAATATGAATATATAGTAATGTTTAATAAAAATTTTCTTATAAGAAATCTTGGAATAGAACCTTGGAATTATACTTATAAAAAAATGTGTAATTTTAATTATACAAGATCTAAAAAAACTTTAGATGAAATCTGGTTAGTTGAACATTATCCTGTTTTTACTCAAGGAAAATTATCTGATCCAAAAGATATTATTAATTATAATCATAATATACCTATATTTTGTACTGATAGAGGAGGTAAAATTACTTATCATGCTCCAGGACAGCAAATTATGTATATTTTAATTGATTTAAAAAGAAGAAAACTTAATATTAAATCTTTAATTTTTATTTTAAAACAAATAATTATAAAAATATTATTATATTTTAATATATCATCTAATCCATCTTTTAATGATATTTCTGGTGTATATATAAATAATAAAAAAATAGCATCTATAGGTATAAAAATTTCTAAAGGATGTACTTTACATGGAATATCATTTAATATTAACATGGATTTATTACCTTTTAATTATATTAATCCATGTGGTTTAAAAAAATTAAAAATGGTAAATTTAAAAAATTATATTTATAACATAAAAATGTTTAAAATTAGAAAATTTTTAATAAATGAATTTCTATTATTAATAGATAATTAATATAAAAATTGATATTTTATTTTTTTAAAACATAATTTTATAATGTATATTATATTTACTTATTTTAATATACTTTATATAAAAATATGAAACAAAAAATTTTAAAAAAACCTAGTTGGCTTAAAATTAAATTCTCAATAAAAAATATTAATAAAATAAAAAAAATAAAATCTTTTTTAAAACAAAATAAATTACATACAATTTGTGAAGAAGCTTCATGTCCTAATTTAATAGAATGTTTTAGTAAAGGACAATTAACTTTTATGATTTTAGGTAATATATGTACAAGAAATTGTCTATATTGTAATGTTATACATGGTAGACCAAAAATAAATTATGATAAACATGAAGCTTCTAAATTAGCTAACATTATTTCCTTAATGAAATTAAAATACATTGTCATTACTTCCGTTACTCGTGATGATTTACATGATGGAGGTGCACAACAATTTGTTAATTGTATAAAAAAAATACGTGAAAAAAATTCTAAAACTAAAATAGAAATTTTAGTTCCTGATTTTAAAAATTGTACTAAAAAAGCTTTACAAATATTTAGTAATTCTTTACCTGATGTTTTTAATCATAATATAGAAACAGTAGAACGTTTATATAAACAAATACGACCCGCAGGAAGATATAAAAAATCTTTAATTTTATTAAATAGATTTAAATTTTTATTTCCTAAAATTTTAACTAAATCAGGATTAATGGTTGGTTTAGGTGAAACAAAAGAAGAATTATTTTATACAATAAAAGATTTAAAATATAATGGGGTTGATATTTTAACTATAGGACAATACTTACAACCAAGTAAGTATCATATACCTGTATCAAAATACATTAGTTTAAGTGAATTTAATGAAATTAAAATTAGAGCAAAAAAAATTGGTTTTAAAAAAATAGTATGTGGACCTTTTGTTCGTTCTTCATATAATGCAAAAAATTATTTTTCTTAAAATTAATAAATAAATAATGCCCCTGAAAATTTTATTTTTTATTAAAATCATTTAAAATTCTTTTATTTATTCTAGATAAATAAAATTTATTTTATAATTTTAAATAGTTAAAAATTCTAAAAATTTATCAGAGGCAAATAATATTTTGAACCTTTTCCAACTAACTAAATAAATTTAAATAGCAACAACATTAGCTGCAGAAGGTCCTTTGGCTCCGTTAGTAATTTCAAATTCTACTTTTTGGCCTTCAGTTAATGTTTTAAAACCACTACTTTGAATAGCAGAAAAATGTACAAAAACATCTTTGCTACCATCTTCAGGAGTAATGAAACCAAAACCTTTAGATTCATTAAACCACTTAACGTTACCTTTAATCTTGGACATCAATTATTACCTTTACATAAAAATAGACACTGGAATTGTGTCATATAAAAGTACATCAATTAATAATACATTTGTCTAGTGAAAGAAATCAAAAAGCTGATAAATATCAAATTTTTTAAAAAAATATTTAATTTTATTATATTTTTTTTTTAATTTTAATAAAAATACTAATAAAATATAAAATTTTTTAGGAAAAAAAATGTATTTATTATTAGGAAAAAAAATATTAATTACAGGTATTTTAAATAAATTATCAATTGCTTATGGTATAGCTCGTATTATGTATAAATACAAAGCAGATTTAATTTTTACATATCAAAAAAATAAAAATAAAAATAAAATAGAAAAATTAGTAAAAAATATGACAAAATATCCAATAATAAAGTGTGATGTATCTAAAGATAAAGATATTAAATTTTTATTTTTTAAAATATCTAAAATCTGGAAAAAATTTGATGGTTTTGTTCATTCTATTGCTTTTACTCCTGAAAATACATTAAAAAAAAATTTTTTAAATACATCTCGTTTAGAATTCCAAATTTCTCATGATATTAATTCTTATACTTTATTAAATATGGTAAAAGAGTGTATAAATATATTACATAATAAATCTTCAATTATAGTATTAACTTATGTAGGATCACAAAATTTTGTACAAAATTACAATGTAATGGGTTTAGCAAAAGCTTCATTAGAAGCTAATATTCGTTATATAGCATGTAATATTGGACATAAAAATATTAGAATTAATGGAATATCTCCTTCACCAATAAAAACTATTGCTTCTTCTAGAATAAAAAATATTAATTCTATAATTAAGTTGTATAAAAAAAAAAGTCCTTTACATGAATCTATTACAATAGATCATATTGGTAATGTTGCTACTTTTTTAGCTTCTGATTTATCTTTAGGTATTACAGGAGAAATTATTTATTTAGATTCTGGATTTCACCTTCAAATTATTAATAATATTAAATAAAAATTTATATATATCTATTTTTATTAAGTAAAATAAAAATTTGAAAAATAATTTAATAAATGATAATTTTAAAATTAAAATAAATGTTATTTTTTACATAAAAAATATAATAATTTATAATAGGTTAAGTACTTTATGATGATAATTGGAATACCAAAAGAAAAATATTTTGAGGAAAAAAGAGTAGCAATGACACCTTTAAATATTAAAAAATTAATAAAATTAGGTTTTAGAATATATATTGAAAAGGGAGCAGGAAATTTATCTTATTTTAATGATCAAGATTATGAAAATAATGGGGCAAGAATTGTAGAAAATAAAGAAGTTTGGGATGCAAATATAATAATTAAAATTCATCCTATCAATGAAGAAGAAAGTAAATTAATAAAAAATAATAGTATATTAATTAGTTTTATTTGGCCTTATCAAAATAAAATACTATTAAATATTTTAGCTAAAAAAAATATTACTACTATTGCAATGGATACAATACCTAGAATTTCTAGAGCTCAGGCTTTTGACGCTTTAAGTTCAATGAATAATTTATCTGGTTATAGAAGTATAATTGAATCAATTAATTACTTAGGAAGAACTTTAAATGGGCAAATTACTGCTGCAGGTAAAATATTACCAGCTAAAGTTATGGTAGTGGGAGCTGGAGTTGCTGGTTTATCGGCTATCGGGACAGCAAAAAGTTTAGGAGCAATTGTAATTGCTTTTGATACAAGAAAAGAAGTAAAAGAACAAATCCATAGTATGGGTGCAGAATTTTTAGAATTAAAAGATCAAGAAAAAAATAATATTCATGAATATGAAACTAATTCATCAAAAAAAAAATCACAATTAATACAAGAATCTTTTAATAAAGTAGTTAAAAAAACAGATATTATTATTACAACAGCTATGGTTCCAAATAAAAAAGCACCTATTTTAATTACTAAAAAAATGATTGGATTAATGAAACCTGGTAGTATAATTTTTGATCTTGCGATTGAAAATGGAGGTAATTGTGAATTAACAAAAAGAAATAAAGTAATTGTTACAGATAATAATATTAAAATTATAGGTTTTGTAAATTTACCTAGTAAATTAGCTCCTCAAGCTTCTCAATTATATAGTACAAATATTGTTAATTTAATTAATTTATTATCTAAAAAACATTTAGGTACAATTAATATTGATTTAAAAAATGAAATTATTAGGAATATGACTGTAGTTTACAATAATACAATTATATGGCCTGCACCAAAAATTAAACCATCAAAAATAAAAGATAACATAAAAAAAATAAATAATTCTAAAAATATAAAAAATGTTACAAAAAAAAATAATAATAAATGTTTTTTAACAAATAAATATTTTTTATATATTTTAGGATTATTTTCTACATATTATATGACACAATATATTCCTTATGAAGTCATACCTCATTTTATAATTTTTTTATTATCTTGTATAATAGGGTATTATGTAGTATGGAATGTTAGTCATACATTACATACACCTTTAATGTCTGTTACAAATGCAATTTCTGGTATTATTATTATTGGTTCTATTTTACAACTTAATAATAATTATTATACTACTATTACATTAGCTTTTTTAGGAACATTACTATCGAGTATTAATATTTTTGGAGGATTAACAATTACTCAACGTATGCTTAAAATGTTTCGTAAAAATTAAGGAGAATTTACAAATGTTTGATAGGTCATTAATATTTACATATACTATATCAGCTGTTTTATTTATATTAAGTATTGCAAGTCTTTCAAAAAAAGAAACTTCTAAAGAAGGTAATATATTCGCAATTAATGGAATGCTTATAGCAATTATTATAACTATATTAAAGGCAAAAATTAATAATATTGGTTATATATTAGGAGCAATTTTTTTAGGTGCATTTATAGGAATAAGTATCTCAAAAAAAATTGATATGACTAAAATGCCTCAATTAATTGCAATATTACATAGTTTTGTAGGATTAACTGCAGTTCTTGTAGGGTTTAATAATTATTTATTATTAATATATGATAAAATTATTTTTAATGAAAATATAGGAATACAATTAATAGAAATATTTTTTAGTATTTTTATCGGTTCTATTACTTTGATCGGATCTATACTTGCTTTTAATAAATTATCTGGTTTTATAAAATCAAAAACTCTAAATTTAAAATTTAAAAATAAAATCAATTTATTAATGATATTAATATCATTTATTTTAATGATAATTTTTTTAAACACACATAATATAAAATTACAAATTATTGTTTTAGGATTAATATTTTTAATTTCATTAATATTTGGTTTTCATTTAATAATGAGTATTGGTGGAGCAGATATGCCTGTAGTAATTTCAATGTTAAATTCTTATTCAGGATGGGCAGCTGCATCTGCAGGATTTATGTTAACTAATGATTTATTAATTATAACAGGTGCTTTAGTTGGTTCTTCTGGAGCTATTCTTTCATATTTAATGTGTAAAGGTATGAATAGATCATTTTTTAATGTACTTCTTGGTAATAGTAATAAAATTAATAATCAAAATAATAATTCTATTTTAGAAAAAGGAAATATACAAAATTATAAAGAAATATCTATCGATAATACAGTAGAAATATTGAAAAGTTCAAATAATATTATTATTGTTCCTGGATATGGATTAGCTGTTTCACAAGCACAATATCTACTTTCTGAAATAGTAAATAAATTAACTCAATTAAATATTAAAATTAGATTTGCTATTCATCCTGTAGCTGGACGTTTACCAGGGCATATGAATGTTTTATTAGCAGAAGCTAATATACCATATAATATGGTGTATGAAATGGATGATATTAATAAAGATTTCACTAATACAGATACAGTATTAGTAATAGGAGCTAATGATACAATTAATCCATCAGCTCAAGAAGATATTGATAGTCCAATATCAGGCATGCCTATTTTAGAAGTATGGAAAGCTAATAATATTATTATTCTTAAAAGAAGTATGAACCAAGGATATGCTAGGATTAATAATCCTTTATTTTATCAAGATAATAGTTATATGTTATTTGGAGATGCAAAAAATTCTATAAATAAAATTTTACAAAAATTTTAATAAAAAAGTTTACTCGTTGTATATTATAATACTAGAGTAAACTTTATATTTTATATATATTAATTTTTAATTAATAAAATTAATTAATTTTAAATAATTATTGATTATAATATGTTTATTACGAATAATTAACATATTACTTTTTTTAAATTTACTTAAAATACGACTAATAGTTTCAACTGTTATACCTAAATAATTACTAATATCATTTCTAGTAATAGATAAAAAAAAATTTTTATGTGAGTATCCTATTATTTTAAATTTTTTAGATAAATAATATATAAATGTAGCTAATTTTATTTCTGCTTTTTTTCTAAATAAAAGTGATATAAAATAAGAATTTATTTTAATTTCTTTACTCATTAAATAAATAATTTTTTGTCCTAAAGAAGGAATTTTAATAAAAATATTATTTAATTCTAAAAAAGATATTTTACATAAAGTAACTGTTTCTAATGCTTGACTAAAATTACTATAAATACCACTATAAATACTATCTAAACCAATTAGATCACCTTTAAAATAAAATTTATTTATTTGTTCATTACCTTTTTTTGTAAAATTATAAGTTTTAATAGTTCCTGATTTTATAGTATATAAAAAATGCATTTTTTTTTTTTCTTTAAATATTATTTCTCCCTTATGAATTAATTTTTTTTGTTTTAAAATTGTAATAAATTTCTTATATTGAAAAAATATACATAATTTATATGTCAAACAATTTTGACAATTAATATTATTATAATAATTTATATTTTTTACATTATATTTTTGTTTCAGAATCATTTTCTTTTCTCTGAAATGAAAAAAATAAAAAATATTTTTAATTAAAATACTATCAATATAATATTGATTATATTTTAAATATTTATTTTAAATATCAAATATTTTATATATTTTATATAATATAAAAAAACTATAATCTTTTTACTGGAGATGTAGCATATTTTTTAGCTGCATGAGCTCCAGCACCTTTTTTATTATTTAAATTAAATGATGAATTAATTAATTTGTTACTTTCATTAAAACAATTTGTAAAATTATTTTGTATTTTTTTATTATTTGTTGATATATAATTTTTATATATTTTTTTTTTATTTATAAAAGTATCATTTTTAATTTTTTGATTATTGGTATCAATAATATTAGAGTTAATTATATTATTTTTAACTATTATATTTTTTTTTATTTGTAATTTTATTTTATTTAATATAATTTTATTAATTTTAACTGGATTTTTAAATTTATTTAATCCTATTTTATTTTCTATAGAAAAATTAGATATATTATTTTTTTTATTATTAGAAATATTAATAATTTTATTAAAATTATTTTTTATATATTTTTTATTATATGATAAATAATTATAATCTATTTTTATTTTTAAAAATTTATTTGATTTTATAAAATCAAATAAATTTTCATTATTTTTAATTATTAAATTATTATTTAATTTAAATGATTTTGATTTTTTATTTTTAAATTTTATATCAGAGATCGGAAAATTTTTTTTTGTATAAAAATTAAAAAATTTTTTTTTTGTATTTAAACAAATTTGTTGAGAAGAATACTTTATATTATTTTCTAAATTTCTTTTTTTATTAAAAATAAAAAATTTTTTATAATGATTTAAAATAAATTTATTTATAAAAATAGTTTTTTGTATGATATTTTTTATTATTTTTTTTATATAAATAATTTTCTTTTTAAAAAAATCTAAAAAATTAAATATTATATATTTTTGTTTGTGAAATAAATATGTTAAATTATATATATAAAAAATAAAATAATGTTCTTTTTTTAAGAAAAGTTTGTTATATGTATTTAATTTTTTTGTTTTTTTATTTTCTTTCATCAAATTTTTAAAAAATTTATTTTTTAAATAATTATTCGAATTTAATTTCTGTAATGTATTTATAATATAATAAAGATTTTTTTTATCTTCACCATGTTTAATACGTAAAATAAAATAATTAGGTGTATTTAATTTAGAATTAGGTATAATAAATGTTTTAATTTTTCTATTTTCAATAGCGTTTACTGAATCTCTTTTTTCATTCAATAAATAAGAAGCTATTTTTACTGGAACTATAGCATATACTTCTTTCGTGTCATTTTTTAAAGATTCTTCTTCTATTAATCTTAAAATAGATAATGATAAAGATTTATTATTTCTTAATGTACCATGTCCTAAACATCTAGGACATAAATAATAATTAGATTCTTTTAAAGAAGATCGCAATCTCTGACGTGACATTTCTAATAATCCAAATTTTGAAATACTATTAATTTTAATTTTCGCTCTATCATGACGTATTTTATTAAGTAATCTTTTTTCTATAATTTTTCTATTTTCTATAATAGACATATCAATGAAATCTATTACAATTAATCCTCCTACATCACGTAATCTTAATTGTCTAATAATTTCATCTGCAGCTTCTAAATTAATATTTAATGCTGTTTCTTCTATATCAATACCTTTAGTTGCTTTTGATGAATTAACATCTACTGATGTTAATGCTTCTGTCGTATCTATAATAATAGAACCACCTGAAGGTAAACGTACTTCTTTCCGAAAAATTTTTTCAATTTGAGATTCTATTTGATAATAACTAAATAAAGGAATATTACCTTTATATAATTTAATTTTATTATTTAAATCTGATTTTCCTAAAATATTAATATATTTTTTTGCTAATTTTAATATTTTAAAATTATCTATTATAATTTCATTTATATCATGATATAAATAATCACGTAATACTCTTATAATAATATTACTTTCTTGATGTATTAAAAAAGGAGCTTTTTTTTTTTGAGCAATTTTTTTTATTATTTCCCAATGTTTTAATCTAGATTTTAAATCTAATTTGAGTGTTTTTATATTTTGTCCTAAACTTGCTGTACGAATTATTAAACTCATATTATTTGGGAGATATAATAACGATAAAGTTTTTTTTAAAATTTTTCTATCTTCTCCTTCTATTTTTCTAGATATTCCACTAGAATTAGAACTATTAGGCAACAAAACTAAATAACTACCTACTAAACTGATAAATGTTGTTAATGATGCACCTTTTTTACCTCTTTCTTCTTTATTTATCTGTACAATAATTTCTTTACCAATTAATACAGAATCTTTAAAATTTATTTTATTATAAAAATTTTCATAATAATTATTAGGTAAATATTCTTCTGTAATTTCTTTGATTGGCAAAAAACCATGTTTATCTACTCCATAATCTACAAAAACAGCTTCTAAACTTGGTTCGATACGTGTAATTTTCCCTTTATATATGTTAGATTTTTTTTGTTTATAATTAGAATTTTCTATATCTAGATCATATAATCTTTGTCCTTCTACTAGAGCAACACGTAATTCTTCATGTTGAGTAGCATTTATTAACATTTTTTTCATAATAACTTACTCATGTATTTTAAACTAATCAATATTTTTATATAAAATATAAAAATAATATAACAAGAAAATTATATTTAATCTTTTATGAATAGATTTAAATTTAAATATTAATTATTTAAGATAATAAAATATATTTTATGATTATTTTTTATTTTAAAGAAAATTTTATAAAATTTTCTTTAAAATAAAAAATAATTGTACTTATGAAAATTTTATAAAAATTATTTATTAAGTTAATAATAACATAAATTTTTTTTCCAAAAAATCATTTTATATAAAAAATATATTATGTATATTACATTTTTTTTATTATTATTATTAAAATAATAAATATAATTTGTTATATAAAATGATGAAAAATCAAAATATTATTGTATCTTCTACAATTGATAAACAAAGAATAGATAATTTTTTAATTAAAAAATTTAAAACAGTTCCTAAAAGTTTAATATATAAAATTTTAAGAAAAGGAAAAATAAAAGTTAATAAAAAAAAAGTATTTCCAAATTTTAAAATAAAACATAAAGACATAATTGAACTTCCTTATATACATATAAATTATGTAAAAAAAATTAAAAAAAAATTAAATTTAAATAAAATAACATTTTTAAAAAAAATAATTATTTATGAAGATAAATATATTTTAGCTATTAATAAACCTTCTGGAATAGCAGTTCATGGAGGGAGTGGAATTAATTATGGAATTATTGAAAGTTATAGATTTTTATTTAAAAAAAAATTTTTTTTAGAACTTGTACATAGAATTGATAAAGAAACATCTGGTGTTTTATTAATAGCTAAAAAAAGATCAATTTTAAAAAAATTACAACAACAATTAAAAGAAAAACAAATAAAAAAAGAATATATTGCCTTAGTAAAAGGTAATTGTGACATAAAAAAATATATTTATATTAAAAATTTTTTAGTAAAAAATTTTTCAAATAAAAAAATTAAAGTTAAAATAAATAATAAAGGTAAATTTTCAGAAACTAAATTTAAAATTATTAAAAATTACAAAAATTTTATGTTAATAAAAATTAACCCTATTACTGGGAGAACACATCAAATTAGAGTACATATGTCTCATCTAAATTATCCTATAATTAATGATCAACGTTATGGTGATAATAATATAAATTTTAAATTTAAAAAAAATTTTAATTTAAACAGATTATTTTTACATGCTAAAAAAATTACATTTATACATCCTATAAATAATGAAAAAATTATGATAAATGCCCCTTTAAGTAAAGAATTAAATAATTGTTTATTTAAATTAAAATAATAACAAAAAATATTTTATATATATAAAACATCATATATACTAGTTTATAATTATATATATAAAATATATATTTTTATAAAAAGGTAACTATTATGGCTGTTCAAAAACATAAAAAATCAAGATCTAAAAGAGGAATGAGACGTTCTCATGATAAATTATCAAAAAATAAATTTTTATTAATTAATAAAAAAACAGGAAAAAAATATTTATATCATCATATAACTGATGATGGTTTTTATAAAGGTAAAAAAATTATAAACAAAAATTAATTTAAATTTGATATATATATCAAATATATTAAAATAAAATGAAAAAATTTATTGCTATATTTCCTGGACAAGGAACTCAATTCGTTGGTATGTTATCTGATTTATATAAAAAATTTACAATTATAAAAGAAACTTTTTATTTAGCTTCAGAAGTATTAGGATATGATTTATGGCATCTTACACAAAAAGGTCCATTAAAGAAATTAAATAAAACATATTACACTCAACCTGCTATTTTAGTATCATCTATAGCGATATATAATTTATGGTTATATAAAAATAATATTAAACCTAATATAGTTACAGGATATAGTTTAGGAGAGTATACTGCTATGGTATGTAGCGGTATGATTAGTTTTTCTGATGCTATTAAAATAGTAACATTTAGAGGAAAATTAATGTATGAAATATCATCTCACTTAAATGATTTTTATTTAACTGGATACTATATGAAAACAATTATTGGATTAAAAAAAAAATAGTAAAAAAAATTTGTAAAAAAATAAATAAACCTAATAATATTATTTCAATATCTAATTATAATTCAGATAATAATATTACTATTAGTGGAAATAAATTAGCTGTAGCTCAAGCTACAAAAATATTTAAATCTTTAGGAGCACATATTATACCAATAAATATTGATATACCTTCTCATTGTTTATTAATGAAACCTATAATTTTAAAATTTAAACAATTTTTAAAAAAAATTATAATTAATGAACCAAAAATTAAATTTATTAATAATATAAATTGTAATTATGAAACATCGTCTCAAAATATTAAAAATATTTTAATTAAACAATTATATTTTCCTATTAATTGGATTAAATGTATTAAATTTATAGAAAAACAAAATATATTAAATATAATAGAATTTACTCCTAAAAATTTACTTAAAAAAATATCACAACAAATCACAAATAATTTAAATATAAATTCTATATATAATGTAGAAACATTTCTTTTAACGTTAAATAAATATAAAATTTGAAATAAAAAATATGTTATTTAAAAATTTTACATTAGAAAATAAAATAGCTTTAGTAACAGGAGCTAATAAAGGAATAGGATATAGTATTGCTAATACATTAGCTATCTATGGAGCCTATGTGATAGGAACATCTACAACTATTACAGGAGTTAAAAAAATTAATAATTATTTAGGATCTAATGGTAGAGGTTTAATTCTTGATTTAAAAAATAAATCACCTTATATTATAAGTAATCTAATTAGATATATTATTAAAAAATTTAAAAGTATAGATATACTTATTAATAATGCAGGGGCTTTATTTAATAAATTAGTTATAGAAATGAAAGATTATCAATGGGATAATATTTTGCAAATTAATTTAACTTCTGTTTTTAGAATTTGTAAAGAAGTTATTTATTATATGATTAAAAAATCATTTGGTAGAATAGTTACAATTGGTTCTGTTATAGGAACTATCGGTAATATAGGGCAAGCAAATTATGCGGCATCTAAATCAGGTATTATAGGATTTAGTAGATCTTTAGCTAAAGAAGTAGCTTCTAAAAATATTACTGTTAATGTAATATCTCCTGGTTATATTAAAACAGATATGACATCTAACTTTAAAAAAGAAGATTATGATAGCATCATAGCACAAATTCCATCAAAACGTTTTGGCAATCCTCAAGAAATAGCTGATGCTGTAATTTTTTTAGTTTCTGAAAAATCATCTTATATAACAGGAGAAATACTTAATATTAATGGTGGTTTATATATGGGATAATTTATTTTTAAAAAAATTATTCTAAAATTTTTTATAGGGAATATAACAAGTATGCGTAATTCCATTATTAAACGTGTTAAAAAAATTATTATTAATAAATTAGGAATAACAGAAAAAAATATTACTATGTCTTCTTCTTTTAAAGAAGATTTAGGTGCTGATTCTCTTGATACTATTGAAATTATTATGGCTTTAGAAGAAGAATTTAATATTGAAATATTAGATGAAGATGCGGAAAAAATTATTAATATTGAAAAAGCTGTAAATTATATTTATAATTTTAAAAAATAAAATTTTTAAAAAAAAATTTTAAAAATAGAATAATATAGAATATTATTCTATTCTATATAGAAATAATTATATTATATATATAATATATAGAAAAATATAATGTTAAAACGTAGAAGAGTAGTCATAACTGGTATCGGAATGATTACTCCAATAGGTAATAAAGTAAAATCTAATTGGTATAATCTTATTAATGGTAATAGTGGTATTGATTTGATCAATACTTTTAATACTAGTAAATATAAAACTAAAATTGCAGGATTAATAAAAAATTTTAAATATAAAAATAATATTTTTTCTAAAAAAAAAAATATTGATTTATTTATCCAATATGGTTTAATAGCTTGTCAAGAAGCTATTAAACATTCTGGTTTAATGTTTAATAAAGACAATAATCCTAGATTTGGAATATCAGTAGGCTCTGGATTAGGTGGTATTAATTTAATAGAAGAAAATAATTATATCTTACATAAGAAAGGTCCTAATAAAATTACACCATTTTTTTTAACATCTACTATTATGAATATGATTACAGGAAATATTGCTATAGATTATAAATTAACTGGACCTAGTTTATCTATTAATACTGCTTGTAGTTCTGGTATTCATAATATTGGAATTGCTTCCAAAATTATTGCTTATAATGATGCTGATATAATGATAACAGGAGCTGCAGAAAAAGCTGTAACTCCTTTAAGTTTAGCTGGTTTTTGTGCAATGAAAGCTTTATCTAAAAGAAATAATGAACCTAAAAAAGCAAGTAGACCTTGGGATAAAGATAGAGATGGATTTGTTATCGGAGATGGAGCAGGGATTCTAATTTTAGAAGAATACTATCATGCAAAAAAAAGAAATGCAAATATTATTGCTGAATTAATTGGTTTTGGAATGAGTAATGATGCTTATCATATAACTTCACCACCAATAAATGGTGAAGGAGCACAATTATCAATGTTAAATGCATTAAAAGATGCACATCTTAATCCAGAAAATATAAAATATATAAATGCACATAGTACATCAACAATTTTAGGCGATATTGCTGAAGTAAATGCTATTAAAAAGATATTTAAAAATAATTATAATAAATTATTTGTAAGTTCTACAAAATCAATTACTGGACATTTATTAGGTGCTGCTGGAGCTATAGAATCTATTTATTCTATTTTATCTTTAAAAAATCAAATTGTTCCAGCAACAATTAATTTAGATAATCCTGATAAAAATTTAGATTTAGATTTTATTCCAAATATATCTCGTAATGTATACAACATGAAATATGTATTATGTAATTCTTTTGGATTCGGAGGAACTAATGCATCATTAATATTTAAAAAAATATGATTTTAAAAAATTAATTTTGATAAATTAATAATTAAAATTACTTATAAAACAAGTATAGGAAAATTTTATTTTACTTTTAGTAAAAAGTATGTATTTTACTATAAATTATAAATTTATTAATAAAATAAATATTAAAATATAAAAAATGAAATATAAAAAATTTATTGTTATAGAAGGAATTAATGGAGCTGGGAAATCTACAATATGTAATTATATAATTAAATTATTAAATAATTTACATATTTATAATATAATTAAGATACATGAACCAGGTAGTACACCTATTGCTGAAAAACTAAGAAATATTATTAAGTTTTCTAAAGGAGAAATTTTTTCTCACAAAACAGAATTATTATTAATATATGCTGCAAGATTACAATTATTAGATAATATTATTAGACCTAATATAAATAAAAATTGGATTTTATCAGACAGATATGATTTATCTACATATGCTTATCAAATTGGAGGAAGATGTATAAATGAAAAAAACATAATATTTTTACAAAAATTTATTAAAAATAATATAAAACCAAATATAACTATTTATTTAGATGTAAATCCAGTAATTGCTTTACAAAGAATAAAACCTCTTCTAAAAGATAGAATTGAAAAAGAATCTATAAATTTTTTTTCTAAAGTAAGATGTTTTTATATAAAAATGGCAAATAAAGACAAAACAATTAAAATTGTTGATGCTAACAAAAATTTAAAAAATGTTAAATTTTCAGTTAAAAATATTATTAATAAATTAATTAATACATAATAATCGATATATAATATGAAAAAAAAACCTATATTATCATTGTATCCCTGGTTAAATAATTATTATGATAAAATTATTAATCAATTTCAAAATAAAAAAAATTATACAGCTTATATTTTTTGTTCTTTAAATGGATTAGGTATAAAATTTTTAATTTATGAATTAACTAAATGGATTTTTTGTATTAATAAACAAAAGATATATAGTTGTTCCATATGTAATAATTGTATTTTAGTCCATAAAAATATACATCCCGATTTATATATTATTAAAAATAATATAAAACAAGTTCCCATAGGAGTAGATTATATTAGAAATTTAATAAATAAAATTTATCAAACATCCTATAAAGATGTTGGTAAAATTGTATGGTTTCCAAATTTTAAACAACTAAATATTTTTTCTAGTAATGCTCTTTTAAAAATTTTAGAAGAACCTCCTAAAAATACTTATTTTTTTTTACAATGTAATTATAAAGAAGAATTATTACCTACTATATATAGTAGGTGTCAATTTTGGAATATTTTTCCACCAAATGAAAAGATAAGTATTTCATGGTTAAAAAAAAATTTACAAAATAATCAAATTTTTAAAACAAAATCTATAAAAAGTGCATTACGTATATGTAACTATTCACCAATTAATACATTTTATTTATTAAAAAATAATATATGGAAAAATAGAAATATTTTTTATAATGTTTTATTATCCGCATTTAAAACAGATATTATGTGTTTATTATCTATATTAGATAATAAACACATTTTATTTTATATAGATTGGATCTATCTAATTTTATTAGATGTAATTAAATTACATTTAAAAATAGATTTAAAATTTTTTTATAATGTAGATCAAATTTCTATCATCTATAAAATATTTGATTTAATTTTTATAGATAAAATCAAATTAATGATAAAAAAAATATTATTTTATAAAAAAATATTAATAAAAATTAATACAATAAATTATAAATTAGTAATAATTAACTTATTATTATCTTTAGAAGATATATATAAATTTTAATTATTTTTATAAAATTTTAAAATATAAATATAGGATATTATATGTTTAATAATACATTTGCTAATATGCAAAAAATAGGTAAATCTTTAATGTTACCAGTATCAGTTTTACCAATAGCTGGTATATTATTAGGTATTGGGTCAGCTAATTTTCACTGGTTACCTAATATTATTTCTAATATTATGGAAAAAACTGGTGGTTCTGTATTTGCTAATATTCCATTAATATTTGCTATTGGAGTAGCATTAGGATTTACTCAAAATAATGGGGTATCTGCTTTAGCTGCTGTTATTTCTTATGGTATTTTAACAAAAACTGTTGAAGTAATAATTCCTATATTATTACACAATCATGTTACACAAAACATCATAATACAAAAACATCTTACAGATACTGGAATTATAGGTGGTATCATTTCTGGTTCTATTGCTGCTTATATGTTTAATCGTTTTAATAATATTCAGTTAGTAGAATATCTTGGTTTTTTTTCTGGTAAACGTTTTGTACCTATTATTTCAGGGTTAACATCTATTTTTATAGGTTTATTATTATCCTTAATATGGATTCCTATCCAAAAAATAATACAATTATTTTCATATTGGGCGATTTATCAAAGTCCAATATTTGCATTTAGCATATATGGTATTATAGAAAGAGCATTATTACCTTTTGGATTACATCATATTTGGAATGTTCCATTTCAAATGGAAATAGGATCATTTTTTAGTAATGTTACAAAACAAATTTATCATGGTGATATTGCTAGATATATAGCAGGAGATCCATCTGCAGGAAAATTAGCAGGAGGATTTTTATTTAAAATGTATGGATTACCAGCTGCTGCTATTGCTATATGGCATACATCAAAAAAAAAAAATAAAAATAAAATTAGTAGTTTAATGTTATCAGCTGCATTAACATCGTTCCTTACAGGAATTACTGAACCTATAGAATTTTCTTTTATGTATGTAGCTCCATTATTATATGTAATACATATTATTTTATCGGGATTATCTTTTCCAATTTGTATTATGTTGGGAATGAGGAATGGAACTAGTTTTTCTCATGGATTAATTGATTTTATTATTTTAAGTGGTAATGGTTCTAAAATATGGTTATTTCCTATAATAGGTATTATATATGCTATTATTTATTATTTTATATTTAAAATACTAATTATTAAATTTGATTTACAAACACCAGGACGTGAAAAAATAGAAAATAACATATATAATAATAATTATATATCTTCAAATTATGGAGAAAAATTAGTAACAGCTTTTGGAGGAAAAAAAAATATTACTAATTTAGATGCATGTATCACTAGATTACGTATAAGTGTTGTAGACATAAAAAAAGTTAATAAAAAAGAATTAACATTATTAGGAGCATCTGCTATTATTATTGCTGGTAATGGAGTACAAGCTATTTTTGGAACTAAATCTGATAATTTAAAAACAGAAATGGATAATTTTATAAAAAATAATTCTGATAAATAAAATTAAAATTAATTATATATAATTATGAATGATAAAAAAAATATATTTCAAAAAATTTTATCTAAAAAAATAAATGCTAATATTATTTATCAAGATAAACTTGTAACAGCTTTTGATGATATACACCCTCAAAGTCCAATACATATTTTAATTATACCTAATACTTTTATAAGTACACTTAATGATATTAATAAAAATCATGAATTACTTTTAGGTAGAATGATATTAGTATCTTCTAAATTAGCTAAAAAAAAATGTATTAGTAATAATGGATATAGAATTATAATTAATTGTAATACTCATGGGTGTCAAACAATATTTTATTTACATATGCATTTATTAGGAGGTAGACAAGGTACAAAAAATTTTTTTTAAATTATTTATTAATTTATTATAAATAATATTTGCTATGTATTTAAAATAATTAAATAACATAGCAAAATTTTTAATATTTAATTAAAAATATGTAAGATCAAATCTAATATCTTATTAGAATATCCTGTTTCATTATCATACCAGGCAATTAATTTAAAAAAATCTCTACTAATAGAAATACTTGCATTTTTATCGAAAATAGATGTTAAAATCGATCCATTAAAATCACTTGAAACTACATTATCTTCTGTATAACCAATAATATTTTTCATATAATTATTAGATGCGTACTTAATTACTTTACAAATATCTAATAATGTAGTTTTTTTTATAATTTTAACAGTAAAATCAACTACAGAAACATTTGGAACTGGTACTCTTAATGATATACCAGTTAATTTATTATATAATTCTGGTAAAACAATCCCTACTGCTTTTGCCGCTCCGGTAGTTGAAGGAATAATATTTTGATATGCACCTCTTCCACCCCTCCAATCTCTCATAGAAGGACTATCTACAGTTTTTTGAGTCGAGGTTACTGCATGTATAGTCGTCATAATACCATTTTCAATAATATAATTATCATTAATAACTTTTGCTAATGGAGCTAAACAATTAGTTGTACATGAAGCATTAGAAATTATATTTTCACCATTATAATTTTGGAAATTTACTCCTTTTACATACATAGGTATAGTATCATCTTTAGGAGGAGCAGTAATAATAACTTTTTTAGCTCCAGCATAAATATGTTTTTCTGCTAATTTTTTTGTTAAAAAAATACCAGTAGATTCGATTACAACATCAATTTTAAAATCATTCCATTTTAATTTACTAGGATCTGATTCAGAAAAAATATGAATAATGTTATTATTAATAATTAAATTATTATTATTAATCTTAATTTTACTATTAAACATACCGTGAGTAGAATCATATTTTATCATATATGCAATATAATTTATTTCTAATAAATCATTAATAGCTATAATTTTAACTTTAGTATTTTTTTGAGCAGCTCGAAAAAAAATACGTCCTATTCTACCAAATCCATTAATAGCAACTCTAATAGACATTAAAATCTCCTAAATCTAACTGTTAAAATATAAAAAAATTATATATAGAATTATTCATATTTTATTTATTTAATAATAAAGCATATGTTTTTTGAGAATTTAAAAAATCCATATTATTTATTGAAAATAAATTATTAATAATATTAGTTATAATATAACTATTTTTTTTAAAAAAAAGATCTGATATCTTTAACACATTTGTATTTTCCCATTGTAATCGAATTTTTTTAATTTTTGTTAATTCAGAAATTTTTAATTTTGCATAATCAAAATCACCTAAATCATCAATTAATCCATATTTAACAGCATCTTTACCTAAAAAGATCATGCCATTAGCTATTTTTTTTACATTTTCAATAGGAAGATGTCTTTCTTTCGAAACTACATTAATGAATTTATCATAACCATTTTGTATTGTTAATTCTATTATTCTCTTTTCTATTTTAGACATTTTCCTACTTATAGGAAAATTAAATCTATCAGATAGATTTACACCATCTTGTTGAATACCAAATTTATTTAGTAAATCACTAAAATTATATATGATACTAAATATTCCGATTGAACCAGTTAAACTAGAAGAATCAGCAATTATAAAATCTGCCGCTGTAGAAATCCAATATGCTCCTGATGCTGCTACTTTACCCATTAAAACAACTATAGGTTTATGAATTTTTTTTAATAAAATTAATTCATCATAAATAGCTTGTGCTGCTTGTATGTCCCCACCAGGACTATTAATTCTTAATATTAAACCTTTAATATGAGGATCTTGATAAACTTTATGTATTGCTTTTATGATAATATCACTGTTATTTTTACCATACATTATTATTCCATTTATTGTTATAACAGAAATATTATTTCGACGATGTTTAATTATATTGTTTTTATTTATATTTAATTTAATATAACTATTAATATCAACTTTATTATATGTATTTTTATTCTTATCAGAACTAAAAATTTTTATCATTTCATCTTCAAATTCAGTATTATTAGAAATTTTATCTATTAATTTATTTTCTAAAGCAAATAACGCTAAATCTCCATGAGATTTTTCAAAAGAAATTAAAAAATTTTGATCTGTAGGAAAAATATCTTCAAAAGTTAATTTTCTATTCTCAGCTATAGTTGTTAAATAATCGCACCAAATGTTATTAAGTAATTTATTTAAAATAATTTTATTATTATTAGACATACTATTTCTTAGTATAGGTTCTACTGCAGATTTATATTCTCCTATTCTAAATATATAAGTGTTTATTTTTAATTTTTGTAAAAAATCTCTTATAAAAAATTGTTTAAAACTTAAACCATGTAATTTAACAGAACCATATGGTGATAAAAAAATTTTATTCGCAAAACTAGCTAAATAATATTGATTTTGATCATATGAATCTGAAATCGCATATACTTTTTTCCCTGTTGATTTAAAATCATTTAAATATTTACCTATATAACGTAAGATTGATAAATCATGAATATTTAAATTATGTAATTTTAATATAATTCCATTTACATTTTTATCTTTTTTAGCATAATTTATTGCTTGAACTATATTTAATATAGAATTATTATCTTTTCTTATGAATTTATTAATTAATTCTAATTTATTATTATTTTGATAAAAAGAATCATCAGTTAAATCTTCATTAAAATTAATTTCTAAAACTTGATTCTTTTTTTTAAAAGTTTTATTATTAATGTTTTGTTGATGATGAATGTTATATATGTAATAACATAATAAAGATATTAATAATATAAAGATTATATTTATTATTAATATTCTAGTAAAATTAATTAATGACCATAAATAATAAAAAAAAGATTTTACTAAATCAAATAATTTAATCATTTGTCACCTAATTTATTTTAAATAAAATTTATTAAATAATTTTTAAATTTACCCAAATAGGAGCATGATCTGAAGGTTTAATTAAATTACGAATATTATATTCTATATTTGAATTTATATAATATTTTATTAATGATTTAGTAATTAAAATATTATCAATTCTTAGTCCCTTATTTAAGGAAAATTTATTCGATCTATAATCAAACCAAGAAAATTTATTACTTGTAAAAGGATTCATTAATCTCCAAATATCAAATAGACCCCAATTAAGTAATTTATTTATATAAAACCTTTCCTCTGGTAAAAAAGAGCATATTCCTTGTTTTAACCATTTCTGACGATTTTTATTCCCAATCCCAATATCTAAATCAGTGATACTTATATTAATATCTCCTATTATTATAATATGATTATTAGGTTTTAATTTTCTTTTGATAAAAGAATATAAATTTTTTAAAAAATCAATTTTATATTTAAATTTTACATAATTATATTTATTTCCTCCTTGAGGAAAATAACCATTTATAATTTTTATATTACCAATAGAACTATTTAAATCAACCATTATTAATCTTTTTTGATTATCATAGTTATTTAAAAATTCTTTTTTAATATTACAAAATTTTTTTTTACTTAAAATTGCTACTCCATTATATTGTGCCTGTCCACATATACAAAAATTATATCCTAATTTATATATTTCTTCTTTAGGAAAATTTTTATTATTTACTTTTATTTCTTGTAATCCAATAATATCAGGATTATATATTTTTATTATTAATTTTAATTGATGTAAATGTGCTCTTATACCATTTATATTAAATGAAAAAATTTTCATAAAATTTAAATTAATATGAATATTGTATTTATATTATATATTTTATAAAATATATTTAAATAAAAATTAATTTTTATATTTTTATTTTATAAAATAATTATTTTTATAATAAAAATAATTTATTTTTTTTAAAAAAAAATATTAATTATATATTAAAATATATAATTTATTAAATTTTTAATCTTTAATTAAAACAAAAAAATTTTAAAATTAAAATATATATTTTTTATATTTAAATTAATATAGTTTATTAAACTAATTTTATTACTATTTTTAATAGTAAAACATCATTTTTAATCCATGAAGATCTATTTTTTAGATAAAATTATTTACAAAAATTTCAATCATATTTTCTTTATCTATATCTAATCCATTAAATTTTAATGTTCTAAGTATTAAAACTTCAATATTTTTTAAAAAAATGTTTTTAAATTAAAAGATATTTTTTCTTCATTTTTTATGTTATTCTTATAACTAGTATCTAAAATACTAAGATTTTTTACATTTAAAATATAAACATTTTTATAATAAATATCTGTGACTATTCTAACGTGTAACATCATTTTTAGTTCTTAATTTATTAGTTATTATATTTTACAATGTTAAATTCTTAACAAAAATATTATTTACTCTACTATTTATTTCATTACCTATAGATATAACATATTCAAAATCTAAAATTATTATTTATAATAATTATATGTTTAAATTCCTCATTATTACTAACTTTAATAAAAGATATGTGTAATGATTATATCTTGAGAAGAAAAAATATCTATTCCATCTATATTACGAATATCATCAGGAATATTTATTTTTATCTCCTAAATATTTAAACTATTTATTTGATAGAATACAATATGAAAATTTAATGAATTTATTAAATGTAATTTATATCTAATTATATTATGTTCTGAATTTTTATATGTAGAATTTTTAATTCATAAATTTTAATTACTATATTTTATTAATTTATAAAAAAATTTATTATTCTAATAAATTAAAACAAAATTAATATATTCTAAAAAAAATCTTTTGATTTATCTTTAGTTAAAAAAAACATTTATAATGTTAATTATAGTAATATTTTCTTTAAAAAAATTATTTTCATTTTATTTATATATTTTTAAATCTTATTAAATTTTTAATTAATAAATAAAATCTATTTTTTATCTCTATTTTCTAATCAATTTTTAAAACCATGATAATATTATTATCAAATATACTATATCAAATATTTGATTATTTTTATTTTTTTTTAAGAAAATTTTAATCTAGTATACTAATACTATATATAATTTTATAATTAGTACTTTTTTTATATTATTTATATATTTTAATAAAATAATTAAAATTATTAATTTTAAATTGTTATTTATTTATTCTATCTAATCTTATAAAATAATTTTAAGAAATATTAAAATAATATTTTTATAACATAAATAATCAATTAAAATATTTGGAAATTTTTATACCATATTAATAAACTTAGAAATTTTATTTATTTAAGCATAAATATAAAAATAAAATATAATATATAATATAAATTTTATTAATAAAAAACTTCTATTAGAAAATAATACATATATTATATATAAATTTCTTGTAATATATAAAGAATATTTTAAATTTTAAAAAGAAAATTAATTATATCACCATCATTAATAATATATGTTTTTCCTTCTATATTCATTTTACCAGATAATTTTGCTTTTTTTGCATTTTTATAAAAAATAAAATCATTATAATGGATTACTTGTGCTCTAATAAAACCTTTTTGAATATCACTATGAATTTTTTTAGCCGCTTCTAATGCTGTTGTTCCTTTTAATATACTCCATGATCTTATTTCTTTTATACCTACGGTATAAAAAGTATGTAAATTTAACAGTTTAAAACTGGAAATAATAATTTTTTTTAAATTATTATTTACAGATGATTTTAATTCCTTATTAAGATTTTTAATACATATTTTTAATACTAAAAAATTTTTACTAAGAAATAAAATTTCTTTTAAAAATAAATTATTTTTAATGTTATTTCTATCTGTATTAGCAATAATAAGTATTGGTTTAATCGTTAATAATTTAAATTTTTTTAAAAAATTTATTTCTTCTATATTTAATTTTAATAAATTTAATAAATTTCCATTTTTTAAATGATATAAACAAATTTTAAATAAAGATTCTAATTTATCATTTTTTTTTTGTTTTTTTTTATATATATTATTTTGTAATTTACAAATTAAATTTATATCAAATTGAATAAGTTCATTATTTATAATTTTAACATCTTTAATCGGATTATATGATAAATTTAATATTTTTTTATCATTAAAACAACGTACTACATGAATTAGAGCGTCAACTTCTGATATATTATATAAAAATTGATTACCTAATCCTTCACCTTTGGAAGCTCCTTTAATTAAACCAGCGATATCAACAAAAGTTATTGTAGATTGTATAATTTTTCTAGATTTTATTAATTGAAATAAATAAAATAATCTATCATCAGGAACAGTTACTATACTTATATTTGGTTTTATCGTACAAAAAGGATAATTTAATGCATTTACATTAGAATTAGTTAATACATTAAATAATGTAGATTTACCAACATTTGGTAAACCTATTATACCACATTTTAATCCCATTATTAATCCTATTATTTTTTAGTATGTAAAAATGTTACTGCTTGATTATAATTTTTTTGAATAAAAATTAATAACGCATGAATGCTATTTTTAATAGCAAAATTAATATTTTTTTGTTCAATTTTTGTAGGTTTACTTAATACAAAATTATTCATTTTTATTTTATTTTTTGGATGACCAATACCTATACGTAATCTATAAAATAATGTACTATTAAATGTTTTAATAATATTATTAATGCCATTATGCCCAGCACTACTACCACCATATTTAAATCTTATAATTCCAGGTAAAAAATCTAAATCATCATGAATTACTAAAATATTTTGTAAAGTAATTTTATAAAAATTAGAGATAATAAATATTGATTTTCCTGAATTATTTATAAAAGAATTTGGTAAAAATAATATTATTTTTTGATTTAATAAAAGTAAATTACTAATATATCCATTAAATTTTTGAATTTTTTTAAATTTTAAATTAAATTTTTTAGCTAAATTAATAACATAATCTGCACCTATATTATGACGAGTACCAATAAATTGATTATCTATATTATTTCCTAAACCTACAATAATTTTTATATTACTCAAATAATTTTATCCTATTAATTTTATTTAAACATTATAGAAATAGATTCTTCATTATTAATTCTTCTTATTGCTTCCGATAACATAAAAGATAGTGTTAATACTCTGATTTTATTAATTTTTTTAATTTTTTTATTTAATGGTATACTATCACATACAATAATTTCATCTATTACTGAATTATAAATATTTTTAATAGCATCTCCAGAAAAAATAGGATGAGTAACATAAACAAAAACTTTTATAGCTCCAGCATTTTTTAATGCTTTAGCAGCTTGACATAATGTTCCAGCCGTATCTACAATATCATCTATTAAAATACATTCTTTTTTATTTACATCTCCAATAATATTCATTACTTCTGTTTTATTAGTATTAGATCTTCTTTTATCTATTATAGCCATATCTGTCCCATTAAATAATTTTTTTGCAATAGATCTAGCACGTATGACTCCACCAATATCAGGAGAAATTATTATTGGATTATTATATACTTTTTTTGATATATCCATTAAAAATATAGAACTAGCAAATACATTATCTACAGGTACATTAAAAAAACCCTGAATTTGTTCAGCATGTAAATCTACAGTTAAAATTCTATTAACACCTACCCTAGATAAAAAATCAGCTATGACTTTTGCAGTTATAGGTACTCTAGCAGAACGAATTCTTCTATCTTGTCTTGCATATCCAAAATAAGGAATAACAGCAGTTATTCTTCCTGCAGAAGCTCTTTTAAAAGCATCTATCATAATAACTAATTCTATAAGATTATCATTAGTAGGATTACATGTTGATTGTATGATAAAAATATCATGTCCCCTAACATTTTCATTGATTTTAACAGATATTTCTCCATCACTAAATCGTCCTACAAATATTTTACCCAAATTAATATATAAATGATGAGCAATTTTTATTGCTAAATCTGGAATAGCATTTCCAGTAAATAATTTCATTTTAGTCACATAAAACCTTTATATTTAAACTAAAATTATATTATATATTATAAATATATATTTTATAATAATTTAAAATTATATTTTGTAGTTTAATTAAACATATTATAAAATATGTATTATGTATTTATACATGAAAGAATAATATATTTTATATAAATATTATTTATTTAATAATTTTTTAAATACTAAAGTACAATTTATGAACTCTTATATGATTAAAAAACTTAATCTTTTATATAAAAGATATAATTATTTAACAAAAAAATTAAGTGATTATAAAATATATAATGATCACAATTATTTGCGTAATTTATCTATTGAATATTCAAGATTATCTAATATTATTAAACCATTTATGAAATGGAATAAATTACAATTTAATTTAATAAATACAAAATCTTTATTAAAAGAAAAAGATAAAGATATATATCTAATGGTTTTAGAAGATATTAAAAATATTAATATTAAACAAAAAAAATTGGAAAAAATATTATATGAATTACTCTTACCTAAAGATAAAAAAGATAATCGTAATTGTTTTATAGAAATAAAAGCTGGTTCGGGAGGAAATGAAGCAGCAATATTTGTAAAAAATATTTCTAGAATGTATATTAGATATGCTGAATCAAAAAAATGGAAAATAGAAATAATACATATTCATTATAGTGAACATAGTAATGGATTTAAAGAAATTATTTTAAAAATTATTGGTATAGGTGTATATGGAAAATTAAAATTTGAATCTGGTGGACATAGAGTACAAAGAGTTCCAGAAACAGAATCACAAGGAAGAGTACATACTTCTACTTGTACTGTAGCTGTTATGCCTGAATTATCAAAAATAGAAATGCCAGAAATAAATATTCAAGATTTGAAAATTGACACATTTAGATCTTCAGGTGCAGGTGGACAACATGTTAATACTACAGATTCTGCTATACGTATTACTCATATTCCGACAAAAATAGTTGTTGAATGTCAAGATGAAAGATCACAACATAAAAATAAATCAAAAGCATTAGCTGTATTAGCAGCTAGAATAAATTCGATAGAAATTGAAAAAAAAAATAAAAATAATGCTTTAAAAAAAAAGACATTGTTAGGGACAGGTGATCGTTCAGATAGAAATAGAACTTATAATTTTATTCAAAAAAGAGTTACTGATCATCGTCTTAACTTAACTATTTATAAATTACATGAAATTATGAATGGGGATTTAGATCTTTTAATAAAACCGATGATTTATCAAAAAAATAATAAATTATAATTTACAAAAAATTATTTATGATTATTGATCAATTTTTACAATATTCTTTTAATATTTTAAAAAAAAATAAAATATTAAATTATCAATTAGAAGCTATTTTATTAGCATCATTTATTTTAAAAAAACCTAAGTCATGGATTTATGGTTTTAATGAAACAAAAATTAATTATAAACAATTTAAAATATTACAAAATTTATTAAAAAAAAGAATTAAAGGTATACCTTTAGCTTATATATTAGGTTTTTGTGAATTTTGGTCATTAAAAATTGATGTATCACCTCATGTTTTAATACCTCGTAAAGATACAGAAATTTTAGTAGATGTTGTTTTAAATAAAATAAATAATAGAATAAAAAAAATATTAGATTTAGGTACTGGAAGTGGTGCACTTTCCTTAGCACTTGCTTGTGAATACAATATAATTGATATTACTGCTATAGATTTTTCTAATAAAATTATTAATATAGCTAAAAATAATGCTAAAAAATTAAATATTAAAAATATTACTTTTTTAAAAAGTAATTGGTTCAGCCATTTAAAAAATAATACATTTGATATTATCATTAGTAATCCTCCTTATATAAGTTATAAAGAATATTTATTTTTTAAAAAACAATTAAAATTTGAACCTATTAAATCATTAGTTTCAAGCGAAAATGGATTAAGTGATTTAAATTATATTATTTTAAATTCTTTTAAATATTTAAATAATTATGGATGGTTAATTTTAGAGCATGGTTATAAACAAGGATTTATTATAAGAAATAAATTACAAACTCAAAAATTTAAAAATATTAAACAATATCCTGATATACAAGGATATAATAGAATTATTTGCGGACAAAAAGTTATTTAAAAATATTTTATATAATTAAATTTTCTTATAATATTTTTAATATATTTAGTAAAAAATTTTTGATATTATTAGAAAATGATATTTTTACTTACAAAAATAAAACATGGAACAAAATGATAATTCTAAAAAAATAGAAAAAAAAAATTTTTTATTCGATAAAATACAATTATTAAAGATAGATCATCGAATTATAGGAAAAAAATTAGATTTATATCATTTTCAAGATGAAGCTCCAGGAATGGTTTTTTGGCATAATAATGGATATATTATTTTTAGAGAATTAGAGAAATTCTTACGTTTTAAACTTAATCAATACAATTATTTAGAAGTAAAAACTCCTATAATAACTGATATTTCTATCTGGAAAAAAACAGGACATTGGAAAATTTATAAAAAAGCAATTTTTACAACTTATTCAGAAAATAGAAATTATTGTATAAAACCAATGAATTGTCCTGCCCATATCCAAATTTTTAAACAAAAATTAAAATCATATAAAGATTTACCATTAAGAATTGCTGAATTTGGTATTTGTCATAGAAATGAACCATCTGGTTCTTTATATGGTTTAATGAGATTAAGAAATTTTACTCAAGATGATGCTCATATTTTTTGTACAAAAAATCAAGTAATAGAAGAAATTAAAAATTGTATTAACATGATGTATGATATCTATCATATTTTTGGTTTTAAAAAATTTTTTGTAAAATTATCTACAAGACCATTACATAAAATTGGAGATGATCAACTTTGGGATCAAACAGAAAATGATTTATCATTTATTTTAAAAAAAATGAATATTAATTTTAAACATCAAAAAGGTGAAGGAGCTTTTTATGGTCCAAAAATTGAATTTTCTTTCTTCGATTATTTAAATAGAGAATGGCAATGCGGAACTATACAATTAGATTTTACATTACCTAAATGTTTAAAATTATTTTATATTAATAAAAATAATAAACGTAGTACTCCTATAATAATACATAGAGCTATTTTAGGTTCATTAGAAAGATTTATAGGTATTATTCTTGAAGAATTTTCTGGGTATTTACCTGTTTGGCTTGCACCTATACAAATAATTATACTTAATATCAGTGAAAAACATACAGAATATGTTTTAAAAATATTTAAAATAATAAAAAAAAATAATATTCGAATTAAATTCGACATTCAAAATAAACAAATTTCTTTTAAAATCAGAAAATATACAATGCAACATATTCCATACATTTTGATATGTGGAGATCAAGAAATAAAAAATAATTTTATTTCAGTTAGAGATTGTTTTGGTAAAGATTTGGGATTTATGAAAATCCATGATATTATTAATAAAATTAATAAAGAAATTAATAACTATTATTTAAAATAAATTAAGGAGGTAAAATATTAAAATTGGAAAAAAAACAATACAATTATCACGACCTAATAAAATTAATAAAAATATTAGGAGTAAAATTGTAAGATTAATAGGATTAAATGGAGAACAAATAGGAATAATTAATCTTAAAGAAGCATTAAAAAAAACAAAAAATACTGGATTTGATTTAGTAGAAATTAGTCCTAATTCTACACCTCCTGTATGTCGTATAATGGATTATGGTAAATTTTTATATACTAAAAATAAGGCTTCTAAAGAACAAAAAAAAAAACAAAAAATAATACATTTAAAAGAAATTAAATTTCGTCCTGGTACAGATATAGGTGATTATAATGTTAAATTACGCAACATAATTCGTTTTATAAAAAAAGGGGATAAAGTAAAAATTACATTAAGATTTAGAGGAAGAGAAATGATGCACACTAGATTAGGTTTTTCTATGCTTAATCGTATAAAAAATGATGTAGAAAATTTAGCAATAATAGAATTATTTCCTACAAAAATTGAAGGTAGACAAATTATAATGATTTTAATACCAAAAAAATAATAATAAATACAATTATGGTTTATATATGAATAAACTTAAAACAGTACGTAGTGTTAAAAAACGTTTTAAGAAAACGAGTAATGGTTTTTTTAAACATAAAAGAGCTAATTTAAGACACTTATTAACTAAAAAAAATAAAAAACATAAAAGATTTTTAAGACAAAAAAAAATAGTTTCAAAGGGAGATTCACGTTCATTAAAAATTTGTTTACCTTATTTATAAAATAAATATTTAATAAATAATTATTATAGGATTATATATTATATGGTTAGAGTTAAACGCGGAATTACTACGAAAACAAGACATAAAAAAATTATAAAACAAGCAAAAGGATATTATGGTGCTAGATCTAGATCTTATAGATCTGCTTTCCAAGCAGTAATTAAATCAGGACAATATGCTTATAGAGATAGAAAACAAAAAAAAAGAAAATTTCGTCAATTATGGATTATTAAAATTAATGCAGCAGCACGTCAAAAAAATATTTCTTATAGTTCTTTAATACATAAATTAAAAAAAAATAATATAAATATAAATAGAAAAATTTTAGCTAATATAGCATTATCTGATAATTTGACCTTTAATAAGTTATTAACTTATTCTTTTAATTCATAAAATGAATTTTTATTAAATTTTAATTTTTTTATGTTTAAAATATATTAATGAGAATATCATGATAACTAATGACATAGTTGTAATAGCAAAAAAAGAAATTTCTATAGTAAAAAATCTTAAAGATCTAAATATATTAAAAGTTAAGTATTTAGGTAAAAAAAGTTATATTACTAAACAATTTATGTTAATAAAAAATTTAAACAAAAATAATAGAATTCATAAAAGTATTATTTATAATAAACAAAAAAAACAAATAAAAAAAATAATAATAAAACGTAAAAAAGAAATAGAAATAGAACAATATAATAATAAATTTTTAGATCAAAATATTGATGTATCATTACCAGGAAAATATATTCCTTCAGGTTCCAAACACCCTATTACAAATATAATTTATGAAATAGAAAATTTTTTTATTAATATTGGATTTAAAATAGTTACAGGACCTGAAATAGAAGATGTTTATCATAATTTTGATGCACTAAACATTTCAAAATATCATCCAACAAGAACGGAGCAAGATACATTTTGGTTAAATAAAAATATTTTGTTACGCACTCAAACTTCTAATGTACAAATTAGAGTTATGGAACAAAATAAACCACCTATAAAAATTTTAACTTCAGGAAAAGTATATCGTCATGATTATGATAGTAATCATACTCCTATGTTTCATCAAATAGAAGGATTATTTATTGATAAAAAAGTAACTTTTGTTGATTTAAAAGGAATGTTAGTTTTATTCTTAAATTTTTTCTTTGGTAAAAAATGTAAAATACGTTTTAGACCTTCTTATTTCCCTTTTACAGAACCTTCTCTAGAAGTAGATATATTAAATAATAATAAACAATGGATAGAAATTTTAGGTGCTGGGATGGTACATCCTTATGTTTTAAAAAATGTTGGAATAAATAACAACAAATATTGTGGATTTGCTTTCGGATTAGGTATAGAAAGATTAACTATGTTGCGTTATAATCTTTCTGATATTCGTTTTTTTTATGAAAATGATATACGTTTTCTTAAACAATTTAAATTAAATAATTTTATATGATAAAATTTAGTGAATCTTGGTTACGAGAATGGTTTTATTATGATGAAGATATTTATTCTCTATCAAATAAAATAACAATGTTAGGATTTCAAATAGAAAAAATTGAATCTATTACTTATAGTAGTAATATCAAACATCTAATTAAAGGGAAAGTTATTAACTATAATATATATAAAAAAAATCCTAAAATTTATCAGTTTAAAATATTAACTAATAATGGTAAATTATTAAAAATATTTTCTGATATAAATCATTATAATAATAAAATGGAAATTATTTTAGCTACTAAAAATTCTTTTTTATACAAAAAATATATAAAAATACCAAAATATTTTTTTTTAAAAAAATCAGAAGGATTATTATGTACTCCTAAAATAATTAGTTTATATACAAAATATAATATTATTAAAAATAATATAACTATTTTAAATCAAAATAGTAATTTTAAAAAAAATGATAATATTTTAAATTTAAATGATAATATTTTACACATAAATATTCCTACAAATAGATTTGATTGTTTTAATATGTTAGGATTTGCGAGAGATTTATCTGTTTTAAATAAAAAAAATAAATTTAATATACCATATGAAAATCATTTAATAAAAAATTCAGAAAAATATCAACTTAATATTAACTTTGATAAAAAAATAAAAAATATTTTATATAAATATAGCTTTTGTATAATTAAAAATATTAATTTAACTAAGGAAATTCCTTTTTTTATTAAAGAAAGATTATATTATGCAGGAATTAAATTTATATCTAATAATCCATTATTAAATATTCGTAATTATATAATCTTAGAATTAGGATATCCTATACAATTTTATAATTTTGATCACATTAATGGTAAAATCTATATAAAAAAATACCAGAAAAATAAATTTTATTTTTTAAATTTAACAAATAAAAAAAAAAATTTATTAAATAAAAATTCATTATTAATGATTGTAGATGATAGTCAAATAATATCTATACCAGGAATAATACAAAATAAAAATTATTCTGTAAATTTAACAACTAAAAATATTTTGATAGAATGTTTATTTTTAAATCCAAAATATATAACTTTTTTATTAAAAAATAATTATCAAGTTAATGATATTTATAATTTCCATAAAAATACTTTAGATCCATTGATACAAAAAACAGTTCTTATAAGAACTATAAATTTATTATTAGAAATATTTAAAGGAAAAAGAAGTAAAATTCATACAATTAATATTAATAATATTAATTATCATAAAAAAACAATAAGTTTATCATTTAAATATGTATATAAAATTTTAGGTTTTTATATTAAAAAAAAAATTATATTTAATATTTTAAATAAACTAGGTTTTATTATTATAAAAAAAACAATTAATAATTGTATTATTACGATACCTAGTTGGCGATATGATATAAATATAATGGAAGATATTATAGAAGAAATTATGAGAGTATATGGGTATAATCAAATACCTCAAAAAATTAACATTCCTCTTATTAAAAATAATATTATAAAAAAAAATAATTTTATATTAAAATATCAAAAAATTAATATTAAAAAAATCAAAGATATTTTAATCTATCAAGGATATTATGAAGTAATTAACTATAGTTTTATTAATCCTAAAATACAGTTAATGTTATATCCAAAAATAAAATGTATAAAAATTAAAAATCCTCTAACGAGAGAAACATCTGTAATGAGAAATTCTTTATCATATGGATTAATTAATAATATTATTTATAATAAAAATAGACAACAAAAAAATTTACGTTTTTTTGAATATGGTTTATGTTTTTTTAAAGATTTTAAAAAAAAAATAGGAATATCACAAAAATTAATGTTAGCTGGAATAGTTAATATAAACTCATTAGATACTCATTGGAGTGAGAAAAATAAATATATTAATTTTTATGATATAAAAGGTAATTTAGAATATATTTTGAATATTTTTTATAAAAAAAATAAAATTGAATTTTATCAACAAAATAATAATACAATACTACATCCTTATATAAATTCATCAATTTATATTAATGATACATATGTTGGATATATCGGTATGTTACATCCTAGATTAATTCATTATTTTAATATAAATTCTAATACTTTCTTATTTGAATTATTTTATGATCATATTATGATTAATAATACTTTTAATTTTCAAAAATTAATTAATTATCCAATAAATAAAAGAGATATATCTTTTTTTATAAAAGAAAATATTAATTTTAATTGTATTTTATTACAATTAAAAAAATTAAAATTAAAAAATTTAATAAAAATAAAACTTATAGATATATTTCAAGGAAATAATATCCCTAAAAAATATAAAAATATTACTTTAAGTTTATTTTTACAGAACAAAGATCATACATTAAATGATATAGAAATTAATAATATTATAAATAAATGTATTTTAGAATTAAAAAATAAATTTCAAATTATATTAAGAAATAATATTAATTGTAATAAATAAATTTAAAATTTTACATTTTGATATATAAAAAAAATTTAATTATTTAATTTTTTTTATTAGATATAATAAATATATATAATTTCTATAAAAAGAAAGAAAAATGTTTACAGGTATTATTCAATCAATAGGTCAGATTAAAAAAATTTCTTTTAAAAAAGGAAAATATTGTATATATATAAAAACTAATAAAAATTTTATTAAAAATTTAAAAATAGGAGAATCTATTTCAAATAATGGATGTTGTTTAACTATTGTAAACATATATAAGAATATTCTTTTGTTTAATATAACAATTCATACTATGAATAATACAACTTTTAAAAAATTAAAAACTAATGATTATATTAATCTTGAAAAACCAATAAAAAATAATGATTTTTTTGGAGGACATATCGTATTAGGACATATTACTGATATTGCTATTATAACTAATATAAAAAATTATAATTTTTCTAAAATTTTATGGATTAAACCTAATAGTATTTTACAAATGAATTATATTCCTATAAAAGGATCTATATGTGTTGATGGTGTTAGTTTAACAATAGATAAAATATTTCAAGATAAATTTAGTGTAAATTTAATACCAGAAACATTATTAAAAACTACATTTTCTAAGAAAAAAATTTATAATTATGTAAATATTGAAACAGATATATATACTAGAAATATAATACAAACTGTCGAAAGATTATATAATAAAAATATTTAATGTATTAAATATAAGGAATATAAATGATAAAAAAAAATAAAATAAATATTTTAAAAAAATTAAAAGATCGTGATATTTTATATCAAATAACTAATAAAAAAAAATTATTTACAATTTTAAATGAAAAAAATATTAATCTTTATTGTGGCTTTGATCTAACAGCAGATAGTTTACATATAGGACATCTAATACAATTATTTACATTAAAATATTTTCAAGAATTAGGACATAAACCAATAATTATTTTAGGTGGAGCTACAAGTTTAATTGGTGATCCTAGCTTTAGATTTAAAAAAAGAAAAATAAATTCAATAGATATTATTAACATTTGGTTTCATAAAATTAGTATACAAATAAAAAATATTTTAGATTTTAATTGTGGTAAAAATAGTGCGATTATTATTAATAATTATGATTGGTTTCATAAAATAAATATTTTATCTTTTTTAAAAAAAATTGGAAGATATTTTTGTGTTAATCATATGATGAATAAAGATTTTATTAAAAATAGAATAATAAATAATGAAATAAATGGTATTTCTTTTACTGAATTTTCTTATAATTTATTACAATCTTATGATTTTGCTTATTTAAATAAAAATTTTAATGTTATTCTTCAATTAGGTGGATCTGATCAATGGGGAAATATTACATCAGGAATTAATTTAATAAAAAAAATGTATAAGAAAAAAGTTTTTGGAATAACAACTAATTTAATTGTTAAAAATGATGGAACAAAATTTGGAAAAACAGAAAAAAAAACAATATGGTTAGATAAAAATAAAACTAACCCATATAAATTTTTTCAATTTTGGTTAAATATTCCAGATTCACTTATATTTAAATTTCTCTATATGTTTACTAATCTAAAATTAGAAACTATTAATGATTTTAAAAAAAAAAAAAATAACATTAAAAAAAATAGTCCCCAATATTTACTTGCAGAATATATGACTAAAATAATACATGGAAAATATAATTTAATTTTATCTAAAAAAATAACAAATATACTTTTTTATAAAAAAATACAAAATTTATCAAAAAATGATTATTCAATTTTATTAAATAATATTAATAGTATAACTATAACTATAGATAATAAAATATCTTCTTTACAAGAAATATTAATTTTAAGTAAATTTGCATCTTCTTATTCTCAAGCATCTAGATTAATTGAATCTAATTGTATATATATTAATAATGAAAAAATATCAACAATATCATTTATATTTACTAAATATCATAAAAAATTTAATCATTTTACCTTGTTACGTAAAGGTAAAAAAAAATTTTGTTTAATTTATTGGAAATGAGTATAAAAATAAACAAAAAAATTTTATGCGTTCTAGAGGATTTGAACCTCTGACCTTCACCATGTCATAGTGACACTCTAACCACTGAGTTAAGAACGCATAAAAAACAATAATTATGTATTAAATCATATTAATAATATTTAATCAACTTTTTTGTATTTTAATAATACGTAATATAATTAATATTACTGCAATAGCTAATCCAACAATAAATCCTATCCAAAAACCTGTAGGGCCCATAGAATTTACAATTAAATTTGTCATAGACAAAATATAACCAATAGGAAAACCTATTACCCAACAAGATAAAAAAGTAATAAAAAAAATAAATTTGGTATCTTTATAAGCTTTTAAAATACCGCACCCTATTACTTGAATAGCATCTAAAAATTGATAAATAGAGGCTAAAAATATTAATTTAGATGATAAATTAATAATATTTTGATTAGGATTATATAAAAAAGCAATTTTTTTTTTAAAAAAAAGACTTATTAAAATAGTTAAAATAGATAAAATAATACCTATAATTTGCGAAATCCAACTAATTCTTTTAGCTTTATTTTTATAACCTGAACCTAAATAAAAACCAACTAATATAGTAGTTGCTATACTTAAAGATAATGGAATTACAAAAACAAAAGAACTAAAATTTTGGGCTATTTGATGGCTAATAATATTATCAATACCCATAGAAGAAATAAATAAAGAAACAACTGTAAATAATGTAATTTCAACAAAAATAGACAATCCGATAGGAAAACCTAATTTTAATAATTTTTTTAAAATTTTTATATTAGGTTTATTAAATAAACTAAAATAATTTATATTATTAAAATATATTGAATTATACATCCATATCATGGTTATAATAGTTAATATTAAATATATTAATACTATAGATAAACCACATCCTAAAATTCCAAAAGATGGTATATAGCTAAAACCATAAATAAAAACATAATTAATTGGTATATATATTATGACACCAATCCAACTAATGATCATATCAGGTATAGTTAATGAAAATGAAATACAAACACAACGTAATATTTGTAATAATAAATAACCTGGTATACTCCATATAATTATTCTTAAAAAAATTATAATTTTTGGAACTAAAATTTTATTAGTTAATAATAAATATATAAAAAAATTTATTTTATATAAAATTAATATTATTATACATGATAAAATTATTGATAATAAATATGATTGTTGTACATATTTTATAATAATTTGTTTTTTATTAGATCCATGTAATTTAGTAATAATTGGTATTAAAGATAAAAAAATACCATGACAAAATAATAATAAAGGCAACCATATTGATGTACCTATTGATACTACAGCCATATCAAACTTATTAAAAGAACTTGATATAATCATATTTATGATATTAATTAAAAGATAAGCTATTTGTGTTAAAACTATTGGTACAGTAATATTAAATAATTTTTTCATTTCAATTAAATATTTATGCACACATATCCTTTCTTATTAAATTTTAATTAAATAAATTTTACTTTTTTAAAATATAAAATTATTATATATATAATTATATTAATTTTAAATTATTTTAATAAATGAACAGGTATTTTATGAAAATTTTCGATAAAATAAAAAAACAAATTAATGATAATCCTATTATTTTATATATGAAAGGAACTCCAGAAAACCCACGATGTGGCTTTTCTGATAAAGCAGTAAAAATAATTTTATTTTATAAAGTTAAATTTACCTATATTGATATATTAAAAAATTCTGATATTAGGATATATTTGCCTAAATATGCTGATTGGCCAACATTCCCCCAATTATGGGTAAATAATCAATTAATAGGAGGTTCCGATATATTATATACATTACATACTAGTAATAAATTAAAAAAAATTTTAAATTTCTAAAAAATATTTATCATATATTTAATATTTAATTATGGTGGCCATCCTCCTTTACTTTTCCAATTATTAACTAATTTACAAAATAATTTAGCAGTACAATAAGCATCATATAATGCAGAATGTGCTTGATTACTATCAAAGGAAATACCAATTTTATGACATGATTTTGCTAATACGGTTTGTCCTAAAATTAATCCACACATAGATGTTGTATCAAATATTACAAAAGAATGAAATGGATTATATTTTTCCATTTTATTTCTTTTTACAGCTTCCATAATAAAACTATGATCAAAACTAGCATTATGAGCAACTATAACTGCTTTTTTACATTTATTTTTTTTTAAATCTTTAGTAATTTTTTTAAAAATAATTTTAAAAACTTCTATTTCAGTAATAGCACCTCTTAAAGAGGTATAAATATTAATACCATTAAAAGCTAATGCATCTGGAGAAATACTTGAACCTTTAAAAGGTATTACATGAAAATGTAATGTTTCATTTTTTTTTAACCAACCATTTTCCATTTTTAATGTAATTAAACATATTTCTAATATAGCATTATATTTAGGATTAAATCCAGAAGTTTCAATATCTATTATAACAGGATAAAATCCTCTAAATCTAGAAGATAATAAATCTAATTTTGATAGATTATTCATTTTTATTTTTTAAAATTATTAAATATATTTAATATTAATATTATATACATTATTAAATTATACTTTTATGTAAAAAATTACAAGTATAAAATACTTTATATATGTTTATATATTAAAAAAATATTTATATAATTAATAAAATTATTTTAATTAAAAATAATTTTAATTAATTAAAGGAAAAAAAATGTTTACAAAAATAATTAAATTTAAACAAAATAATTTTTCATTCTATGTAATTTATTTATATAATAATCAACCTGAACTTATATATAATGCAATAAAAAAAAAAATAAAACATTCTCCTTTATTTTTTAAAAAAATGTCAGTTATTGTTAATATTTTTTATATAAAAAATGAAATAAATTGGGAAAAAGTTTATAATGCTATTATTTCAACAGGTATTAATATTATAGGAGTTAGTGGATGTAATAATAAAAATATTATTAAAATTATAAATAATACTGGTACACCTATTTTATTTGATAATTATAAAGATGATAAAAAAATTCAAAATATTGATATTAATGAAAAAAAAGTAAATAATAATAAAAATAATATAGTATCAAAATCTATTATTAAAATAATTAAAGAAAAAGGATCTTTATTACTTAATAAAGATATCTATTATAATAAAAGTAAAATTATCTATAATCCAATTAGATCAGGACAGCAAGTTTATGCTTATAATAGTGATTTAATTATTATCAATAATGTTAGTACAGGAGCTGAATTAATAGCAGATGGTAATATCCATATTTATGGTTTTATGAGAGGTAAAGCTTTATCTGGAGCTAATGGAGATAGAAATTGTCAAATTTTTTGTAGTCAATTATTTGCGGAATTATTATCAATTGCTGGTGAATATTTACTTCAAGATCAAATTCCCCTAAAATTTTTAGGAAAATCATCAAGAATATATTTAAAAAATAAAATATTAAAAATAAAATTATGTAATTAAATCTTATTAAATTTACTATTAAGGAAATTTTTAATGCGTATAATTGTTGTAACTTCTGGTAAAGGAGGTGTAGGGAAAACTACTTCTAGTGCAGCTATAGCTACTGGATTAGCTAAAAATGGGAAAAAAACTGTTGTTATTGATTTTGATATAGGATTACGTAATTTAGATTTAATTATGGGTTGTGAAAAAAGAGTTATTTATGATTTTATCAATGTTTTACAAGGAGAAATAACATTAAATCAAGCTTTAATAAAAGACGAAAAATATAAAAATTTATATATATTACCTGCTTCTCAAACAAGGAATAAAGATGCATTAACTTATAATGGAGTAGAAGCTATTTTAAAAAATTTAAATACAATGAATTTTGACTTTATTATATGCGATTCACCTGCAGGTATTGAAAAAGGTGCATTAACTGCATTGTATTTTGCTGATGAAGCTATTATTACTACTAATCCTGAAATTTCTTCTATTAGAGACTCTGATAGAATTTTAGGTATAATTTCATCACAATCTAAAAGAACTAAAAATGGAGAAAAACCTATTAAAGAATATTTATTACTTACACGTTATGATCCTATCAGAGTAAATTGTGGAGATATATTAAGTATTGATAATATTATTAAAATTTTAGGTGTTCAAATAATAGGTGTAATACCAGAAGATCCCTTAGTATTAAGAGCATTAAATCAAGGAAAAAGTATTATTTTACACAAAAATTCTAATGCTTCTTTAGCATATAAAGATACTGTTAAACGTTTATTAGGAGAAAAAATTCCTTTACGTTTTATAAAAAAAGAACAAAAAAATTTTTTACAGCGTTTTTTTTGGAAATAATATAAATATTATTAATTTTTTTATCTAAAAAAATATTAATTTTATTAAAAAAAGGTCTTAAAAAAACATATTTAGAAGAATATAAAAAAGGTTAAATATATCTTTGCTAGATACATAATTAAAAAAAAATATTAAAGGTAACTTCTAAAAATATAGAAATAAATTCAAAAATAATTAATATATAAATAGATAATAAAAAAAATAATATATTAACATTAGAATTAAATATTATTTTACCTAAAACAAAAAAAATATTATAAGAAAAATAATAAACAAAACATTAATCTATATTAAAATATATTTTTAATATAATTTATTTGGTAATGTTTTTTTATTTTTTTTTTATTTAAAACAATGGTATTAATAATACTAATAATATTTTCTGAAGAATAAAATTTTTTAATAAATACTATTTTAAGATCTTTGTTTAACATTTTTTTAATATTATTTTGAATATATTGATCTATATTAGAAATTAATGTAAATATTCCTTTTAATAAAATTATTTTTTTAAAAAAAATATCATAATTTAATAAACATTCACTTTTTTTCCCTATCCATAAACCTTTTAAAGTTCTTTTATATATAGCAAAATATAATAAATTCTTATTACATTTTATAACAGATATAACATTTTTAATTTTTTTTATTTTCCAAGATTGTTCAGCTAAAATCATTAAATGTGATATCCCTACCTTAGGAATATTTAAAACATAAGAAAGACTTTCTACTATTGCTATACCTATTCTTAAACTTGTAAAATTTCCTGGTCCTAAATTATATCCTAATAAACATATTTGAGATAAAGTAATATTTTTTTCTTGTAAAAAATCATTAATTAATTGTAATATATATTGCATATGTGAATAAGGAGAATATTGTATTTTATTATGAATAATATTATTTATCTTTAATGAGAGTAAACAATATTCAGTAGATGTATCAATCGCTAAAATATTATTTTTCATATAAATTTTAATTAAATATAAATTTATTGTTTAAAATAAAAATTATGTTATAATTTTATTGTTTTAATAAAATTTAAAATTATTATATGATTAATTATAATATAATTTTTCATGAAATTAAATATGAAATATTAATTTAATTAATTTTTATTTTAATAAATTTTTTAAAAATGTAATTATTATTTATTTTTTTATAAAATTTTAAAATAAATAATAATTATAATGAGGAATAAACTCATGACAACAATAGTTAGTGTAAGGAGAAATGGTAATGTAGTTATTGGTGGTGATGGACAAGCAACTCTTGGTCATATTATAATGAAAGGAAATGTAAAAAAAATTCGTAAATTATATAATGATACAGTAATTGCCGGTTTTGCTGGGGGTACTGCTGATGCTTTTACTCTTTTTGAGTTATTTGAACAAAAACTAGAAATACATCAAGGAAATCTTATTAAATCGGCAGTTGAATTAGCAAAAGATTGGAGAACAGATCGTATTTTACGTAAATTAGAAGCATTATTAGTAATAGCAGATAAAATTACTTCTTTAATTATTACAGGTAGTGGAGATGTTATACAACCTGAAAATAATATAGTAACTATTGGTTCTGGTGGTCCATATGCACAAGCATCTGCTCGTGCTTTATTTGAAAATACTAATTTAAGTGCATATGAAATAGTAAAAAAATCTTTAAACATAGCTGGAGATATTTGTATATATACTAATCATATTTTTACTATTGAAGAATTACCATCTAAATAAATAATCATGAGGAAAATTTTCACTATGTCTGAAATGACCCCAAAAGAAATTGTAAATGAATTAGATAAATTTATCATTGGACAAAAAAGTGCAAAAAAAGCAGTTGCAATTGCTTTAAGAAATCGTTGGCGTCGTATGCAATTAGATGAAAATTTAAGATCAGAAGTAACACCTAAAAATATATTAATGATAGGTCCAACTGGTGTAGGAAAAACAGAAATTGCACGCAGATTAGCAAAATTAGCTAATGCACCTTTTATTAAAGTAGAAGCAACTAAATTTACTGAAATTGGTTATGTCGGGAAAGAAGTAGATTCTATTATTCGTGATTTAACTGATGCTTCAATAAAAATGATACGAGTACAAGCATTCAATAAAAATTGTTATAGAGCGAAAGAAATGGCGGAAGAAAGGATTATTAATGTATTAATACCTAATAAAAATTATTGGGCTAAAGATGATAATATTGAATCTATTCGTAAAAAATTAAAAAATAAATTAAAAAATGGATTATTAGATAATCAAGAAATCGAAATTAATTTATCTAGTACTCCTATGGGCATTGAAATTATGGCACCACCTGGAATGGAAGAAATGACTAGTCAATTGCAATCTTTATTCCAAAATTTAGGAGGAAATAAACAAAAAAAACGTAAACTAAAAATTAAAGATGCAATTAAGTTATTAATAGAAGAAGAAGCTAATAAATTAGTTAATAATGAAGATATTAAACAAAAAGCTATAGAAGCAGTAGAACAAAATGGTATAGTTTTTTTAGATGAAATAGATAAAATCTGTAGAAGAAGTAATAATGTATCTTCTGATATTTCTAGAGAAGGAGTACAAAGAGATTTATTACCTTTAGTTGAAGGGTGTACAGTATCAACAAAACATGGAATGGTTAAAACAGATTATATTTTATTTATTGCTTCAGGATCATTTCAAATTTCAAAACCTTCTGATTTAATACCTGAATTACAAGGTAGGTTACCTATTAGAGTAGAATTAAAAGCATTAACTAGTAATGATTTTGAAAGAATTCTTATAGAACCTAATGCATCTATAACGGTACAATATAAAGCTTTATTAGCTACAGAAAAAGTAGATATTATCTTTACTAAAGATGGTATAAAAAAAATAGCAGAATCTGCTTGGAAAGTTAATGAAACAACAGAAAATATAGGAGCTAGAAGATTACATACTGTATTAGAATATTTAATGTCAGATATTTCTTATAATGCTAATGAATATAATAGTCAATCCATTATTATTGATGAAAACTATGTAAGTCAACATCTTGATTCACTTATTATTAATGAAGACATTAGTAGATATATTTTATAAAATATTAATATCTAAAATTTTTATTTAAAATTATCAAATATTATTTTTTTTTAATTTTAGAAATTTAAAATAAAACTTGATTAATAAATTATTTTAGTTTAGAATTTCTTATTTTTAAAATTTTGATAATATCTTTTAAATTAATATTTTTTACTTTTAATAAAATTATTAAATGATAGATTAAATCTGCTGTTTCTTGTATAGTTTCTTTTTTATTATTATCATTTGCTGCAATAATAGTTTCTATAGCTTCTTCTCCTACTTTCTGTGTAATTCTTTTTACACCACTTTGGTATAATTTAGAAGTATATGAAGATTCTATAGAAGAATTCTTTTTTTTATCTAAAATTTTTTCCAATAAATATAAAAAGGTAAAATCAGATATTGTTTTTTTAAAACAACTATATTTATTTAAATGACATGTATTATTTATAGAAATAACTAATATAAGAAGTGTGTCTTTATCACAATCAGTTGTAATTTTTTTTACATATAAAAAATTACCTGTTGTTTCACCTTTAGTCCATATTTTTTTTTTAGTTCTAGAAAAAAATGTAACTTTTTTAGTTTTCAAAGTAATAGAAAGAGATTCCTTATTCATATATGCATGCATAAGTATTTGTCCAGAAATTTTATGTTGTATGATAGTGGGAATTAATCCATTTGTTTTAACCCAATCTAAATTATTTAAAAAATTTAACATATTCTTACCTCAATATTTTTTTTATGTAAAAATTTTTTTAATGTTTTAATGCTAATAATATTTTTATGAAATACTGATGCAGCTAAAGCTCCATCAACATTTATCTTTTTATGGAAAACATTATAAAAATCATTTATAGAACCTGCACCTCCAGATGCAACTAAAGGTATTTTACAAATTTTTCTAATTTTTTTTAAAAGTTTTATATCATAACCATTACATAATCCATCTTGATTCATCATATTTAAAACTATTTCACCTGCTCCTAATTTTTGAACATATTTTACCCATTTAATTGTTTCCCAATTTGTTATTTTTATATTTTTTTGATTTCCAGTATATTTATAAACATAATATTTTTGAGTTTTTTTGTCATACCAAGAATCAATTCCTATAACAATACATTGTTTACCAAAATATTGAGATAATTGATTTATTAAATTAGGATTATTTAATGCAGGAGTATTAATTGATATTTTTTCTACTCCTAAATGTAATATTTTAGCAGCATCATCTATAGATGTAATTCCTCCTGCAACACAAATTGGAATACTAATAATTTTAGAGATTTCTGATATCCATTTCTTATCGACTAATTGTTTATTAATTGACGCAGTAATATCATAAAATACTAATTCATCAGCACCATCCTTATCATATTTTTTAGCTAAAGATAAAATATCTCCTATAATTTGATGATTTTTAAATTGTTTTCCTTTAACTACTACATCTTTATTTACATCTAAACAAGGAATTATTCTTTTTGCCAACATAAATTAGCCTCTTTAATGGTAAATTTTTTTTCTAAAAATGCTCTTCCTATAATTACATCTTTTACTCCAGTATTTTTTAAATTAATAATATCTTGTAAAGAAGATATACCTCCTGAAGCTTGAAAAGATATTTCAGGATATTTTTTAACTATTTCAGTATATAAATTTATATTCGGTCCTAAAAAAGTTCCATCTCGAGAAATGTCTGTACATAAAACATATTTTAAACCTATATGTAAAAATTTTTCTATAATATCTTCAAAAATTATATTACTTGTATTTTGCCATCCATTGACAAAAATTATTTTTTTATTATTTTGATTATACTTTATATCTAAAGCTAAAATAATAGAAAATGGATCATATAATTTAAATATTTTTTTTAGATTTTTAAAATTTTGTAGGATAAAAGATCCTAATACAATTTGAGAATTAGGTATTAAATTAAAAATAAAATCTATATCTTTTTTAGATCTTATACCCCCTCCAATTTGTATTGGAGGTAACTGATATTTGGAAATTTTTTTTAACAACATTAATTGTTTTGTATCAGGATTTTTTGCACCATCTAAATCTATAAGATGAATTTTACGAGCATTTTCTTTAATACATTTTTTTATATAAAATAGAGGTGTATATAAATATTCACGTTTTAAATTAAATTTACCTTGATGTAATCTAACTATTTTACCTTTTATCAAATCAATCGCTGGGATAATCATATTTATAATTTCACATTTTTAAAAAATTTTTAATTAATTGAATACCATTAATTCCTGATCTTTCTGGATGAAATTGCACTCCAAAAAAATTTTTTTTTTGAATAACTGAACTAAATATTTCTCCATAAGTAGTTGTAGCTATTGTATAATTATTCATACATATACTATAACTATGTGAAAAATAAAAATAAGAATTTTTATTAATATTATTAAATAATGGTGATTTAATAATATTACTCACTTTATTCCACCCCATATGAGGTATAGGAATGTATTTATTGTCCATTAAATGGACAGAATAATCCATAATTCCTAATGTAAAAATACCTTTATTTTCTTCACTATATTTTCCTAATATTTGCATTCCTAAACATATTCCTAAAATATCTATTTTACAATTTTTAATTAATTGAATTAAATTATCTTTTTTTAATTTTTTTATTATAGATTTAGCAGAACCTATTCCTGGTAAAAAAATTTTATCAGCATTTAAAATTAAATTTTTATTATTTGTAATTTTAGAATTAAATCCTAATTTTTTTATAGTAAATTTTAAAGAACAAAAATTACCACAAGACGTATCTATAATAACAATTTTCAATTTAAAACTCCTTTTGTACTAGGAATAACATTATGTTCAATTTTTATTGCTTGTTTTAATGAACAAGCAAATGCTTTAAATAAACTTTCAATTTTATGATGATCATTTTCTCCAGTTACTTTTAAATGTATGTTACATAACATAGAATATGATAATGAATAAAAAAAATGTTTAATCATTTCAGTATTTAAATCTCCAATTTTTTGGTATTTAAATTTGACATCATATTGTAAATATGGTCTCCCTGATAGATCTAATGAACATTGCGCTAATGATTCATCCATAGGTAATAAAAAACCAAATCTATTAATACCTTTTTTATCACCGATAGCTTTAGCAAAAGCTTTCCCTAAAGTTATCGCAATATCTTCTATTGTATGATGATCATCAATAAATAAATCCCCATCACTATAAATATTTAAAATAAAACCTCCATGTATTGCTATTTGTTCTAACATATGATTCAAAAAATTAATTCCAGTATTTATATTACATTTACCAAATGTATCTAAAAATAATTCTACATGTATTATAGTTTCTTTTGTTGTTTTTCTTATTATAGCATATCTTTTTATTGGTGTTAATTTAGCTAAAATATCTAACCAATTACATGTTTTTTTATTATATAAAATACCTTTAATACCAATATTATTGGCTAATTCTATATCACTAAAACGATCTCCTATAACATAACTATTTTTTTTATCTAAGGAATCATTTAAATATTGTTTTAACATTATTATATTTGGTTTTCTACATATGCATTTTTCATAAGAAAAATGAGGACAAATAAAAATATTTTCAAATTCTATATTTTGTGATTTAAATATATTAATTATAAAATTATGAGGAATATTAAAAGATTCATATGGGAAAAATTTTGTACCTAAACCATCTTGGTTGGTAACCATAATAAATAAATAAGAAAGTTTTTTTAATTTTGATAATGCAAGAATAACATTTTTTTCAAAAAATAATTTATTAATATGATCGATTTGAAAATTATTTTTAGGCTCAGATATTAAAGTACCATCTCTATCTATAAAAAGTATTTTTTTAAGCATAAATTATTTCTTATAAAATTAATCAAGATATTTTTTGTAATATATAAAATAATTTTTTACATTCATAAAATGTCCCTATTGTAATTCTTAAACAATTATCTAATATTTTTTCATGATTTTGATCCCGTACAATTATATTATTTTTATTTAAAATATCAAAAATAATTTTTGAATTATTAAATTTTACTAAGATAAAATTAGTTTTACTAACAAAAATTTTTTTTACACAATTACAATTATTTAATTTTTCTATTAACCATTTTTTATTATTTATAATAGTTTTTACATTATTATTCATAATAATTATATTTTTTGTATTTAAAGCTTGTACTGCAATATCTAAAACTGGAATAGATATTGGATATGGTGCTATAACTTTAAGTAATATCTTTATAAGATATTTATTTGTTAATATAAAACCACAACGTAAACCTGCTAAACCAAATGCTTTAGATAAAGTTCTTAATACAATTAAATTTTCATATTTATTAATTAAATAAATCATGGTCTGATCAAGACAAAATTCAATGTATGCTTCATCAATAACAATTATTATTTTATTTTTTGTGAATTCTAACAATTGTATTATATCATTTTTATTTAAAGTATTTCCTGTAGGATTATTAGGATTACAAAAATAAATAATTTTAACATTTTTAAGATTTTTTTTAATTTTATTAAAATTTATTTTCCAATTATTTTTTATACTAAAAATCATTAAATATTTAATATTTAATATATTAGCAGTAACACGATACATATCATATGTTGGAGGACAAAATAAGATTTTATCATATTTTTGATCGCAAAATGTTCTCATAATTATATCTATACCTTCATCTGCACCTCTAGTAATTAAAATATTTTTATTATTTAAATTAATATATTTACTATAAAAATTAAGTAATTTTTTAGGTTGTTGTTCTGGATATCTATTTAATATTTTATTATTAGTAGAAAATAATGAAATAATAGGAGATTCATTCGCATTTAACATGATTTTATTATTAATATTATTTTTATATAATAATCTTGCTGATTGATATGGAATTAAATTTAGAATATTGTTTTTAACTATCTGATTAATATTTTTAATTTTTTGTTTTTGTTGATTTATAAAATTTTTTCTTATTGTTACAGAATTACTATGACCTAATAAATTTTCTGTTTTTGCCATAGTTTCTACTGTAAAAGAAATATTTAATAAACCATTTTTTGTTAATTTTTGTACAGAGATTTTTTTTTGAAAATCAGAAATACTTAAACAAGAATAAGTTCTAGCATAACCATAAGTAGGTAGAACATGATTAGTCCCAGAAGCATAATCTCCTACTGATTCAGGAGCCCAATTACCTAAAAAAATAGATCCTGCATTGATAATATTAGATAAAATTTTTTTATAGTTTTTACATTGGATAATAAGATGTTCAGGAGCGTATGTATTTACTATATTAACACATTCATTTATATTATTTACGATTATAATATAACTATTACTAAGTGATTTTATTATTATATTTTTTTTAGGTATTTTTTCTAATTGTTTAAAAAGATTTTTTTTAACTAATTTTCCAATTTTTTCCTCAGTAGTTATTAATAATACTTGTGAATCAATACCATGTTCTGCTTGTGATAATAAATCTGCTATAATAAAATTATAATTTGCCGATTCATCTGCAATAATCATTAATTCTGATGGACCAGCTGGCATATCTATAGAAGTTTTATTAAAAAAAGTCATGTTATTACTAACTTGTTTTTTAGCTTCTGTAACATAAATATTTCCAGGTCCAAAAATTTTATCTACTTTATCAATAGATTGTGTTCCATAAGCCATAGCAGCTATAGCATGTGCGCCTCCTACTTGAAATATATTTTGTATATTACATAAATTAGCAGCAAATAAAATTTCGTTAGAAATCGGAGCAGGAGAACATAAAATAATATTAGGACATAAAGCTATTTGTGCTGGTATTCCTAACATTAATACTGTAGAAAATAATGATGATGTTCCTCCTGGAATATATAATCCTATCCTAGATATAGGACGAAAAATATGGCTACAAAATACTCCAGGTATAATTTCAATTATTTTTTTTTTTATAACCTGATATTTATGAAATTTATAAATATTATTATATGCATTTTGTATCGCATTTTTTATATCATGATTTATATAAAATTTTGCATTAAATATTTGTTTTTTATTAATTTGTAAATTATTAATTTTGATTTTATCAAATAATAAACTATATTTTTTTAAAGCACTATCACCATTTTCCTTAACTTGTTTCAAAATATTTTTTACATCATTTTTAATTTTTTTATCTATAAAGAATATTGGTCGAGATAATATTTTTTTTTTGTAATCTTTATTACAATTATCCCAATAGATAATATCGTTTATAATATTCATTATCATTACTCTATAATTTTTTCAATAGGCAAAACTAAAATAGAACTTGCTCCTAATAATTTTAATTTTTCTATTCTTTCCCAAAATAATGTTTCATTACATACCATATGTAATGAAATTTTTTCTGTTTCTCCTATTAATGGTAAAATAGTTGGATTTTGTATATATGGTAATAGTAAAAATACTTGTTTTAATTTTTTACTTGAAATATGCAAAGTAATATATTTTGATGCTTTTGCTTGAATTACTCCTTTAATTCTAGTTAATAATTTATCTATTAATTTTTGTTTAAAATATGATATCTTATCATAACGTTGTACTAAACATGCTTGAGAATTATATATAACTTCTACTTCTTTAACTCCATTTGCTTTTAATGTTGCTCCTGTAGAAACTAAATCGCAAATAACATCAGATAAACCTACCCTTGGGGCTAATTCTACTGAACCATTTAAAATACAAGATTTAAATTTAATATGATGTTGATCAAGATATTTTTTTAATAAATTAGGATAAGATGTTGCTATACAAGTATTTTGTAAAGATTTTAATCCTAAATAATTTTTATTTACAGGTATTGCTATTGATAATCTACATATACCAAAATCTAATTTACGTAATATTATATATTTTGCATTATAACCTTTAGATAATCTATTTAATACTTCTTCTTCTAAAACATTTTTACCTATAATTCCTAAATCAACAACACCTTCCATAATTAAACTAGGAATATCATCATCACGTACTCTTAAGATATCAATCGGCATATTTTTTGCAAAAGCTATTAACCGTTGTTGTTGCAGATTAATTTTAAGACCACAACTCTTTAAGAGTTTACTAGTTTCATTACTTAAACGACCAGATTTTTGCATAGCTATGCGTAAACGATTGTTATCTAACATACTATATACCTTTATTAAAAATGTTTAAATTTAGAACATAAATGTAATTTTAAAATGAATTAGTTAATTTAAACTTAAAGAAGTTATGGTAAAATAACAACTATTTTTTGTAAATTTATATATAAATATTTAAAATTTTTAATTTTTTATTTTTTTTATATAGCCCCAATCATCTTCTATAGGATTTTTAGCCAAAATACGAGCTAATTTATCACATCTTTTATTTAGAAAATGTGACGAATGACCTTTAATCCATCTCCATGAAATCTTATGATGAATTAAAGATAATTCTAATCTTTGCCATAAATCAATATTCTTTACTTTTTGTTTATTATTACGTTTCCAATTAGTTTTTTTCCAATTATGTATCCATTTTGTAATTCCTTTTTTTAAATACTTACTATCAGTTGTAAGTATAATATTACAATCTTTTTTTAGGAATTCTAATGCAATAATAGAAGCCATTAATTCCATTCTATTATTAGTTGTTAAAAAAAAACCTTTAGTTAAAATTTTTTCATATTTATGATATTGTAAAATAGCGGCGCATCCTCCTGGACCTGGATTATTTATACAAGAACCATCTGTAAAAATTTTTATATTTTTATACATATTTTTCTATTAAAATTAATATTATTTATATAACAAATATGCAAAAATTAAATATACGTCAAGTAGTTTTAGATACAGAAACAACTGGGATGAATTCATTTCCTCCTTATTATATAGGACATCGTGTTATTGAAATAGGAATTATAGAAATTATTAATCGTAATATTACTAAAAATTATTTTCATGAATATATCAATCCACAACAAATAATAAGTAAAGAAGCATTTAATATTCATGGAATTTCTAATAAATTTTTATCTAAAAAACCAATTTTTGCTAAAATTGTACATAATTTTTTAAATTATATTAAAGGATCAGAAATTATTATTCATAATGCTCAATTTGACGTTGATTTTTTAAATTATGAATTATCATTATTAAAAAATAATTTACCTAAAATTGAAGATATTTGTATAATTAAAGATACATTAAAAATAGCTAGAAATATATTTCCTGGGAAAAGAAATTCACTAAACTCTTTATGTTCAAGATTTAGTATAAATAAAAATAAACGTAATTTACATGGTGCTTTATTAGATGCAAAACTTTTAGCATATGTTTTTTTATCTATGACTGCTAAACAAAATCAGTTTACATTAGAATTATTAAAAGAAAAACATAATAATATTCATATTAATAATTTTAAAAAAATTTTAAAAAAAAAAAAAAAATTATTAATTATAAAAGCTTCTGATGAAGAATTAAAATTACATAATTTAAAATTAAATTTAATTAAAAAAAAATGTGGTTTTGTTTTATGGAAATAAAAAATAGTTATTGATAATAATAATATATTATCTTATAATATAAGAAATGGTGCGATAGTTCAGTTGGTTAGAATACCGGCTTGTCACGCCGGGGGTCGCGGGTTCAACTCCCGTTCGCACCGGATATTTAAAAATTTGGAATAGAAATATGATAAGTATTAATCATTATTTATCCATAAAACACAGGATTTATTATATAACTCCAAGTTATTTTTAATAATATCTATTAAATCTGAACAAATTTCTTTTTTATTTATAAAATCATTTATCCAAAAAAAAACACTAAAATTAATAGAACTATTAGTAATTCCGTCAACAACAACATTAACAATAGAATTTTTTATTATTTTATCATTTAGTGATACAGTATCTAATAAAATTTTTTTAATTGTATTGATATCATTTTGTATTAAGTTTCTTGAAAGACTTAAAGTAATTTTATTACGATATTCACTTGATTTAGAAAAATTTACTATATTTTCTGTCAAAATTTTACCGTTAGGTACTGATATAATACTTCCATCAAATGTTTTTAAAAGAGTACAAAAAATTTCCACATTAGTTATTCTACCAGTTACATTACTTATATTAATATAATCTCCTACTTTAAAAATACGAAAAGTGATAATTAATAATCCTGAAGCTAAATTTGCCAATGCACTTTGCCAAGCTAAACCGATTACTAATCCTATAGTACCGAATGCAGCAAAAATTGATGATGTTTGTAACCCAATACTACTTAAAGCACTAACTATAACAAAAATAATAAAACTATATTTAAAAACATTTGTGAGAAATCCGATAGTAATCGGATCTATATTCCTTTTAGTAAAAACATTTCTTATAGTTTTAGTACCAAATTTAACACCCCATAATCCGAAAAATAAAATCATACCTGCTAGAATAAAATGTTCACATTGATATAAAATAAAAATTTTATTGTCAAATATCCACATTTTTATAAAATCTAATACACTAATAAACTTATTCATATTTTAATAATCCATTGTATAAAATAATTTGTATTTTGTTTTATAATTTAAATAATTTATTTTTTATAATATATTAATTGCATTTAATTCTTTAAATGTTCTTTCTAATCGTTTTTTCATAGAAATTTGTGATGCTCTGATCCATGATCTAGGATCATAATATTTTTTATTAGGTTTATTTAAACCTTCCGGATTACCTAATTGTTTTTGTAAATAAAATTTATATTTTTTATAAAAATTTAATATACCTTTCCATGTAGCCCATTGAGTATCTGTATCAATATTCATTTTAACAACACCATATTTTATGGCTTGTTTAATTTCTGTTATTGAAGATCCAGAACCTCCATGAAATACAAAATTTATAGGATTTTTATGTAAATGATGTTTTTTCCTAATAAATTTTTGTGAATCTTTTAAAATTTTAGGTAATAATTGTATATTACCTGTTTGATATACTCCATGTACATTACCAAAAGAAGCAGCAATAATAAATTGTGAACTAATTAATTTTAATTTTTCATATGCATAATTTACATCATTAGGATCAGTATATAATACTTTTTTATTTAAATTGGTATTGTCAATACCATCTTCTTCACCTCCTGTACATCCTAATTCTATTTCTAATGTCATTTTCATTCTTGACATTCTTCTTAAATAAGAACTACATATTTTGATATTATCTTTTATAGATTCTTTTGATAGATCTATCATGTGTGATGAAAACAAAGATTTTTTATATTTTATATAATATTTTTCATTTTCATATAATAAATCATTAATCCAAGATAACTTATTTTTTGGACAATGATCAGTGTGTAAAATAACTGGTATTTCATAATATTGTGCAATGTTATGAACATGTTTAGCTCCAGATATAGCACCTACTATAGACGCTAATCTAGGATTAATTATTTGTAAACCTTTACCAGCAATAAAAGCAGCCCCTTCATTTGAAAATTGAATAATTACTGGAGATTTCATTTTTGCTGCAGTTTCTAATACTATATTGATAGAATCAGTACCTACACAATTAATAGCTGGTATAGCAAAATTATTTTTTTTAGCTATTTTAAATATAGTTTGTACATCATGACCAACAACTACACCAGGTTTTACATAATTTAAAATTTTAGACATAATATACACTTTACATTCAATAATTTTTTATTAGATATTTTATAATATTAATTATAAGATTTAATTTTATGAAATATTTTCTAATAGAGTTGTAACGGGTAATTTATTTTTTTCTATATATTTTAAAAAAGCTCCTCCTCCTGTGGAAATGTAAGAAATTTTATTAAAAATATTAAATAATTCTAATGCAGCTAATGTATCTCCTCCACCTACAATAGAAAAAGCATTACTATGAATAATAGAATTGATAATACTTTCAGTACCTTTTCTAAAATTTTTAAATTCAAATACTCCTACTGGTCCATTCCATAAAATGGTTTTAGCTTTTTTAAGTTCATTTTGAATTATATTTATAGTTTTATTTCCTATATCAAGAATTTTTTCATTTTTTAAAATATTAGTAATTTTTTTTGTTTTTATTAAAGAATTATTTGATATAGTTGTGCTAACAATACAGTCAATAGGAATAATTATATTTTTATATTTTTGTATTATTTCTTGAGCTAATAAAATTGCATTAGGTTCATATAATGAATTACCAATATTATTATTTAATGAAATTAATGTATTAGCAATACCACCGCCTACAATAACTTTATTTGATAATTTAGATAATTTTTTTAAAATATTAAATTTAGTAGATATTTTAGATCCACCAATAATTGAAATTATTGGTTTTAAAGGATTTTTCAAAAATTTTTTTAAATTTTCTATTTCACTTATTAATAAAAGACCGGCACAAGATTGTTTAACAAATTTAATAATACCATAAGTAGAAGAATGAATGCGATGAGAAGTTGCAAATGCATCCATTACAAATATATCGCATAAAGATGCATATTTTTCCGCTAATTTTTCATTATTACTTTTTTCACCAATATTAAAACGAACATTTTCTAAAAGGATAATTTCATTATTTTTAAATTTTAAACCATTTAAATAATGTTTTTTTAAAACAACTTTATGATTTAAAATTTTTGCTAAATATATACCTATTTTTCTAAGAGAAAAAAAATCATTATATTCTCCTTCAATAGGATTTCCTAGATGAGAAGCTATAATAATTTTGCATTCTTTTTTTAAAGCATACCTAATAGTAGGTAATGATAATTTAATCCTGATATCCGATGTAATATTACCATTTAAATCTCTTGGTATATTTAAATCAGATCTAATTAATATTGTTTTATTTTGAATATTTAAATCTAAAATACTTAACATAAGTGTTTTAATCCTATATTTTAATAAAAAAAATAATTAATTATATAATTTAAAAAATTTTTTTATTTTTAACAAAATATTTTCAATAGTAAAACCAAATTTTTTAAATAATTTTTCTCCTGAAGCAGAACATCCAAAAGTATTTATACCGATAATAATACCAGTTAAACCCACATATTTATACCAAAAATCTTTAGATCCTGCTTCAATAGCTATTTTACATTTTACATGATTAGGTAATACATGATTTTTATATTCTTTACTTTGTTTATCAAATATATCAGTAGAAGGCATAGATATAACTCTAACTTTATATTTTAAAATAGATAATTTTTCGTATACTTTAACAGCTAAAGATACTTCTGATCCAGTAGCTATTAATATAATTTGAGGATTTTTATTTATACAATCTTTTAAAATATATCCCCCATATGATATATATGATATAATTTTTTTATTTCTTTTTTGTGTAGGTAAAATTTGTCTTGATAAAACTAAAATAGTTGGTTTTTCTATGTTTTCAATGCCTATTTTCCAAGCTATAGCTGTTTCAATTTTATCACATGGACGCCAAATATTTATATTAGGTATTAATCTTAAACTAGATAATTGTTCTATTGGTTGATGTGTTGGTCCATCTTCTCCTAACCCTATAGAATCATGAGTATAAATCATTATATTTCTAATTTTCATTAACGCAGCCATTCTTATGGCATTACGGCAATAATCTGAAAAAACTAAAAAAGTAGCAGTATAAGTAATAAATCCATTATATAAAGAAATACCATTAGAAATAGCAGTCATACCAAATTCTCTTACACCATAATAAATATAATTACCATCTTTAAATTTATTAATTGGTTTAGAACGATTAACTATAGTTAAATTACTATGAGATAAATCTGCAGAACCACCTAATAATTCAGGTAATAATTTTGAATATTTTTGTAGAATAAATTGTGATGCTTGCCTTGTTGATAAACTTAAATTATTATTATTTAGTTTTGAAAGAAATTTATTAATTTCATTATTCCAATTACAAGGAAGAGTTTTATTAATCCTTCTTGTAAATTCTTTTGCTAAAATTGGAAATTTACAACAATAATTTTTAAACATATTTTTCCATTTTTGTTCTTTTATATAACCTATTTTTTTTGCATCCCATATTTTATAAATATGTGAAGGAATTTCAAAAGGTTTAAAATTCCATTTCAAATTTTTTTTTGTTAATAAAATTTCTTTTTTCCCTAAAGGTGATCCATGTGCAATATTTTTACCTGCTTTATTGGGTGAACCAAAAGCAATAATTGTGTTGCAAATTAATAATGATGGTTTATCATTTATATGTGATTTAGCTTTTTTGATAGCTTTTTCTATATTTTCAGAATTATGACCATCTATATTAGATAAAACATTCCAACCATAAGATTCAAATCTTTTCTTAATGTTCTCATTAAACCATCCTTTAATATTTCCATCTATAGATATTTTATTATTATCATAAAACACTATTAATTTTTTTAATTTTAATGTTCCGGCTAAAGAACAAACTTCATGTGAAATACCTTCCATTAAACATCCATCACCTACAAAAACATAAGTATAATGATCAATTATATTATAATTTAATTTATTAAATTGTGCAGATAATGTTTTTTCAGCTATAGCCATACCTACAGCATTTGCTAATCCTTGTCCTAAAGGCCCTGTACTAGTTTCAACACCTGGAGTATTTTTAAATTCTGGATGTCCTGGTGTTTTAGAATATAATGTACGAAAACTTTTTAAATCAGAAATAGATAAATTATATCCAGTAAGATGTAATAAACTATAAAGTAACATCACACAATGTCCGTTAGATAAAATAAATCTATCACGATTTATCCACATAGGATTATTAGGATTATGATTTAAAAATTTACGCCAAAGTACTTCTGCTATATCTGCCATTCCCATCGGGGCTCCAGGATGTCCTGAATTAACATTTTCTATAGAATCTATACTTAAAAATCTAATAGCATTAACTATATCTTTTCTAGAAGTCATAATATATATTTTTCCTAAATTTAAAAATATTTTATAAAAAATTACTTATATAAAGAAATATATAGGTAAAATGTTTTAAAATCTATTTATTATAATTTTAAAATTTTTAATAAATTAAAAATTTTAATTTTATATGCATTTTTTTAAAAAAAATATATACTGAAAATATTAAATATGTTTATAGGAAATAATATTAATGACAGAATATTTATTTACTTCAGAATCTGTATCAGAAGGTCATCCAGATAAAGTTGCAGATCAAATTTCTGATGCAATATTAGATAGTATAATAAAACAAGATATCAAATCACGTGTAGCATGTGAAACATATATTAAAAATAATATGGTATTAATTGGAGGGGAAATAACTACTAAAGCTAATATAAATATAGAAAAAATAACAAGAAAAACTATAAAAGAAATTGGATATACTAATTCTGATACAGGATTTAATGCAAATACATGTACAATATTAAATATATTAAGTAAACAATCAGATGATATTAATAGAGGAATCACATCTAATTTAGATAAATATAATCAAGGAGCAGGAGATCAAGGTTTCGTTTTTGGATATGCTACTAATGAAACTGATGTTTTTATGCCAGCACCTATTATTTATGCACATAAATTAATGTATCAACAAGCACAAGTTAGAAAAAAAAAAATTTTATCATGGTTAGAACCAGATGCTAAAAGTCAAATTACATTTAAATATAAAAAGAATAAAATTATAGATATCGATTCTGTTGTTTTGTCAACACAAATTTCTAAAGAAATATCTTCTAAAAAATTAACAGAAGCTGTTATGGAAGAAATTATTAAACCAGTATTACCAAAAAAATGGATTAATAAAAAAACTAAATTTTTTATCAATCCTTCTGGTCGTTTTATTATAGGTGGACCTTTTGGTGATTGTGGTTTAACCGGAAGAAAAATTATTGTGGATACTTATGGTGGCATGGCTAGACATGGTGGAGGGGCATTCTCAGGTAAAGATCCATCAAAAATAGATAGATCTGCTGCATATGCAGCACGATATATAGCAAAAAATATAGTTGCTTCAAATTTAGCCTCACGTTGTGAAATACAAATTGCATATATAATTGGTATAGCTAAACCGATTTCAATTATGGTAAATACTTTTGGTACTAGTAAAATTTCTGATAAAAATATTATGTTATTTATTAAAAATAATTTTGACCTACGACCTTTTAATTTAATTAGAATGCTAAATCTATTAGCACCTATATATAAAAAAACTGCATCTTATGGACATTTTGGTAGAAATATTTTTACATGGGAAAAAACAAATAAAATAAATGAATTTAAACATTTTTTTAATATTAAATAAAAATAATTTTATTTAATATGTATAAATAAAATATTTAATAATTTAAATTTTTTGTAATCCTATGATTTTTTCATTAAATTTAGTTTTAATTATGATAACACCTTTAGTATTACGTCCAATAACACAAATTTCAGATATATTAATACGTATTAATGTACCCATATTTGTTATTATAATAACTTGGTTATTTTTTTTAACCCTTAAAGATCCTACTAATAATCCATTTCTTTTATTAATTATCATAGATAAAATTCCTTTAGTATATCTAGATCTTGTAGGAAATAATTTATTATTTGTACATTTACCATATCCATTTTCTGTTATGGTAAAAATATTACCCTTAAAAAGGGGTTTAATAATAGTTAATGAAACAACAAAATCATTTTTTTGTTTTAAAATATTAATTCCTTTTACACCTGTTGTATTTCTTCCCATAGGTCTAACTTTTGTTTCACAAAATTTTACTACTTTTCCTTGTGAAGTAAATAACATAATTTTATCTTTTATATCTATAATGGATACTCCGATTAAAACATCATTTTTTTTTAATTTAATTGCGATAATACCTTTAGTTCGTGGATGACTAAAATGTTTTAAATTAGTTTTTTTTACTATTCCTTGTTTAGTTGCCATAATTAAATTAGAATTATTTCTATATTCGTTTACTATTAATAAACTAGTAATTTTTTCATTTTTTTTTAAAGGAACTAAATTAATAATAGGTTTGCCTTGAGAAAATCTACTAAATTTAGGAATATTATATACTTTTAACCAATATAATCTACCTATATTAGAAAATAATAAAATATTATCATGAGTATAAGCGATTAAAATTTTATAAATAAAATCATTTTCTTTTAATTTTGTAGTTAATTTTCCTTTACCTCCTCTATGTTGTAGATGATATTCATCAATTTTTTGATATTTTATATATCCTTGATAAGATAAAGTAATAATAACTTGTTCATATTTAATTAAATCTTTTGTATTTATAATAGGTGTATTTTTATCTAAAATAATTTCAGTTTTTCTATTATCTCCAAATTCTTTTTTAATTATAATTAATTCATTGTATATTACTTGCATTAAATATTTATAATTATTAATAATTTTAACTAATTTAGAAATTTTATATATTAAATTTTGATATTCAATACATAATTTTTTATATTCTAATTTTGTTAATTTATTTAATTTTAAATTTAAAATAGCTGTAACTTGATCATTGCTAAAATGATAATTTTGATTAAATTTTACTAAATTAGAATTAGTTAAATAACTATTTAACAGTTTTTGTTCTTGAAATAAGAATAATTGTGATATATCTGGTATTTTCCAAGATTTTGTACAAATTTTATTTTTTATATTTTCTGATATTTTATCAGAACGTATAATTTCTATTATTTCTTGTATATTTAATAAAGCAACTATTAATCCTTCTAATATATGTGCTTTATTACGAGTTTTATTAATTTGATAATTTGTTCTTCTTATTACTATTTCACGCCGATGAGAAATAAAAGCTCTAATAATATTTTTTAAAGACATTAATACAGGCTCACCCTTATATAAGGAAATCATATTTATACTAAAAGTAGTTTGTAAAGATGTTAATGTATATAAATGATTTAAAATAACATTAGTAGAAATATCCATTTTTACTTTAATTAAAATTCTTATTCCATCTTTATCTGATTCATCTCTTAAAGTTTTAATTCCCTTAATTTTTTTCTCTTTTATTAATAAAGCTATTTTTTTTATTAATTTAGCCTTATTAACTTGATAAGGTAATTCATAAATTATAATAGTTTTATAATTTTTTTGTTTATTTTTAATAATTTTAGTACGTCCTCTGAGAAAAATTTTTCCTTTACCTGTAGAATAAGCATTTTTAATACCATTTATACCATAAATAATACCTGATGTAGGAAAATCTGGGCCTGGAATATAATGCATTAATTCTTTTATAGAAATTTTATTATTATTTATATAAGCTAAACAACCATTGATTATCTCAGTAATATTATGAGGAGGTATATTAGTAGTCATACCTACAGCTATTCCTGATGATCCATTTATTAATAGATTAGGTATTTTAGTAGGCATTATTTCAGGAATCTTTTCTGTTCCGTCATAATTAGATAAATAATTAACTGTATTTTTCTCTAAATCATTAATAATTTCCTGAGCTATTTTAGCCATTTTAATTTCCGTATAACGCATAGCTGCAGCTGAATCTCCATCAATAGAGCCAAAATTTCCCTGTCCCTTAATTAAGGGATATCTTAATGAAAATGATTGAACTAATCTCACAATCGTATCATATACTGCATTATCACCATGTGGATGATATTTACCGATAACATCTCCTACTATTCTAGCTGTTTTTTTGTAAGCTTTATTATAGGTATTACCTAATACATACATTGCATATAATATTCGTCTATGTACTGGTTTTAATCCGTCTCTTATATCTGGTAAAGCTCTACCGATGATTACTGACATTGCATAATCTAGATAAGAATTTTTTAATTCTTCTTCAATATTAATTAATTTTATTTCTTTGGCAAAAGAATTCATGTAAATAAATATCCTTTAAACTTCAATTAAATTAATTTTTTAATTATAAAACTAATAGAATTTATATTTATTTAAACCTAACTTTTATAAAAATTTAGTTTAAAGTATTATGATTTTCTAATTGTTTAATTTTTTTTTTTGCCTGATTAATAACTTCTTTAGGAATTCCTGCTAAGGATGCTACAAATAAACCATAATTTTTATTAATTGATCCATTTTTAATTTTATGTAAAAAAACAATGGAATTATTTAATTCCATTGCATCAAAATATACATTTTTTATACATTTATTTGTATCTTTTAAAATAGTTAATTCAATATAATTAGTAGCAAATAAAGTAAGTGATTTAATTTTTTTTGCTATATTTTCTGCACAAGCCCATGCAATAGCTAAACCATCATGTGTCGAAGTTCCTCTTCCTACTTCATCCATTAATACTAAACTTTTAGTTGTTGCATTTCTTAAAATATTTGCTGTTTCTATCATTTCTACCATAAAAGTAGATAATCCAGAAGAAATATCATCAGTTGATCCTATTCTAGTAAATATTCTATCTATTGGTCCTATAATAGCTTTATCTGCCGGAACATAACTTCCTATATAAGTCATTAAAATAATTAATGCAATTTGTCTCATGTACGTGCTTTTCCCTCCCATATTAGGTCCTGTTATTATTAACATATGATTTTTTTTTGTTAAAAATATATTATTAGGTATAAATGGTAGTTTTCTCATATTTTCTACAACAGGATGTCTTGAATTAGTTAAAGATATTCCTATTTCTTCATTAATAAGAGGACAAGTATAATTTAAAGTTAAAGAACGTTCAGCTAAATTACATAACACATCTAATTCTGATAAATATAATGATAATTCTTGTAGATTTTTTAAAAAAGGATTTATATAATAAAATAATTCATTATATAAAGTTTTTTCTAAATTTAAAAGTTTTTCTTTAGAAAATAAAGTATCTTTTTGATATTTTTGTAATTCTGGGATTGTATATCTATTGAAATTTTTTAAAGTTTGGATTTGAATATATTTATTCGGTATATTTAATTTAAAATTTTTATTAATTTGAATATAATATCCATTAATTGTATTAAAACCTATTTTTAATTTTTCTAATTTTAATAATTTTCGTTCTTTTTGTTCTAAAAAAGATAAATATTTTTTAGAATCTTGTGAAAATTTTCTTAATTTATCTAACAAAGGATTATATCCAGTAGCTATAACATTACCATCTTTTAAAGATAATGAAGGTTTTTTTTTTATAGATTTTATTAATAATTCTTTTAATTTAGAAAATAATCCTAAATTTAAAATTTTTGACTTTATTTCACAAATATCTATAATATTCATTATTTTATTAATTTTAGGTAAATACATCAATGTATTTCTTAAAGAAACTAAATCATTAGGTTTAGCTGTTTTTAATGCTAATCTAGCAATAATTCTTTCAATATCACTAATTTTTAATAAATTTTTTTGAAATTTTAAATAATATTGTTGTAATATAGAGATATTTTTTTGCCTATTTAAAATAATTTTTGTATTTCTTATAGGATTATTTAACCAACGCTTTAATAAGCGACTCCCCATAGTAGTTACAGTATAATCTAATACTTTGATTAGGGTATTATTATTATTTCCAGAAATACTATTAATAATTTCCAAATTTTTACGAGTATTTTCATCTAAAATAATTTCATTATTATGGTTTTCTAAATAAATATTATTAATATGAGGTAAATATACTTTTTGAGTATCTTGAACATACTGAAGTAAACAACCTGCAGCTTTAATAGCTATAAATGAATTTTCAATACCAAAACTTTTTAAATTTTTAGTTCCAAATTGCATATTTAATTTTTGTACAGATATATCTATATCAAATTCCCATAATGGTCTACATTGAGTAAATTTTATTTTTTTTATTAGATCCATATTATTAAAATTTTCTGGATATAATAATTCGATAGGATTTGTTCTTTGTAATTCTCCTGCAATTATATTAATATCATTATTTTCTGTAATTCTAAAATCACCAGAACTAATATTTAATGTTGCATAACCAAATCCTAATTTTTTGTCCTGATAAATAGCAGCTAATAAATTATCAACATGATTATTTAATAAAATATCATCGCTAACTGTTCCAGGTGTAATAATACGAACTATTTTCCTATCCAAAATTTTTTTTTTATATAATAAATTTGTATTTTCTATTTGTTCACAAATAGCTATTGATTCTCCTAATTTAATTAATTTAGATAAATAATTTTCAACTTTATTAACTGGTATACCTGCCATAGGTATAGGTTTCCCATTAATTTTTCCTCTTTTAGTTAATACAATATTTAATAATCTAGATGCTTTTTTAGCATCTTGAAAAAACATTTCATAAAAATCTCCTAATCTATAAAATAGGATAATTTTAGGATATTGTTTTTTTAATTTTAAATATTGTTTTATCATAGGTGTCATATTTTATATTTATAATTTTTAATTATATCAATTATTTATTTTAATATTTAAATTTACGTAAAATTAAATAATAATTTTTATATATAAAAATTATTATTTATCATCATCATTATTACTGATCATACGTAATATTATAAAGAATAAATTAATAAAATCTAAATATAGCATAAGTGCACCTAAAATAGCATATCTTCTTAAATTATCTTGATCATGTTCATTTAAACTAATTTTTTTAGCAATATTTTTTAGTTTTTGAGTATCATAAGCTATAATTAATGTAAAAAAAATTACACCAAGATAATTAACTATAGATGTTATTAAACTATTTTGTAACCATAAATTTATAAAAGAAGCAATTAATGTACCAATAATCCCCATTATTATTATATTACCTAAATTACTCAAATCTTTTTTAGTAAAAAAACCCCAAATACACATAAATAAAAAAGTTAATGATGTAGTTATAAATGCTGTAAAAATAGTATTTTGATTATATATGGAAAATATTCCAGCTGTTGTAAATCCTGTTAAACATGAATAAAACATAAATAAAGTAGTTAATGTTTTTCCAGATAATTGATTTATAAAACCAGAAATAGTAAAAACTAATACAAATTGTACAAAACATATACTTAATAAAAAATATTTATTACTTAATAAATAATTTGTAATTTGTATTGTATTAGACACATACCAAGCAATAAACGCAGTTAATAATAAACCACAAAACATCCATCCATATACTTTTCGAAAATATTTTTGTATATAATAATTTTTTTCTTTTTTTAATAAAGTAGTACTTTTAAAATTTGGATATTCTATCATAAATATTACCTTTTAACAATTTAACCAAATTTTTAAATAAATATTAATTTATATTAAAAATATTTTAATTACAAATTAATATATTATAGTATATAATATATTAATTATATAGTATTTAATTAAATTAAATGTCATATGATAAGTCATATTCCAGTTTTATTAAAAGAATCTGTTAATAGTTTAAATATTAAAAAAAATGGAACATATATAGATGCGACATATGGTTGTGGAGGACATACAAAATTAATTTTATCTAGATTAGGTAATCAGGGAAAAATTTATGCTATAGATCGTGATCTAAAAACATTATTGAAACATCAAATATTAGATAAAAGAATTGTTTATGTTAATAATAATTTTTCAAATTTACAAAACTTATTTAATAATAAAACAGGTATAATAGATGGTATCTTATTTGATTTAGGTATTTCTTCATTCCAATTAAATAATCCTGAAAGAGGTTTTTCTTATATATTTAATGGACCATTAGATATGCGTATAAATCAAAATGAAAAAATTACTGCTTATGATTTATTAAATAATATAAATGTAAAAAAATTATCAAAAATATTAAAAATATATGGTGAAGAAAAATATCATAAAAAAATAGCATATAATATTAAAAAGTATATATCTAATAATAAATTAAATAATACACATGATTTATCATCTATAATATCGATAGTTAGTAAAAAAAATAAATTTAAACATCCAGCAAAAAGATCTTTTCAAGCTATAAGAATTTTCTTAAATAAAGAAATAGAAGAATTAAAAAAAGGATTAAATATTTCATTAAAATTATTAAAAATAGGAGGAATTATATCAATAATTAGTTTTCATTCTATAGAAGATAGAATTATAAAAATGTTTATGAAAAAACATAGTTCCTATCAAAATCAAATTAATAATAAATTGCCTTTAACGGAAGAACAGATAAATTTTTTTTATCTCCAAAATAAAAAATTAACATTAAAAATTATTGGTAAAATTTTTCCTAATAAAAATGAAATTTTAAAAAATTCAAGATCTAGAAGCGCAATATTACGTATTGCACAAAAAATATAAAAATAATAATTTTAGTATTAATGTAGTAGATATAATTTATATTAAGGATTTGTCGTTGAATATTTCTTTATTTAGTTTGCAAAAATTATTAAATAATTATATTAAACATGATTTAATAAAAAATATTTTAATAAATAAAATTGTTTTAGATAGCAGAAAAATTAAAGGTAAATATTGTTTATTTATAGCAATTAAAGGATGTAAATATGATGGTAAAAATTTTATAACACAAGCTATATTAAAAGGAGTAGTAGCAATATTAACGTATTCTGATAAAAAAACATTACCTTATACTATAGAAGTAAAAAAAAAAATACCTATCATTTATTTACCAAATTTACTTGAACAAATTTCATATCTTGCAGGTACATTATATAATCATCCAAGTAAAAAAATTCCCATAATAGGAATTACTGGAACTAATGGAAAAACAAGTATTACACATTTTTTAATGCAATGGATCAGATTGTTAGGTTATAAACCTGCTATTTTAAGTACTATAGGAAATGGATTTTATAAAAATTTAATTAAAACAAATAATACAACTGATTCTGCTGTAGAAATACAATCTACATTAGAAAAGTTTGTAAATCAAAAAGCAGATATTGTAATTATGGAAGTTTCGTCACATGGATTAGATCAATATAGAGTAGCTAATATAATATTTTCTATTGGAATTTTTACAAATTTAACAAGAGATCATTTAGATTATCATATTAATATGAAAAATTATGAATTGTCTAAATGGAGATTTTTTTCTAATCACAAAATAAAAAAAAAAATTATTAATATTGATGATAATATAGGATTAAAATGGTGTAAAAAATTATCGAATGTTACAGTTATTACTACTAAATTAAAGAATTTATTATATCAATCAAATCTATTTGTATATATAAAAAAAATAATTTATTTATCTGATCATACCATTATTAAATTTAATTCTATTTGGGGTAATGGAGAAATAAAAACAAATTTAATAGGTCAATTTAATGTAATAAATATAATATTATGTATGGCTACATTATTAAATTTAAATTTTCCTTTAAAAAAATTAGTTAAAACAGTATCAAAAATATTTCCTATCCCAGGAAGAATGCAAAAAGTTTTTTTTAAAAAAAAATATACTAACATAATAATTGATTATGCTCATACTCCTGATGCACTTAAAAATGTTTTATTAACTCTTAAATTAAATGTTAAAGGAAAAATATGGTGTATTTTTGGATGTGGAGGAGAAAGAGATATAGGGAAAAGATCAATCATGGGATATATAGCTACAAAATATGCTGATATTATAATTTTAACTACTGATAATCCTAGAAAGGAAAACATTCATAGCATTATTAATGATATAAAAACAGGATGTATTACATTAAAAAATGTTTATATCATTTTAAATAGAATTAAAGCTATTTCTTATGCAATCTCTCATTCAGTAAAAACTGATACTATTTTAGTAGCTGGTAAAGGACATGAAAATTATCAAATTATAGGTAATAAAATTTTTAATTATTCAGATTTTAATGCTATTCAAAAAATCTTAAAAAATATAAAATGAACGAATTAATTAGTTTAAAAAAACTATCACAAATAGTAAATGGTAAATTAATTGGTAATAATATTAAAATATTAAATTTTTCTATAGATAGTAAAAAAATTAAACAAAAATGTATTTTTATCGCTATCTGTGGTAATAAATTTGACGGACATTTTTTTATTAATGATGCCATTAAAAATGGTGCATTAGCTATATTAGTACATAAATATACTAATATTAATATTCCTCAAATTATTGTATTAGATACTACTATAGGATTAGCTAAATTGAGTTTATGGAAAAGGATAAAATTTAAACATGATGTAATCGGTATTACTGGATCATCAGGTAAAACATCAGTTAAAGAAATGACTGTATCTATTCTAAAAAATAAAAATAAAACTATTTTTACTGAAAAAAATATGAATAACCATATTGGTGTTCCTTTAACATTATTAAAATTACAAAATCAATATAAATATGCCGTAATTGAAATAGGTGGAAATAAAATTAACGATATTTCTTATATTGCTAATTTAGTAAAACCTGATGTTGCATTAATTAATAATATATCAGAATCCCATTTAGAAGGTTTTAAATCTTTAAAAAATATTATTAAAAATAAAAGTGATATTTTTAAATATTTAAAAAATAAAGGAATCGCAATTATTAATTATGATGATAAAAATCAAAAAAAAATTTTAAAAAAATTAAGTAATGATAAAAACATTTTTACCTTTTCTTTACAAAATAATAAAACAGACTTTTTTGCTAAAAATATAATAATATTACCTAATAAAATTAAATTTTTATTAATTTCACCTATAGGTGAAATTTTAATTAAATTATTTCTTATTGGTGGAGGAATACATAATATTTATAATGCATTAGCATCAGCAGCATTATCATTTTCTGTAGGATCTACTTTAGAAGAAATAGCAATTGGATTAAAAAATTTTAAATCTATTAAAGGAAGAATGTATCCAATTATTATTGGTCATAATAAACTTATTATAAATGATACATATAATGCGAATCCAAATTCGGTAAGTATAGCTATTAATATTTTAAAAAATTTTCCTGGTAAAAAAATTTTAGTTATTGGTGATATGTTAGAATTAGGTATTTACACTATTTTTTATCATAAAAAAATAAAAAAATTAATTTTAAAATCTAACATAGATTATATTTTTAGTATTGGTAAATATAGTTATTATTTTATTAAAAAAAATATAAAATCACAACATTTTTCCAATAAAAATATGTTAGTAAATCAATTATTTTTAATAATTAAAAATTTTAACCATTATACTATTTTATTTAAAGGATCACGTAAAAATAAAATAGAAATATTAATTAAAATGTTATTGGAGAAATTAAAATGTTAATAATATTATTTTCATATTTTAAAAATTATTTAAAATATGTAAATTTTTTCTTAATAAATTTTAAAATACGTTCTATAATGACACTTATAACATCATTTAGTATGACATTTTTTTTAACTCCAATTTTTATTAAATATTTTCATAAAAAAAAAGTTTCTCAAATAATTAGAAAAGATGGACCAATTACACATTTTATTAAAAAAAAAACTCCTACTATGGGGGGAATAGTAATATTATTATCTATTTTTATTTCTGTAATACTTTGGTCAGATTTATCTAATAAATATATTGTATATACATTATTTATAACATTTTTATATTCAATAATTGGTTTTATAGATGATTTTTATAAAATTATTTTAAAAAATTCGATAGGGCTATCTGCATATAAAAAACTTTTTTTACAATCAATTGCTAATATTTTTTTTATATTATTTATTATAATAAATAATGAAAAAGAATTATATATAAGATTTATCATACCTTTTACACATAAAATTATTAAATATAATTTAAATATTATATTATACATAATAATATGTTATTTTATTGTACTAATAATTAGTAATTCTGTAAATTTAACTGATGGGCTAGATGGTTTAGCAATCATGCCTATTATTTTTATTTCCTTAAGTTTAACTTGTTTATCTTATTTGACAGGAAATATATATTTTTCTAGATATTTTAATTTTATTTATATAAAAAATTCTACAGAATTAATTATTATTTGTTTATCTATAGTTGGTTCTGGATTAGCATTTTTATGGTATAATACATATCCTGCAAAAATATTTATGGGAGATGTGGGTTCACTATCTTTAGGTTGTATCATTTCAATAATTGCAATTTTTATAAAACAAGAATTTTTATTTCTTATAATGTGTGGTATATTTATCATTGAATCATTTTCTGTTTTTATTCAATTATTAAAATTTAAATATAATAAAAAAAGATTTTTTTTAATGGCTCCTTTACATCATCATTATGAGTTACAAGGAATTTCAGAACCTTGTATTATTACTAGGTTTTGGATTATTTCATTAATATTAATAGTTTTTGTTTTTATAATAATATAATATTTGATAACATAATAAAATGAATAAAAAAATACTTATTATAGGTTTAGGTATAACAGGCATATCTTGTTTAAAATTTTTTTTAAAAAAAAAAATCATCCCAGCTATTATGGATGAACGTAAAGATTTGCAATTTATAAAAAAAATACCTTTATATGTACCATGTCATTTTGGTTCTTTAAATAGAGATTGGATACTTAATTCTCAATTAATTATTTTAAGTCCTGGTATATCAATATTTAATAGTCTTATATTAGAAGCTCAAAAAAAAAATATTGAAATTATAGGAGATATAGAATTATTTGCTCGTTATAATACAACTCCTTTAATAGCTATTACAGGTACTAATGGTAAAAGTACTGTAACTAATATGATTGCTAATATTATGGAAAAAAGTAATTTTAAAGTTAGTATCGGTGGTAATATAGGATATCCAGTAATAGATTTATTATCTTTTAAAAGAGATTTTTACATTTTAGAAATATCTAGTTTTCAATTAGAAACAATTAAAAAATTAGATATATATATTGCTATAATTTTAAATATTTCACAAGACCATATGGATAGATATCCTTTAGGTATCGAACAATATCGTAATTTTAAATTACGTATTTATCAAAATGCTAATATTTGTATATATAATTCCGATGATATATTATGTTATCCTAAAATATTTTATAATAAAAAAAAATATATTACTTTTGGTAAATTTTCAGGTAAATATAATTTATCTTTTAATAAAAAAGATATTTATCTAAAAATAAATAATAAAAAAATATTTAATTTTAATAAAACTAAATTAGTTGGTATACATAATTATTTAAATTCTTTAGCTGTATTAGCTGTTACAGATATACTAAAAATTTCCAAAAAAATTTTTTTTGAAAAAATTAGTAATTATAAAAATATGGATCATGTATTACAAATTATTCATAAAGAAAATGGAGTAACCTGGATTAATGATTCTAAATCAACTAATATTAGTAGTACAAAAGTTGCTTTAGAATATTTACATAAAAAAAAAAGAATTTGGTTGTTTTTAGGAGGTTATGACAAAAATTGTAAATTATATTTATTACAAAAATATTTACAAAAAAAAGATAATATAAAAATTTTTTGCTTTGGTCAATTAAGTAAAAAAATATTATCTTTTTTACCTAAAGCAATAATAGTTAACACAATATCTGAAGGAATAAAAAAAATTATTAAATTAGTACAATTTGGAGATATTGTGTTATTTTCCCCAGCATGCTCTAGTATTGATCAATTTAGAAACTTTAAACACCGTGGAAATGAATTTATTAGAATAGTAAAAAAAATTCATAAATATAAATAATATTTTTATAAAAAAATTTATGATTTCAATTTTTTTATATATTAAATTTTAAAAAATGAAAAAAAAAATTCTTATAGTAGCTGGAGGTACTAGAGGACATATTAATCCAGCTTTAAATATAGCATATGTTTTAAAAAAACAAGGTTGGGAAGTTCGTTGGTTAGGAACTAATTCTAGAATGGAAGCACAAATTATTCCTAAAAAGAATATACGTATTTATTTTATCAAATTTTACAGATTTAAAAACAAAAATATTTTTTCTATTATTTTTACTATTATTAAATTGATAATATCAATTTATAAATCTATTCTGGTTTATAAAAAATATAAACCACATATAATATTAACAATGGGGAGTTATATTTCTGGACCTAGTGGATTAGCAGCATGGTTGTATCGAATACCATTAGTAATACATGAACAAAATAGTATTGCAGGTATAACAAATAAAATTTTATATAAAATAGCGACTAAAACTATGCAAGCATATCCTGATACATTTACTAATGCTATATTAGTAGGTAACCCTTTAGATAATAAAATTATTAAATTATCTTTATATAAAAGAAAAATGTTTAAAATTCATAAACCAATTCATTTATTGCTCACAGGAGGTAGCCAAGGATCATATATAATAAATAAAATAGGCATTAAATTAGCTAAAATTTTAAAGAATAAAATATTTATTTTACATCAAGTAGGAAAAGGTAATTTTAAAAAAATATTTTGTAAATATAAAAAATATAATATTATTGATAATTTTATTATAAAAGAATATATACAAAATATTTATAAAGCATATGCATGGGCTGATATAATCATATGTAGGTCAGGAGCTATGACTGTTAGTGAAATTGCTGCAATAGGATTACCTGCTATCTTTATACCTTTCGAACATAAAGATAAACAACAATATTTTAATGCAATATATTTAAAAAACATAGGAATAGCTAAAATTTTTGAACAAAATAATATTGATTATGATAGAATGACTAATTTAATATTAAATCTTAATAAAGATCAAATCGTAAACATAATAAATAAATCTTGTAATTTAGTTATAAAAAATTCTGTACAATTAATTTATGAAGAATTAAATAAAATAAAAATTAATTAATATTTAAATAAATAATATATAAAAAATATGTCTAGTATAATAAATTTTAAAAAAATACCAAAGATGAAAAATATTAATCATATATATTTAATTGGTATTGGTGGTTCTGGAATGGGAGGAATTGCAAAAATTTTAATAAAAAAAGGATATAAAGTTAGTGGTTCAGATTTAATTTCAAATTTTATCACAAAAAATTTAATTTCATTGGGTATTACTATTTATTTTAAACATAAAATTAAAAATATTACAAATGATATAGATCTTATTGTTATATCTAGTGCTATTAAGCATAATAACCCAGAGTTAATTATTGCAAAAAAATTAAATATTACTATAATTAGTAGAGTAAAAATGTTAGCCGAATTAATGAAATTTTACTATCAAATTACCATTACAGGTGCTCATGGTAAAACTACAACTACAGCCATGATTTATGAAATATATAAATTATCTGGATTAGATCCTACATTTATTAACGGAGGAATTTTAAAATATTCTAAAGAATATGCTTATTTAGGTTCTAGTAAATATTTTATTACAGAAGCAGATGAAAGTGATAAATCATTTTTATATTTAAAACCAACTATTGGTATAGTAACAAATATTGAAAATGAACATTTAGATTATTATAAAAACAATATAGAAATTTTAAAAAAAACATTTTTAAAATTTTTAAAAAAAATACCATGTTATGGTTGTATAATTATTTGTATAGATAATATTCATAATTATGAATTAATAAAAAAAAATAAATTTAATATTAAACAAAATATTATTACATATGGTTCCCATAAAAATTCTGATATACAATTATATAATTACAAACAAAAAGGTTATAAAACTCAATTTTATATATTAGAAAAAAAAACATATTCATCTTTTAAAATTAACTTAAGCATTCCTGGATATCATAATGCATTAAATGCCACAGCAGCATATGCTGTTTCTAAATTTAATAATCTAAATAATAAAATTATTTTAAAATCATTAAAAAATTTTCAGGGTATTATAAGAAGATTTGATATTTTAACTACAATTTATCCTGAAAAAAGGATAGGATATCAACAAACTATAATAGTTATTAATGATTATGGGCATCACCCAACTGAAATAAATATGACTATAAATACAGCACGTAAAATATGGCCAAATAGAAGTTTAATAATGGTTTTCCAACCTCATCGTTATTCAAGAACAAAAAATTTATTAAAATACTTTATTAAAGTATTATCAAAAGTTGATAAATTATTTTTACTAAAAGTTTATTCAGCAGGAGAAACTTTTATCAAAAATGCTGATAGTGAATATTTATCTAAAAAAATAAATGAATTAGGAATTATTATTTCTCAATTCATAAATTTTAAAAATTATTATAATATTGCACATTATATTTATTCTAAATTAAAAGGAAATGAAATATTAATTTTTCAAGGGGCTGGTGATATTAATAATTTATCATCATTATTTATAAATAAAAAATTTCAAAATACAAAACATTAAATTAATAATTAAAAAATTTTAATAAGTTTTATTTTAAATATGTCTAATAAAATAGTTGTTTTATTTGGAGGTAATTCTCTAGAAAGAGAAATATCTTTAAAATCCGGAAAATCAATTTTAAATACTTTAATAAAATCAGGAGTTAATGCTATCGGAATAGATCCAATTAATTTTCCATTATTATATTTAAAAAAATATGGATTTAAAAAAGCTTTTATAGCCTTACATGGGAGGGGGGGGGAAGATGGAATAATACAAGGTATATTAGAATATTTAAATATTCCTTATACTGGGAGTGGAGTTTTATCGTCAGCAATTACTATGAATAAATTTTTAACAAAAATTATTTGGAAAATATATGGATTACCTATTATTTATCCTCATTTATTACTAAATAAAAAAGATTTTATTAAAAAAAATTATTTAATAATAGAACAAAAAATTTTGAAAATAAAATTACCGATTATTATTAAACCTAATTGTAATGGATCTAGTTTAGGTATTTTAAAAATTAATCATATAGATGATTTATTTAATGCATTAGAAAAATCATTTATGTATGATAATAATATTTTAATTGAAAAATATATAAAAGGAACAGAATATTCCATAGGAATATTAAATAATAAAATATTACCTCCTATTAAAATAGGGTATGAGAATATTTTTTATGATTATCAATCTAAATATTATTCAAATAATACTAAATATTTTTGTCCTAGTGGTTTAAGTAAAAATAAAGAAAAAGAATTAGAAAATATAATTTTAAAAGCTTGGAAAGTTTTAAATTGTAAAATATGGGGTAGAATCGATGTTATTTTAGACGAAAATAAAAATTTTCAATTATTAGAAATAAACACTATTCCAGGAATGACATCAAAAAGTTTATATCCTATAGCAGCAAAAAAAGCAGGATTATCGTTTTATGATTTAATCATGAAAATTTTATTTTCAACTAAATAAAAATAAATAATTTTTATATAAAAAATTTTATATTTAATTATTTGTTATTTTAATAAATCTTTCTATTATTACACGTAACTTTGTTGAACTTTTTTTTGAAATATGAAGTAATAAATCAGCACTACATTTACTTAATATATTTTTTTTAAATTTTTTTTTTTTTTTTATAAAATTTTTTTTTATAAAAATAGGGTTAATTTTAATATCTATTTTTCTTAAAGAAGAAATAACATATTTTTTTATATAAAATAAAATACTTGATTTTTCAGATAAAAATCTGAACATAGAACTAGCATTATTTGTTTCTATAATTAGAATATTATTTTTTATATTTTTAATATTATACCAATTATGTAATTGTATCGGTAAATATTTTTTGATAATCTTATTAATTTTGATTAAAATATTTGTATGTGTATATATTTTATGTAATATTTTTGTATAAGACGAATAATATTTTTGTTGAAAAAGTTTATTAATTAATAATAATTTATTATTACGCATATTTTTGTATCCACTTAATTTTTAATAAAAAGAATTATAAACATTTTTTGTATTTAATTAAAATACATAATAAATAATATTTATAATTATACAATTATATTTTTTATTAAGAGTATTTATATGTTAAAAAAAATTTTTACTAAAATTTTTGGTAGTAATAATGATAATATTTTAAAATGTATCCAAAAAATAGTAAACACTATTAATAATTTGGAAAAAGAATTTGAAAAATTAACGAATTATGAATTAAAAAATAAAACTATATATTTTAAAAATAAATTAAAAAATAAATCTACTTTAGAAAGTATTCTTCCAGAAGCTTTTGCAACAGTAAGAGAAGCTAGTAAAAGAATATTTAATATGCGTCATTTTGACGTTCAATTAATCGGAGGTGTTGTTTTAAATAATAATTGTATAGCAGAAATGAAAACTGGTGAGGGAAAAACATTAACATCTACATTACCAGCTTATTTGAACGCTTTAACTAATAAAGGTATTCATATTGTTACCGTGAATGATTATTTAGCTCAACGTGATGCTCAAAATAATAAAATATTATTCGAATTTTTAGATTTAACTGTAGGTACTAATATAGCTAATATGTCATTAAAAGAAAAACAAAATGCATATAAAGCAGATATTACATATGGAACTAATAATGAATTTGGATTTGATTTTTTACGAGATAATATGATTTTTAATTATAATAATAAAGTACAACGTGGTTTAAATTATGCTATTATAGATGAAGTTGATTCAATATTAATTGATGAAGCTCGTACACCTTTAATCATATCAGGACCTACTGAAGATAGTTCAAAATTATATATTAAAATAAATAATATTATTCCTAAATTAATATATCAAAAAAAAGAAGATTCTAGTTCTTATAAAGGTAAAGGACATTTCTTTATAGATGAAAAATCTCGTCAAGTATATTTAACCGAAAAAGGTTTAATTTATTTAGAAGAAATTTTAATAAAAAAAAAAATAATTAATATAGGTGAGTCTTTATATTCTAATAATAATATAATTATATTACATCATATTATTTCTGCATTAAGAGCACATAAACTTTTTAAAAAAGATGTAGATTATATATTAAAAAATAATAAAGTTATAATAGTAGATGAACATACTGGAAGATTAATGGAAGGTAGAAGATGGTCAGAAGGATTACATCAAGCAATAGAAGCAAAGGAAAATGTTAAAATTAATAATGAAAATCAAACTCTTGCATCTATTACATTTCAAAATTATTTTAGACTATATAAAAAGTTATCAGGTATGACAGGTACTGCTAGTACAGAATCTTTTGAATTTAAGGAAATATATAAATTAGATACAATAATTATTCCAACTAATAAACCTATGATTAGAAAAGATCTTCCAGATTTAATTTATTTAACTAAAAAAGAAAAAATAAATGCAATTATTAATGATATAAAAGAAAAGAATTTAAAAGGTCAACCTGTATTAGTTGGTACTATTTCTATAAAAAAATCAGAATTGATATCTAAAAAACTAAAAAAAATAGGTATAAAACATAATATTTTAAATGCTAAATTTCATGCAAAAGAAGCAGAAATTATTGCAAAAGCAGGTATAAAAAAAGCAGTAACCATTGCAACTAATATGGCTGGTAGAGGAACAGATATTGTTTTAGGTGGTAATTTTATTGTAGATAAAAAATTTAATTTAAATAAAATTAAAAAATTAAAATTAGAATGGCAAATAAAACATAATGAAATTATAAAATTAGGAGGTTTATATGTAATTGGTACTGAACGTCATGAATCAAGAAGAATAGATAATCAATTAAGAGGTCGTGCTGGAAGACAAGGGGATCCTGGTATATCTAGATTTTACTTATCAATGGAAGATTCTTTAATGCGTATTTTTGCATCTAAAAATATGTTATTTTTAATGAGTAAATTAGGAATGAATACTAATGATTACATTGAACATCCTTGGATTACAAAAGCTATATCTAATGCACAAAAAAAAGTAGAAAGTTATAATTTTGAAATACGTAAGCAATTAATAGAATATGATGATATTATTAATGATCAACGTTTAATTATATATTTACAAAGAAATACATTATTAAAATCGTTAAATTTTACTCAAATTATTAGAAATTTTAAAATTGATGTATTTGGAAATATATTAAATAATTATTTACAATCTAATTATATTATTAAAGAAAAATTAAATTTTAAAAAATTAAAAACATATTTTCAAAATATTTTTAATATTAAATTACCAATTAAAGTTTGGATTAATGAATTTCAAGAAAAAAAGAAAAAAATAATTAATAAAAATTATATTCTTAAAAAAATTATTAATTTTACAGAAAAAAAATATTTAAAAAAAATTTCTATTTTAGAAAAACAATATGTAAATATTTTTGAAAAAAATATTATTTTACAAATTTTAGATAATTTATGGAAAGAACATCTTGCGGCTATAGAATATTTAAAACAAGGAATTCATTTAAGAAGTTATGCCCAAAAAGATCCTAAACAAGAATATAAACGTGAATCTTTTTCTATGTTTAATAACATGTTATATAATTTCAAAAAAGAAGTTCTTATTACTTTAAGTAAAGTAGATAATAAAAAAATTAAAAATAATGATAAAATTACAATGTGTTTAGAAAAAAATACAATTATAGATAACAATTTAGAAAAAAATAATTTAATTATTTTAAATAAAAAAACTAATATTAATATAAATAAAAAAAATAAACACTTAAATAATATAGATTTTTTTAAAAAAAAAATAGGAAGAAATGAAAAATGTCCTTGTTATTCAGGTAAAAAATATAAATTTTGTCATGGATTAATATTTAAATAATCTAATAATAATAGAGGGTATAAAAAATAAATTTATTTTTTATACCCTCTATTATTATTAGATTTTTATCTTATAAAAAAAATTTTTAATATTCTCTAAAAATTTTTTTATTTTAGGATTATTTCTATAATCAGAAAATTCATGAAAACTTTTATCTAATTCATATAAAATATCTTTTTGTTTTTTATTTAAATTAATTGGAGTTTCAATTATTATTTTGCATAATAAATCACCAGGAATATTGTTTTTTTTAATTGATTTTATTCCTTTATTACGTATCCTAAATATTTTACCTGTTTGAGTTCCTTCAGGAATTTTAATTTTTACATAACCATTTAATGTTGGTATTTTTATATTACCTCCTAATATAGCTATTATAAAATTAATAGGTAATTCACAATATAAATTATTACCTTCTCGAACAAATAAATGATGTTTTTTAATTTTAATTTCTATATATAAATCCCCAGCAATTCCATTTTGTCCTACCTCTCCTTTTCCATTTAATCTGATACGATCTCCAGTATCAATTCCACTCGGAATTTTAACTGATAAAGTTTTATAAGATTCTAATCTACCTTTACCTTTACAATAAAAACAAGGATTTTTAATAAAATTACCTTGTCCATGACATCTAGGACAAGTTTGTTGTACAGTAAAAAAACCTTGACTCATTTGTATTTGTCCATGACCATTACATGTATAACATTGTTGTAATGAACCTTGTCGTGCCCCTGTTCCATTACAATAATTACAATTTTTTAAAATAGGAATTTTAATTTCTTTTGTTATACCTGTAATAGCTTCTTCTAATGAAATTTCAATCAAATATTTTAAATCAGCACCTCTTTTAGGTCTTTGATTTGTTCTTGAATTACCAAATATATCTCCAAAAACATCTCCAAAAATATCACTAAAATCAGTTGTATTATTTATACTTTCTTGTTCAAAAGCAGCATGTCCATATTGATCATAAGCAGCTCTTTTTTTTGAATCACTTAAAACTTCATAAGCTTGTTTTATTTCTTTAAACTTATTTTCAGCACTTTTATTTCCGGGATTACGATCTGGGTGAAATTTTATAGCTAAACGTTTATATGCTCTTTTAATTTCACGATCTTCAGCATTTTTACTAACACCTAAAATATCATAATAATCTTTTTTTGCCATAATCGATATAATGTCCTAATCCCATAATGTTATTAATACCGATTATTATTAAATTGATAAACGGTATTAATAATATATTTAAATATATGTATTCACAAAATAATTAAATAATTATTTTTTTTTATCTTTTACTTCTTCAAATTCAGCATCTACAACTTCATTATTTTTGTTTTCAGGTTTTACATTATTGTTTTCTTTTTTGAAATTATTTTTATTTTGAGATATATTCAAAATACTACTAGATAATTCAATCATTTTTTGTATTTTACTTTGTATATCATCTTTATTTTCTGTTTTAAGAGCGTTATTTAATTCATTAATAGCATTTTTTATTATTAATTTATCTTCTTTTTTAATTTGATTATCTAATTCTTTAAGTTTTTTTTCAGTGTTATGTATAAGCTGATCACCTTCATTACGTATTTTAACTAATTCTTCAAAAATACGGTCAGATTCACTATTAGTTTCAGCATCTCTTATCATTTTTTCAACTTCTTCTTTATTTAAACCTGATGATGCTTGTATAGTAATTTTTTGTTCTTTACCACTTTTTTTATCTTTTGCAAAAACATGAAGTATCCCATCTGCATCTATATCAAATGTTACTTCTATTTGAGGTATTCCTCTAGGTGCAGGAATAATCCCATCTAAATTAAATTGTCCTAATGATTTATTATCATTAGCTTTTTTACGTTCTCCTTGTAAAACATGAATAGTTACAGAAGATTGATTATCTTCTGCTGTTGAAAATACTTGACTATGTTTTGTAGGAATAGTTGTATTTTTATTAATTAATGGTGTCATTACGCCTCCCATAGTCTCTATACCAAGAGATAATGGAGTTACATCTAATAATAAAACATCTTTTACGTCACCAGCTAATACTCCTCCTTGTACTGCAGCTCCTATTGCTACTGCTTCATCAGGATTAACATCTTTTCGTATTTCTTTATTAAAAAATAAAGTAACTTTATTCTGAACCATAGGCATACGAGTTTGTCCACCTACTAAAATAATATCATTAATATCTGAAACAGTTAAATTAGCATCTTTTAAAGCCATTTTAACTGGTTTAATTGATTTATCTACTAAATCTTCTACTAAAGATTCTAATTTAGCTCTTGTTAATTTAATATTTAAATGTTTTGGTCCTGAAGAATTTGCAGTAATATAAGGTAAATTTACATCAGTTTGTTGTGCTGAAGATAATTCAATTTTAGCTTTTTCAGCAGATTCTTTTAATCTTTGCATAGCTAATGGATCATTTTTTAAATCTATTCCTTGATCTTTTTTAAATTCAGTTACTAAATAATTAATAATTCTGCTATCAAAATCTTCTCCTCCTAAATGAGTATCTCCATTTGTTGATAAAACTTCAAAAGTCTTTTCACCATCAACATCATCTATTTCGATAATAGAAATATCAAAAGTTCCTCCACCTAAATCATAAACAGCTATAATACGGTTTCCTTTACCTTTATCTAATCCATATGCTAATGCAGCAGCAGTAGGTTCATTAATAATTCTTTTTACTTCTAATCCCGCTATTTTCCCTGCATCTTTCGTAGCTTGACGTTGAGCATCATTAAAATACGCAGGAACTGTAATAACAGCTGAATGTACCTTAACACCTAAAAAATCTTCGGCAGTTTTTTTCATTTTTTTTAAAACTTCAGCAGAAATTTGTGGTGGTGCCATTTTTTTCCCTTTGATATCTATCCAAGCATCACCATTATCAGACTCTACAATTTTATATGGCATTATCTTAATATCACGTTGTACTTCTTCATCACTAAATTTTCTTCCAATTAATCTTTTAATAGCAAAAAGAGTGTTTTTAGGATTAGTAATCGCTTGACGTTTTGCCGGTTGCCCTACTAAAATTTCTCCATCCTGTGTATAAGCAATTACAGATGGAGTAGTTCTATCTCCTTCTGCATTTTCTAAAACTCTAGGTTTATTACCATCTATAACCGCTACACAAGAATTAGTAGTACCTAAATCAATACCTATTATTTTACTCATATTGAAATATCCTATATATTTATTTACGGTATGAAATTTAATATACAAAAATATCTAATTTAATTTGTATAAATAAAAATCCCTAATGAAAAGGAAAATGGGGCCACATATTAATGCATCAAGGGGGGATTTTATTTTTTTTAAAAAAATTTAAAATAATCTAAAAATTTTAAAATATTTTTATAATTATTAGTTATAGATTATCTACAAAACATTATTTATAAATATGTATTTTTTATATAATATTGTTTATTATACATCATAATTTTAATTAAAATCAATATTTTAATCTAAATTATTATTTACTCCTTTTATAGGAAATAAAAAATGAAATATATAACAGATAAAATAATTTTTCCAAATAATACTTTATTAGATTGTATAGTTATACCAATATATGAAACATATAAACTTCCTGAAATTACAAAAAATATAAATCAAATATCTAATAATTACATATTAAATGTTTTAAAAAAAAATAATATACAAGGTAAAATTAATCAAAATATTATTTTATATGATATTCCTAATATTTTATGTAAAAAAATTTTAATTATCGGTTTTGGAATTAAAAATGAACTTAATAGAGATAAAAATAAGTTAATCATATGTAATACTATTAATATATTAAAAAAATTCTTTATTAAAGAAATTAATTGGTATCTTACAGATGTTAAAATTAATAATCTTAATTTATACTGGAATATAAGAGATACTATAGATTTAATTGAACATAATACTTATAAATTTAATAAGTTTAAAAAAAACACAACTTCTTTTAAAACAAAAATAAAATTTATTATTACTAATAATAATGATAATATCTATTATACGGCGATTAAACATTCTAAAGCTATTAATTTAGGTATAAAAAAAGCTAAAGATTTAGCTAACTTACCTCCAAATATATGTACTCCTGAATATTTATCAAAAAAAGCAAAAAAATTAACAACAAAATATAAAAATATTTCTGTAGATATTATTGATATAAAAGATATCAAAAAAATAGGTATGAATGCTTATTTAGCAGTAAGTAAAGGATCAAAAAATAAACCTTTTATATCAATAATAAAATATCAAAATAATAATAAATTACAACCTATAGTATTATTAGGTAAAGGAATTACTTTTGATTCAGGAGGACTATCTTTAAAACCAAGTACTAATATGGGAGAAATGAAATATGATATGTGTGGTGCAGCTGCAGTATATGGTACTATATATGCAATAGCAGAATTACAAATTCCTATAAATATTATAGCTATTTTAGCAGGATGTGAAAATATGCCAGGAAGTAATGCATATCGACCAGGTGATATTATAAAAACATTATCTGGTACTACTGTAGAAATTACGAATACAGATGCAGAAGGACGTTTAATTTTATGTGATATATTAACTTATATTGAAAAATATAATCCTAAATATGTAATCGATATAGCTACTCTAACCGGTGCTTGTGTTATCGCATTAGGTAATAATATAAGTGGTTTAATGTCTAATAGTAAAATTTTATCTAATAAAATTATAAAAGCTTCATTAGAGTCAGATGATCGTGTTTGGGAATTACCTATTAATGATATTAGTTATTTTAATCAATTAAAATCTAATTTTGCTGATTTAATTAATAGTAGTAGTGGAGGTATTGCAGGAGCGATTAATGGAGCTTGTTTTTTATCTAAATTTACTAAAAAATATAATTGGGCTCATATTGATATAGCTGGTACAGCATGGTATTACATAAATAATAAAGCTATTGCTTCAGGAAGACCAATTAATATGTTAAGTCAATTTTTAATTAATCAGATATAATAATTATTAATAATAATATAAATTTTATTTATATAGGATATTTTTTATTATGGGGAAAGTATATAATTCAAAATTATTTGAACAAAAAATTTATAATTACTGGGAAAATAATAATTATTTAAAAAATAATTTTGATAATTCCAAAAAATGTTTTTCTATTATGGTTCCTCCACCTAATATTACAGGTTATTTACATATAGGGCATGCATTACAATATACGTTAATTGATATTTTAGTACGTTATCATAGAATGTTAGGAGAAAATATATTATGTCAAGTAGGAATAGATCATGCTGGTATTGCCACCCAAAATTTAATAGAACAGAAAATTTTTAATGAAACTGGAAAAACAAAAAATTTTTATAGTAAAAAATTTTTATTAAATAATATTTGGAAATGGAAAAAAAAATATTGTGAAATTATTTATAATCAAATGAAACGTTTAGGTTTATCTACAGATTGGGAAAAAACAAGATTTACAATGGATGAAAAATTTCTTAAATCTGTAAAAAAAATTTTTATTATTCTTTATAATAAAGGTTTAATTTATAAAAAAAAAAGATTAATACATTGGGATTTAAAACTTAAAACTGTAATATCAGATTTGGAAGTAGAACATAAAAAAATTAAAACAAATTTATGGTATATAAAATATTTACTTACAGATAAAATTCTTACTCTAGACAAAAAAAATTATTTAATAGTAGCTACAACAAGACCTGAAACTTTATTAGCAGATATTGCAATAGCTGTTAATCCATTAGATAAAAGATATAATAATTTAATTGGTAAATTTGTAATTGTTCCTATAATACATCGTAAAATACCTATTATTGCTGATAATTATGCTAAAATTACAAAAGGAACAGGATGTGTAAAAATTAGTCCTGCTCATGATTTTAATGATTATAAAGTCGCAATTAGACATAATTTACCTTTAATAAATATTTTAGATCTTAATGGAAATATTTTAACAACTTATCAGATATTAGGTAATAAAAAAAATATTATAAATTTTAAGAAAAATATTCCTGAAAATTTACAAAAATTAAACTTTATTAAAGCAAGAAAAATAATAATAAAGGAATTAATTAATGAAGGATTATTAGATAAATATAAAATAAAACATACATTATTTCCTTTTAGTATTAGAAGTAATACTGTTGTTATCCCTATGTTAACTGATCAATGGTATTTAAAAACTAAAATTTTATCTCAAGAAGCAATTAATGCAGTAAAAAATAAAAAAATAATATTTTTCCCTAAAAAATATAAAAATATGTTTTATGCATGGATGAATAACATTCAAGATTGGTGTATATCTCGACAATTATTATGGGGACATAAAATACCAGCATGGTATGATATAAAAAATAATATTTATGTAGGAAATAGTGAAAAAGAAATTAGAAAAAAATATAATTTAGATAAAAATATTACTTTAATAAAAGATACTGATGTATTAGATACTTGGTTTTCTTCTAGTTTATGGACATTTATTACTTTAGATTGGCCTAATAATAAAAATTTTTTTTTATTTCATCCTACTAATGTTATTATAAGTGGTTTCGATATTATATTTTTTTGGATATCAAGAATGATAATGATGACAATGTATTTTGTTAAAAACAATAATAATGTATCTCAAATACCTTTTAAAAATATTTTTTTAACAGGATTAATAAGAGATAATAAAGGTAATAAAATGTCGAAATCTAAAGGTAATGTAATCGATCCTATGTGTTTTATTGAAGGTAATTCCTATATTAAAAAAATAAAAAAATTAAAAAATCATTCATTTATTAATAATAAAATATATGGGGCAGATGCTTTAAGATTTACATTAGCTGCATTATCATCTACAGGTCGTGATATTTATTGGGATTTAACAAGATTAGAAGGTTATCGAAATTTTTGTAATAAAATTTGGAATGCAAGTATTTTTATATTAAAAAATATAAAATATGAATTTATAAAAATAAAAAAAAAACTATCTCTTATAGATAGATGGATTTGGTCTGAATATTATTTAGTTATTAAAAATTATACAAAAGCACTTAATGAATATCGTTTTGATAATGCAGCTAACATTTTATATAATTTTATATGGAATAAATTTTGTGATTGGTATCTAGAATATAGTAAAATAATCTTTCAAGATAAAAATCAATTAAAATATATTAGTACACATTATACAGTATATAATATTTTCGAATCTTTATTAAGATTATCACATCCAATAATTCCATTCATTACTGAAGTAATATGGCAAAAAATAATTCCAAATAAAAAAAATAAAGATAGTATTATGATCCAATCTTTTCCTAAAATTAATAATATTATCATAGAAAAAAATATTATAGATATTTTTAATACATTTATTAGTATAATTACTGTTATTCGTAATTATCGAGCAGAAATGAATATTAAAAATAATATAAAAATTGATTTATATATAAGAAATATAGATAATAAATTTCATATTTTTTTAAAAAAATATATAAATATTTTTAAAAAATTTGTGAATCTTAATAAAGTTTTTTTTATAGAAAACAATATTAATTTCCCAAATAAAACTATTATTAATAATATACATAATATTGAATTTGCTATTCCATTAAATAATGAAATTATTGATCAAAAAAAAATATTAGATAAAATAAATAAAAAAATAAATGATAATCAAAAAATAATTAATTTTTTAAATAAAAATATTAAAAATCCATCTTTTTTATCTAAAGCTCCGAAAATAATTATAAAAAAAAACTTACAAAAATTAAAAAAAAGTAAAATTTTAAAAAAAGAATTATTACAAAAACTTTTTTTAATTAAACATTTATAATATTTTATTTTTTAATATTTTATAATTTTTTTTAAAAAAAAAGGATTTATATAATGAACCAGTTTTATAATAAAAATTTTTTAAAATTATCAGATTTTTCTAAAAAAGATCTTTATGAATTAATTGAAATTTCAAAAAAATTAAAATATAATAAAAAAAATTTTAAAGAAAAAAAATTCTTAATTGGTAAGAATATTATTCTTATATTTGAAAAAAGTTCTACACGTACTAGATGTTCTTTTGAAATAGCTTGTTTTGACCAAGGAGCAAATGTCACATTTTTAGATGTGAAAGATAGTCATATAGGTTATAAAGAATCATTAAAAGATTCTGCTATAATTTTAAGTCAAATGTATCATGGATTAGAATATAGAGGACAACATCAAAAAAATATTGAAATATTAGCAAAATATTCAACAATTCCAGTATGGAATGGATTAACAAATGAATTTCATCCTATTCAAATATTAGCAGATTTATTAACTATTAAAGAAAATATAAAAAATAAAGATATAGATCAAATAAAATTATCTTATATAGGTGATATAAATAATAATATATCTTATAGTCTTATAGAAGCATCAATGATAATTGGTTTTACATTATACTTAATTTCTCCTCAAAAACTTGAATTTAAAAATAATTTTTACATTAAAAATATAATAAAAAAAATTAAATATTATAATAATATTCATATTACTAATAATATAAATATAGGTGTAAAAAATACAGATTTTATCTATACAGATGTTTGGGTATCTATGGGTGAAAAAAATTCATTTACATTATGGGAAAAAAAAATAAAACTTTTATATAAGTATCAAGTTAATGAATTACTTTTAGAAAAAAGTGAAAATAATAATGTCAAAATTATGCATTGTTTACCTTCATTACATTTATATAATCATTATAAAAAATTATTTAATAGCAAAATATTATCTAAATATAATTTATATAATGGATTAGAAATAACAAATGATATTTTTGAATCTAATAAAAGTATTATTTTCCAACAAGCAGAAAATAAAATTCATATAATTAAGGCTATAATGATTACTTCTTTATTAAAAGAAAATATTATTCTTTTAAACTAAATATATTTAAATAAAAATTTAACATTTTATTTAAAATAAAATAATAGGTTTTTATGAAAAATTATTTATACTAAAAAACTATATTTTTTATAAATTTTTATGTACAAAAAATTATATTAAAAAATATTTTTTTTATTTTTAAATAAATAATTATTAATTTAATAAATAAGGTAATCTATTAAAAAATTAATAAATAAGTACTTCAAATTTTGAAAAATATTAGATATATTTAAAAAATAAATTTTTATTGAAAAAATTATTAAAACAATATTTTTTTAAAAAATTTAAATAAAATAAATTTAATTTATAAAAAATATTTTTTAAAAAATTGTAAAAACTATTTTACTATAATTTATTAAAAAAACCTAATTTAGTTGAAATGTAGAAATTAAAATTAAAATTATTGTAATAAAAATATGATTTATATTTTATAAGGTTTAATTAAAATGTTTTTATTTTTTAGATTAATATGTATATTATTAATTATATTATTATTTCCAATAACAAAAAATTATTTAAATAAAAAAAAATCTTATCAAGATACCATTTTTTTTTATAATTGGACAGAGTATGTTCCTCAAGAAATTTTAAATCAATTTACTAAAGAAACAGGTATTAAAATTATTTATTCTACATATGATTCTAATGAAAGTATGTTTACTAAATTAAAAACTTATAAAAAACAATCATATGATTTAGTTGTGCCTTCAACATATTTTGTAACCAAAATGAAAGATGAAGGTATGATACAAAAAATTGAAAAAAATAAAATACCTAATTTTAAAAATTTAGATCCTAAATTTTTAAATAAATCTTTTGATCGTAATAATGAATATTCTATCCCATATATATGGGGTGCTACTGCTATAGGCATTAATACAAATGTTATAAATTATAAACAAATTAATAGTTGGAATGATCTATGGAATCCGAAATATAATAAATCTATTTCTTTAATAGATGATGCTAAAGAAGTATTTCAAATGTCATTAATAAGATTAAAATTACCTGTAAACACTACTAATATTCATTATATAAATAAAGCTTTTATAGAATTAAAAAAATTAATGCCTAATATCGTTTCTTTTAACTCTGATAATCCTGTATATTCTTTTATTGAAGGATCTGTAAATATAGGAATGATTTGGAATGGATCTGCTTATGCTATTCAAAAATTAGGTATACCTTTGAAATTTATTTGGCCTAAAGAAGGTAGTATTTTTTGGATGGATAGTTTTGTAATCCCTAGCAATGCAAAAAATATAAAAGGAGCTTTAAAATTAATTAATTTTTTATTAAGACCAGATATTGTAGTAAAAATAGTAAAAAAAATAGGTTTTTCTACTCCAAATTTAGAAGCAAAAAAATTATTACCATTAGAAATTATTAATAATAAAACATTATACCCTGATGATGAAATTATTAATAATGGTATATGGCAAAATAGTAATAATATTAATATAAATAAACAATATGAAATATATTTTCAAAAGTTAAAAACTCTATAATAATTAAATATATAAAAAATATTTTATATAAAATTATAGATTCATAGATATAACTAAATATTAATAATATAAAAATATTTTGTAATATATAAAATTATAAATTTTCTTGACATATAAATAATATATAATATATATTATTTACATATTTATTAATCCTCTGTAGTTCAGTTGGTAGAACGGCGGACTGTTAATCCGTATGTCACTGGTTCGAATCCAGTCAGGGGAGTAAACTACTATATTTTTCACATCATAAAATATATTTTATTAAATAAATAATTATATTTTTTATTATAAGGTATATATATGATAATGAAATTAGAACAAATTTTAAAAAAAAAAATCATAATAGAAGAACTTTTTTCGATTCAGGATGTAGTTCGTTGGGTATCAAGTTGTTTTAGCATGTCTAATTTATGGTATGGTCATGGTAGTGATAATCCATGGGACGAAGCTGTAAATTTAATTTTACCTATATTAGGATTACCTCCATATATTTGGAATAGAGTTTATAACTCTAGATTATCTATTAAAGAACGTAAAATTATTTTTGAATTAGTTATAAAACGTATAAAAAAAAGAATTCCTGTAGTTTATTTAACAAATAAAACTTGGTTTTGCGGTTATGAGTTATATATTGATAATAGAGTGTTAATACCTAGATCTCCTATTTCTGAATTAATTAATAATAAATTTAAATCTATTATTTCTTCTCATAATCATCCAAAATATATATTAGATTTATGTACTGGTAGTGGATGTATTGCTATAGCATGTTCATATTTATTTCCTAATGCACATATAGATGCAGTAGATATTTCTTTAGATGCAATTAATGTAGTTGAACATAATATTCAATTACATGGATTAGAAAATCGTATTACTCCTATATGTAGTAATTTATTTAATAAATTATCTAAATATACTTATGATTTAATCATTAGTAATCCTCCATATGTAAATAAAAAAGATATAAGTTTTTTACCAAAAGAATATTCATATGAACCTAAAATAGGATTAATTTCTGATAATAAGGGTATAGGAATTATTGAAAAAATAATATCTATGTCACCATTTTTTCTTAAAAAAAATGGTATTTTAATTTGTGAAGTTGGAGATAAAATGATAAATATTATAGAAAAATATCCAGATATATATTTTCAATGGATAAATATTAAAAATGGAGGTATAGGTATATTTAAAATGGAAAATAAATAATATATATATAATATAATAAGATATTACAGGAGTAGATTTTTATGTCAGGTAATAGTATCGGAAAATTATTTACAGTTACAACTTTTGGTGAATCACATGGTAAATCTTTAGGGTGTATAGTTGATGGTGTACCTCCTAAAATTCCATTAACAATAACAGATATACAAAAAGATTTAGATAGACGAAAACCAGGAACATCTAAATATACTTCTCCACGTAGAGAATTAGATCAGATAAAAATTTTATCGGGTGTATTTAATAATTTAACAACTGGCACAAGTATCGGTTTATTAATAAATAATGTTGATGTTAAATCTCAAGATTATCAAAAAATTAAAAATATTTTTCGTCCAGGGCATGCAGATTATACTTACAAAAAAAAATATGGTATTCGTGATTATAGAGGTGGAGGACGTTCTTCAGCTAGAGAAACAACAATGCGTGTTGCAGCAGGAGCTATAGCTAAAAAATATTTAGGTATAAAATATAATATAAAAATTAAGGGTTATTTATCTCAAATGGGTGATATTATTTGTAATTTTGATAATTGGGAAGAAGTTAATAAAAATCCTTTTTTTTGTCCAAATAAAAATCAAGTAAAATTATTAAAAGATAAAATTAATTATTTAAAAAATAATGGTGATTCTATAGGTGCTAAAATTACTATTATTATAAAAAATGTACCAGTAGGGTTAGGAGAACCGGTATTTGATAAATTAGATGCTGAATTAGCTTATGCATTAATGAGTATTAATGCAGTAAAAGGAATCGAAATAGGTGATGGATTTAATTGCATAAATAAATTAGGAAGTAATTATAGAGATGAAATTAGAAGTAATGGATTTAAAAGTAATAATTCAGGAGGAATTTTAGGAGGTATTAGCACCGGACAAAATATTATTATTAATTTTGCAGTAAAACCTACTTCTAGTATTTCTAAACCATGTAAAACTATTAATTCATTAGGAGAAGAAACATATTGTATTACACAAGGACGACATGATCCTTGTGTAGGAATTAGAGCTGTTCCGATAGGAGAAGCAATGGTAGGAATAATCTTAATGGATCATTTATTACGTTATCGTGCACAGTGTGCTGATATTATCAATTGTAATAAATATTCATAATTATAATTCGTCTATATTTTGGGATAAATAATTAGCGATTCCAATAGAATTAGGGGTTAAGCTTTTTTTACCCTTTTCCCATTGTGCAGGACATACATTACCATATTTTTCATAATGATTTAAAGCATCAATCATGCGAATTATTTCATTTATATTTCTTCCAAATGGAAGATCATTTACTAATTGATGTCTAATTATTTTTTTTTTATCTATTAAAAATACAGCTCTTAATGCAATTCCTAATTCAGGATGTTCAATACCATAAGATTTTTGAATATTTTTTTTAATATCAGAAATCATTATAAATTTAATATGCCCTATACCTCCTTTATTTATAGGAGTATTACGCCAAGCGTAATGAACAAATTGTGAATCACATGATATACCTAAAATATTTACATTTCTTTTATTAAAAGAATTTAAATGTTTATTTAATGATATAATTTCTGTAGGACAAACAAATGTAAAATCTAAAGGCCAAAAAAATAATATAGTAATTGTATTATTTAAATAATCATATAAATTAAAATTATCAATAATAGATCCGTCTTCTAAAACAGCAGACGCATTAAAATCTGGAGCTTTTTTAGTTACTAAAATCATATTTACCTCAAAATGTTATTTTTTTATAATAAAGTAAAATTATTAAATTAATAAAATATAATTACTTTTATTATATTTTAATTTATATTTTTTATTTTATATACAAAAATTTTAAATTTTATATTAAATAAAAGATTAAAAAAAATAATAATCTTTACTTTAAATAAAAATTTATAGTGAATATTAATTTTTTATTTTTAATTTTTCATTAAAATATTTATAATTCAACATAATTTTTTTGTAAAAAAATATAATTTATTATTAATAAAGTTATTTTTTGGTAAAAAAAATAAATGTTTTTTATTTTAATAAAATAATTATATTAATATTTTTTATAAAATTTTTAAATTAATTTACTTTTTATTAAAAATAGTAATAGTTATTATACATAACTTATTATATATTTTATTAAAAATAATAAATTACTTATATATAAGTAATTTATTATTTTTAAATTATTATTAAATAACAAAATTAATATTTATTTTAAATAAAAATAATAAAATATTCTTTATTTAATTTTTATAATTTTTAATAAAAATTATTATTATTTAATATTTTTTTTAAACTTAAATTTTATTAAAAATAATTAATATTAATTAATATAATTAATTTTTTTATAAATTAATATTTTGTTTTTTTATAATATATAATAATAAATTTTTTATTTCAAAATTTATTACTAAATAAATAAAAAAATATTTATAAATAAAATTTATATTTTATATTATACAAGTTATACTATGAAATTTTTTAGTTTCCCATGTAAAAACAGTTAATTGATTCCCCCAACAACATCCAGTATCTAAACCTATAATATTTTTAGGAGTATATCCCCCACCTTGTAAATCAGACCAATGACCAAAAAATATTGTATATTTTTTATACAATAAATTAGGAATATCAAACCATGGTTTTAATACAATTGAATTAATATCATTAGGAGCTTTTTTAGTTAACATTTCTAATGTACCATCTGGGTAACAATATCTCATTTTTGTAAATGCGTTAATAATAAAACTAAAACGTTGAAATCCAATTAATTTATTTTTTTTCCAATCATTTATTTGATACTTTTCATTATTTATATAATCAAAAAAAATTTTATTTTTTTCACTAGAAATTATATCTTTTGCTTCATTAGAAGCAGATAATATAGTAGAAATATTTTCCCATTGAGGAGCTATACCAGCATGTGACATTAAAATTTTTTTATTTTCATCATATTGAACAAAAGGTTGATATTTTAACCAAGAATTTATGATAAATTTTATTTTAATATCTTTTAATAAATTTAAAATTATTGGATCATTAATATTACTGTTCATTGAACCTAAAGATAATGATATTAAATATAAATCATGGTTTCCTAAAACTAATTTTATAGATTTTCTAATAGAATATAAATAATATAAAACTTTTTTAGAATCTGGTCCTCTAGAAATAAGATCACCTGTAATCCATAATTGATCATTTTTATTATCGAAACGAATTTTTTTTAATAAGGAAATAAATTCATTATAATAACCATGAATATCTCCAATAAAATAAGTAGTCATATTTTTATAAATTATTAATTTTATTAATGTATATAAGTTTTTATTGCTAATCGAAAAATTGGAATATCTACATGATAAACATGATTATTTTCATCAATCATTATATAATGACCTTGCATTATACCAATAGGTGTTTCTAAAATAGCACCACTAGTATAGTAAAAATTATTACCTGGTTTAATATACGTTTTTTTACTAATAACTCCTTCACAATACATTTGTGTTTTTTTACCATTTCCATTGGTTATCGTCCAATAACGGCTAATTAACTGTAAAATTTTTTTTCCTAAATTATATATGGTAATTGTATAAGCAAAAACATAACGATTAATTGTAGGTATAGATTGAGATTTTACATACATACTATGTACTTTTATATAAACTTGAGATAATAATGATTTCATAAGTTTATAACCTTTTATGATTTGTTTTTAACCAGTTAGCTAATTGACAATATTCTGATATTGAAACATCTTCAGCACGAATTTTATAATCAATACCTAAATCATCTAATTCTTCTATAGAAAATAAATTTATTAAACTATTTCGTAAAATTTTTCTTCTCATACTAAAAGCTTGTTTAATAATTTTTTTTAAAAAAAAAATATCATCTAAATTATAATTTTTATTTACATAAGGCCTCATATATATCATATTAGAAAATATTTTAGGTTTAGGGTAAAAATCATTTGGTTTTATTTCTAATAAAGTTTTTATTTTACAAAATAATTGAATCATTATACTTAAACATCCATAATTTTTCCCTCCAGGATATGCAGTTAAACGATTTACTACTTCTTTTTGCATTATAAAATGCATATCTTTAATATTATTTAAATAATTAAACAAATAGAAAATTATTTTTGTAGAAATATTATATGGTAAATTACCGAAAATTCGTATTCTTTTTTTATATTTTTGAATTAAAGTATAAAAATTAAAATTCAATATATTATTTAATATAATATGAATATTTGAATTAATTAAAACTTGTTTTTTTTTTAAAAAATTAACAAAATTTTTATCTATTTCAATAATAGAAATATTTTGATTATATTTAATCATTGGTATAGTTAATGCTCCTAAACCAGGACCTATTTCGACCATTATATGGTAATATTTAGGATTTATTAAAGATATTATTTTTTTTATAATTTTTTTATTTACTAAAATATGTTGTCCATATTTTTTTTTAAAAAATATTTTCATATTATTAATTTTTAATTAAGTGTATTTCTTAAATTATATTTTTATATATATCTATAATTATAATATAATTAAATATAACTATATATTTTATATTTTAATATATACGATTCATATTTTTTACTCAATTCTATTTTAGAAAAAGTAATTTTTTATAAAAGATAATCAACTTAATTATAAAATTATATTTTTTTTTTTATAAATTAAAATTTTTTGTTTAAAGTAATTGATTTTAAATAAATAAATAAATTTTAATTAAAATTAATATTAATAATTGATTAATTATCTGTTATAATAAATTTATTTTTATTACATTCATAAAATGATGAACATATATTCTGGATATCAATTACTATTTTTTATTTACAAAAAAATGATTGATAGTCATGAATATAAATATTTTAATGTATTAATTAAAATAATATTAGGGGTATTTTTTACTATATTAATAAATGATATATTTAATTTTTATAACAAAAAGCATCAATTTTTTTATATAAAAAATATAAAAAAAGAATATTTGAAAATTAATTTTGAAATTATGGGATGTATAAGTAAATCTAAAGGTTATATCAGTAAATATGATATAAATTATACAACAAATTTAATGAATCAAATAAATTTAAATAAAAAAAATATTATTTTTATGCAAAAAGCTTTTTTATATGGTAAAAAAACAGATTATCCATTAATTAGTAAATTAAATTATTTGAATTTTTTAATTTCTTATTATGATCCTACTTTAGTAAATAATTTTTTAGAAACACAAATTGAATTATCATTTATTAACAAAAAATTACATTTTAAAACTAAAAAAGTATTAAATATTATTTTTCAAAATTTGAATATATCAATGTTTGATATTCTTTTAATTATAAAAAAATTAAAATATCGTAATAAATATATTAATGAAAAAGATTTATTTTTTTATAATTTTTTCTTTTATCAAAGAAAAACAAATAATAATTATTATGATAATAATTTTAAAAATAAAAAAAATATAGATAATAATAAATTAGCTATAAAAAAAGCTTATAAATTATTAGGAATCAAATATGATGATAATCTTTTAACTATAAAAAGAGCATATCATAAATTACTTAGTAAGTATCATCCAGATAAATTAATATCAAAAGGTTATTCATCAAAAAAATTAGAAAAAGCAAAAATTAAAACACAAAATATACATAAAGCATTTAATATTATTAAAAAATATATGAAATAAATTATATAATTTTATTTTTTTTCAATAATAACTATTGAACATGCATATTTTTTTTCATCCGAAAATGAAATATGAATTTTATATTTAAAATCCATATTTTTTAAAAATTTTAATGCTTTTTTATATAAAATTATTTTTGGTTTATTATTTTTAGAACTTAATAGTTCTACTTGATTAAAAAAAATACCATTTGTAAAACCAGTACTTAAAGCTTTTACTGTTGCTTCTTTAGCTGTAAAAAATTTTGCTAATAGTTTAATTTTATGAGTATTTTTTTTATATATAGATAACTCATATTTTGTTAAAATTTTACAAGCGAAACGATTACCAAAAAGCAAAAAAATTTTTTTAATTCTATTAATTGCGATTATATCGATTCCAATCCCAAAAATATTCATAATTTTAATTTAAAAAATATTGTTTAAAAACAAATTACTTAATTTTTATCCATATATGTAATTTTATCTTTTTTTTAAAAAATTTTTCTATATTTTGTTCTGACTTATTTCTGATTAATTTTATGTTATTAGAATTTTTACCTATTATTATTTTTTTATGATTTATTTTTTTTACTAAAAATATAATATTTATTTCATCTGATAAAATTTTAGAAAAAATTACTTTAATTTTAATTAAATATGGTATTTCTTTATGAAGAAATTTCATAATATTTTCTCTTATAATTTCTTTAATAATTACCTTATCTGTTTGATTTGTAATATAATTTTTAGAATAAAAATGTTTTTTTTTAGGTAAATTATTACAAATTATATGATAAAGATCATTTGTATATAATTTATATTTAGCTGAAATTATAAATAAATGAAAAATATTTATTTTCTTTTTAAGAAAATTAATATATGGTAATAATATATTTTTATTTTTAATTTGATCAATTTTGTTAATAATTAATATTATCGGTATATTAATTTTAGAAAAAATTTTACTAAAATTTTCTTCTATATAACTCCATTTAGTTTTATCTAAAATAAATAATATAAAATCATATTGATTATTTTTTAATAAATTAAAAATTCTATTTTTAGAAAATATATTTCCAGGAGTATCAATAAATTCTATTTGATAAATATCATTATTATAAACTCCAATAATATTGCTACTTGTAGTATTTTTTTTATGAGAAACAATTGATATTTTTTTCTTCACTAAAAAATTTAATAAAGTAGATTTACCTACATTAGTTCTACCTAATATTAAAATACTTCCATAACATGATGATATTTTTTTCACATAAATAACCTTCTATATTAGAATAACTATTCTAGTCCAAGTTTTTTTAATGCTTTTTCAGCAGCTGATTGTTCCGCTTTACGACGACTAGATCCTATACCCCTAATTATTTTTGATATTCCACTAATTTTACATTGTATCGTAAATTTCTGATTATGTACTTCTCCATTTATTTGTACAATAAAATAATATGGTAAAGGTAAATGTGATCTTTGTAAATATTCTTGTAATCTTGTTTTAGGATCTTTTTGATTATTACCTGGTAAAATTGTTTTTAATCTAAATTGGTACCAAAGTAAAATAATTTTTTCTACAACTTTAATGTTACTATCTAAACATATACTTCCTATTAATGCTTCCATTGTATCTGCTAAAATAGATTCTCTATTATAACCTCCATTTTTATATTCTCCAGGTCCTAAAAATAAATATTCACCTAATTTAAATTCTCTTGCAATACTTGCTAGAGTATTACCTCTAACTAAAGAAGCACGCATACGACTCATATTACCTTCATTTACATCAGGAAATTTATTATATAATGCTTTAGCTATTATATAGCTTAATATAGAATCACCTAAAAATTCTAATCTTTCATTATGTTTACTACTTGCACTTCTATGTGTTAAAGCTTGATATAATAAATCTTGATGATTAAAAATATAACCCAATTTTTTCTGTAATTGATTAATCATAATAAAATTTATTTAATTGTATTTTAAATCTAAAACTAGATAAAATATTTTTTTAAAAATTAATTTATTTTACATATTCGATTAAATTTTATTTTATAAAACCATAAATGTGTTGTTTTTTTAATACTGAACCAAATAAATATAGCTTTCCCTAATAAATATTTTTCATGAAGAAAACCCCAATATCTACTATCAAGACTATTATCACGATTATCACCCATAACAAAATAACATTTTTTAGGAACTATCCACATATATAAAGGAATATTTTTTTGTTTATATATTTTTCCATTTATTTTATTCTCTAATTCAGGTGTAAATAAAATTTTATGTGACAATTTATTTATATATTCTGTATATTGAAAATATCTTATATTTCCAAATTTATAAAATTTTATAGAATTTTTTTTTAAAAAAACATATTTTTTTTGAGTAATATTTTGAAATATTTTAAAATATTTACTTTTTTTAAGTTCTTTATATTTAAAAATATTTTTTTTAATATATTTATTATTATATAATATAATTTGTTTGTTTGTAATATCATAAAAAATGATATCTCCTGGTAATCCAATTATTCTTTTAATATAATTTATTTTAGTATTTTTAGGATATTTAAAAACGACTATATCACCTCTTTGAGGTAATTTATTTTTAATAAAAATTTTATTATTAAAAGGATTCCTAAGACCATAAATAAATTTATTAACTATAATAAAATCACCTGTATTTAAGGTAGGCATCATGGATTCCGAAGGGATATAGAAAGGTTCATATATAAATATACGAATAATTAAAATTAATAATATAATAGGAGCTATAGAAAATATTTGATTTATTAAAAATTGTATTTTTTTCATAAATAATCGTCAATAATAGATATTACATTTTATATAAATAAAAAAATGTAATATTTTTTGAAATTTTAAAAATTTTATTTTTTAAAAAATTATTTTGGTATTTTTAACATATCTAAAAAAATTGAAGATGGTAATTTAACATTACCAATATTTTTCATGCGTTTTTTACCTTCTTTTTGTTTTTGAATTAATTTTTTTTTTCTACTAACATCACCTCCATAACATTTAGCGATGACATTTTTACGTAATTGTTTAATTTTTGCACTAGAAATAATTTTTTTATTAATAGCAGCTTGTATTGTAATATTAAATTGTTGTCTAGGAATTAATATTTTAAGTTTTTCTATTAAAGAACGACTATAAGAATAAATTTTACTCCTATAAGTAATTGTTGTTAATGCATCAATACATTTTTTATTAATTAATATGTTTACACACACTAGATCAGATTTTTTAAATTTTAAAAAATTATAATCTAATGATCCATAACCTTTTGTAATAGATTTTAATTTATCAAAAAAATTTATAATAATCCCTATCATAGGAATTTCATATATTAAAATAACATTATTATTATGATATATAATATCTTTTTGTATACCATATTTACTGATACATAATTTAATAATTTTACCTATATATTTTATAGGAGAAAAAATCTTACATTTTAAGATAGGTTCTCTTATTTCTTTAATTAAAGAAAAATTTGGAAATTTTGATGGATTATCTATAAATAAAATTTTGTTATCTAATGTTTTTATTTCATATTTTACTGTAGGTATGGTCGTAATAATATGAATATTATATTCGTTTAATAATCTTTGTTGTATAATTTCCATATGTAATAAACCTAAAAAACCACATCTATATCCATATCCTAATACTTCTGAATTTTCTGGTTCAAAAAATAACGAAGAATCATTTAAACTTAACTTTTTTAATGCATTACTAAAAATATTATATTCATCTGAAATTATTGGAAATAATCCTGCAAAAACTTTAGGTATACTTTTTTTAAATCCGGAAATTATTTTACTAGATGGATTTATATATGATGTTATAGTAGCACCTACTGGTACTTCAATTATATTTTTTGTTCCTAATACAATCCAACCAACATCACCACATTTTAATACATTTAAATTTTTTTTTTTAGGTGTAAAAATACCTATCTTTTCTATATAATATTTTTTTTTGGTATTTAAAATAAAAACTTTCATACCTTTTAAAATTTGTCCATTTTTTATACAAACTAATGCTATTACTCCTAAATAGTTATCAAACCAAGAATCTATAATTAATGCTTGTAATTTTTTTTTAATATTTCCTCTAGGTGAAGGAATTTTTTTTACTATGTTTTCTATTACTTCTTTTACACCTAAACCTGTTTTTGCAGAACATTTAAGAAATGTTGTAGATTTAATCCCAGTAATTGCTTCTATATCATTTTTAATTTTTTTTATATTTATTGACAATAAATCTATTTTATTAATAATAGGTAATACTTTTAATCCCATCTCTATAGCCGTTTTACAATTAGATATTGTCTGTGCTTCTATACCTTGCGAAGCATCTATCAATAATAAAGCACCTTCACAAGCAGACAAGGATCTAGAAACTTCGTAAGAAAAATCTACATGTCCTGGAGTATCAATAAAATTTAATTTATAAATATTATTATTTTGTGATTTATATTTTAAAGAAACACTTTGTGCTTTTATAGTAATACCTCTTTCTTTTTCTAAAATCATACTATCTAAAACTTGTGATGTCATTTCTCTTGTAGATAATCCTCCACAAATTTCTATTAATCTATCTGCAAATGTTGATTTACCATGATCAATATGAGCAATAATTGAAAAATTTCGTATATTTTTCATAAAATAATTATTTTACATTCTGTTAATATAAAATAAATTTTCATTTATATTTTAATGCCTCTTTGTTTAAGTAAAATATGAAAATTTAATTTTCTACCACTAAATTTTTTAAATAAGATCATAGGATCTATAGAATTACCTAAAGATAAAAAATTTTTTAAAAAATTTTTACCTATTTCAGGATTAAATAAACCATTTTTTTTAAAATGATAAAATGAATCTGCTGCTAATTGTTCTGACCATAAATAACTATAATATCCTGCAGCATATTCTCCACCAAATATATGATGAAATATATTAGTATATTTATTCCAAATTGGGATAGGAGAAATTGTAACAATATCTTTTTGTATTTCTTTAATCAAATGTGATATTTGATTATTTTTTTTTAAAGAAAATTCGTTATGAATTTTTATATCAAATAAACTTAATTCTATTTGGCGCATAAGTAATAAAGCAGAATTATATTTTTTAGATGTAATTAATCTATTTATTATATCTGATGGCATATTTTTATGTTTTTGATAATGTTGAGAAATCATTTTAAGAGGTTTATATTCCCAACACCAATATTCCATAAATTGACTAGGAAATTCTACAATATCTAAAGGTAAACCATTAATACCTGATATATTAGGTATATTAATACAAGAAGTAATGTGATGTAAAGCATGTCCAAATTCATGAAATAAAGTTAAAATATCATGATGGTGTAAAAGAAAAATGTTATTGTTTGAAGGAGTAAAATTACAATTAATAAATGCTATTGGATATTGTAACATTCCATTAGATTTTAAAATTCTTGTTTGACATATATCCATCCATGCACCACTACGTTTTTCTACACGAAAATATAAATCAAAATAAATACTTCCACATAATTTATTATTTTCATCAAAAACATTAAAAAACATTACATTTTTATGCCAAACTGAAACTTTTTTTAAAATAAATGATAAACCGTATATATTATTAATAATTTGGAACATACCTTTTATTACAACATTAATGGGAAAATATTCACGAATAATATTATCATTTATTCCATATAAATAAAATTTATATTTTTCTGTAAAAAAAGATACATCCCATGGATTAATATTAATAATATTATATTTTTTTTTAACAAATTTTTTTAAATTTAAAACTTCTTTTATAGCTTGTTTTTTAGATAATTTAAGTAATGTATATAAAAAAGACAAAACTTTATTTATTTTTTTTGCTGATTTATTTATTAAAGATTGTTCAGAATAAGAACTATATCCTAGTAAATTAGATAATTTTAAACGTAAAGATAATTCTTTTTGTATAATGGTTTCATTTTCTAATGAAATGTTATCATCTAATGATGATGCTCTTATACTATATTTATAGTATATTTCTTTTCTTAAATTTTGATTATTACAAAATGTAATTATTGATAAATAAATTGGATAATCTAAACTTAGTAAGTATCCTTTTTTATTTTTTAATAAAGCATTTTCATGCATTATTTTTATTATATAATCAGGAATACCATCTAATTCTTTTTTATTAAAAATATATTTTTTAAATTTTCTTGTACTGTCAAAAACATTATTATTAAAGTTATTTTCTAGTCTTAATAATTTTTTAATAATTTGTAAATATAATTTTTTTTGCTCTTGATTTAATAAAATTCCTGATAATTTAAAATCAAGTATAATATCATTAATAGATTTATTTTGTAATTTATCTAAATGTAAAATATTTTGTTTTTTTTGTACATATATATATGCTTGATATAAATCTAAATTTTGTTTAAACCATATATTATAATCAGTTATTATTTTAATAATAATTTCATAATTTTTCCTAATTTTTTTGTTATTATTAACATAATTTAAATGATTAATAGGAGCAAAAATACGATATAAATTTTCTTCTAATTCTAGAATTTTTTGACAAAAATTTTCCCAATTATAATTATTTTTTTTATTTCTTAATATTTTATTAATTTTTTTTTTAATATTATTTATTGTAATTATAATCGCTGGAACCATACAATCATCAGTAATTTGATCAAATGGAGGTAACAAGAAATCTGATAATAAGGGATTATTCATAATCAATTTCCAGTTTATATAAAAATAAAATTTAAAATATTCATTAAATATATAATAATTTTATAAAAAAAAACATTACATTTTATTTTTAAATAATAAATATTATTAATTAATTTGTAATATTAAACAATATAATTTTGTCTATTTATTTCAAAAAGAAAAATACTAGTAGCAACAGAAACATTTAAAGAATTTACATTATTAAACATGGGAATAGAAAGTAATATATCACAATTATTTTTAATAATAGATTTTATTCCTTTATTTTCTGAACCCATAACTAAACATATTGGATATTTTAGTTTGTAATTATAAATTGTATTATTAATTACATTATTATCAGTACCAATAATAAAAATATTAAGAGATTTCAAAAATTGAATAATATTAACTAAATTTTTAACAAAAATAATAGGTATATCATCTGATGTTCCACAAGACACTTTTTTTACTGTAGCATTTATTTTGGCAGAAAATTTTTTAGGTAAAATAATCATATTTACATTAAAAGCAACAGCACTTCTAATACACGCTCCTAAATTATGAGGATCTGTTATACGATCTAATACTAAAATTAATATTTTTTTAGAAAAATTAATAATATTGATTATATCATTTTCTTTAAAAAATATTAATTTATTTAAAACACCCATACATCCTTGATGTATGCTATTATTAGTTTTGCTATCTAACCATTTTTTATTTACTTTATATATATTTATATTATATTTTTTTATATAAAAAAATAATTCTTTAATATTGTTAGATTTTTTTTTACTATTTAAAATAAATATTTCTTTAAAAGAAAGAGGATTTTTTTTTAACATATTGATAATAGGATGTATACCAAAAATAATATTTTTCATTTTATATTTTATAAAATATTGATTAATAATTATATATATAATAAAACATATTTTTTTTTTAAATTAAAAAATTATTTTATTTTTTTAAAAATAAATTTTATGATAAAATCATATGCTTTATAAATATCATTACTATCAAACCAATGAATATTTTCCCAATGACGTAACCAAGTTAATTGTTTTTTTGCTAAATGACGTGTTGAAATGATAGTTTGTTGTATCATTTCTTTATAAGTAATTTTATTTAAAATATAAAGAAACATTTGTTTATACCCGATACAACGAATAGCAGGAAAATTTATTTTTAAAAATTTTAATTTTATAAGATCACTTACTTCTTTTTCAAAACCTAGTTCTAACATTTTTAATATTCTAGTTTCTATTTTTTGATATAAAATTTGACGATTATAATAAGTTAAACCAAATTGATATATTTGATAAGGAATTTTATTTCTAGAAGTTTCTTTTAATTTACTTAAAGTTTTACCTGTTAAAAAAAAAATTTCTAAAGCTCTGATAATTCTTTGCGTGTCGTTTAAGTGAATTTTATTTGCAGACATAATATCTATTTTTTTTAACATATCGTGATATGATATAAATAATTTATTTTTTATTTGATTTTTAATCATATTACGTATATCAATATTTGATGGTGGTAATAAAGGAGATATTGTATTAATTAATATTTTATAATAAAACATACTACCACCAACTAATAAAGGTATTTTCCCTCTTTTAGTAATATTATCCATAATATTTAAAACATCATTATAAAATTCCATAACTGAATATTTTTGATAAGGTTCTTTAATATCAATTAGCCAATGTTTTGTATAAAAAAAATCATTTTTTTTAGGTTTATCCGTTCCTATATTTAATTTTTTATAAATTAAAGAAGAGTCAACACTAATTAATTCTATAGGTAATATTTTAGCTAAACGAGTAGCTAAATAAGTTTTTTTAGATGCTGTTGTACCCATTAAAAAAATTGCTAATGGTAATTTATTAATTTTAATATTCATATTATAAATTATATTTCTATTAAACAAAATAATTCTTTTATTATAAGATTATTATTTAAATTTAATAATTCTAATTCCATTAATAAATCTATAATTTTATAATTATCCCATGTAATATACGAGTCATTAATACAATTAATTAATAATTTTATAATCCTTTTTAAGGATATTATTTTTATGTGTATAATTTTTCTTATTAAATTAAGAAATATTTTTGTTATATTAAAATATGACAAAAATATAGGTACATACATAATATGTAATACATTTTTATTATTTAATGAAAAATAAAAACCTAATTTCAATAAAATTTGTTTTGTTTTATATAAAACAATATATTCTTTTTCTGTTATATTTATTTTAATATTTATTTTAAAATTATTAATAATATCTTTATTTTGTAAAATTAATTGAAATTTTTTTTTTAAAAAAAAATAAAACAATGTTTTAATTATAATAAAATACAAAAAATTATTTTTTTTTATGATAATATAATTATTTTTTATTATAGTAAGAAATTTACCAAAATTTTTAAAATAAAAATTTGGTCTATTATCTAAATAGACTATTTTTTGTTTTATTTTATTATTCATTAAAATATTTTCTACATTAGCAGAATACTTATAATATTTTAAATTTATTTTATTTTTTTTTTTTAAAATATAAATTTCTTTATTTTGGTTTTTTATTTGAAAATTATTTTTATATAAAATTTTCGAAATATTTTTATGTATAAAATTATATATTAATTGCGTATTATAAAAACGAATATCATTTTTTTTAGGATGTATATTTATGTCGATTTTATTAGATTCTATTTCTAGATATAATAAAAAAGAAAAAATATAACTTTGATTAAATTTATTTTGAATCGTTTCTTTAATTGTACGATATAAAAAATTATTATTTATAATACGGTTATTTACATAAAAATATTTAAACAAATTATTTGGTATTTTTTTTTTATCAAAAATCATTATTCTTCCATATAATTTTAATTTTTTATAAATTGCATTAATTTCTAATGAATTTTTTAAAAAATTATTACCGAAAATAACTTTTATTCTATTTATATAAGAAATATTATCTGTAACTTTTTTAAAATTATAAATAACTTTATTTTGATATTTAAACTTAATACCTATACCTAATTTCATTAAAATAATTTTTTTAATAATATTTTTAATATAGATAAATTCTACTTTATCATCTAATAGACACAATCTTCTAGCAGGTAAATTATAAAAAATATCAGATATAATAATAGTTGTCCCAGTAGGATGAGAAATAGGATTTAAAGAAAGTATTTGTTCATTAAATCCTTCTGTATATAATTGCCATGCAAATGATTGTTTTAATGTTTTAGATATGATAGTCATTCTAGATACAGATTTTATACTAGTTAAAGCTTCTCCTCTAAAACCAAAACTATTTAAAAAATTAAAACTATTTAAATTATTTATTTTACTTGTAGCATATTTTTTTATACATAAAATTAAATCTTTTTTATTCATACCTATACCATTATCATTTAAATTAATATATTTTCCTCCTTTTTCTATATGTAAATTTATTTGTGATGCTTTTGCATCAATACTATTTTCAATTAATTCTTTAACTATAGTTGCTGGTCTGTCTATTACTTCACCTGCAGCTATTTTTTTTATTACATTTTTAGGTAGAATTTTAATAGACATGTATTTTTTAAAAAATTTTTTAATAAATTTTCATAAAATAATTTATATATTATTAAGCGGGAAACGAGATTCGAACTCGCGACCCCAACCATGGCAAGGTTGTACTCTACCAACTGAGCTATTCCCGCTAAAATTTAATAATGTATGTAATAAAATACAATTTATCATATTAAATTTATATTTTATTTGTCAATATATTTTTAATATTATTTGTTTTAAATATATATTTTTTATAGAATTTTAATTCCTTTATGGATTGATAAATATCATTAAAAGCATTATGAAATGTATTTTTTTTTGGAAATTTATTATAAATATTAGGATACCAAATTTTTGTAAGTTCTTTTATTGAACTTACATCGATATTTCGATAATGAAAATATTTTTCTAAATTTGGCATATAATTAAATAAAAAAATTCTATCTTTATATATACTATTCCCACATAAAGGAGAGGTATTAGGTTTAATCCATGATTTTAAAAAATTTAATATATATTTTTCTGTTTTTTTTAAATTAAATTTACTATTTTTAACTTTTTTAATTAATCCATTTTTAGTATGTATATTTTTATTCCAAATATTCATCAAATTTAAAATATTATCTGGTTGATATACTGGGATAGTTAAACCTTTATTTATAATTTTTAGATTATTATTAGTAATAATAATAGCAATTTCAATTATATGATCTTTATTAGGATTAAGACCTGTCATTTCTAAATCTAACCATACTAAATTAGTATTTATTTTCATAAATAATATCCTTATATCAATTTTTGATTAAAAATTAAAATTTTATATACTTAAAAGATAAAATTTTTTATATTAAAATATTACATAAAATATTTCTTCATAAAATGAAAAAAAAAATATATTTATATATACAACGTTATTTACCAAAATTATTTATTACAAATATTTTTGGATATTTATCTAAAAAAAAATTAAATTTTATAACTACTTTTTTTATATTTTTATTTATTAAAATTTATAAAATAAATATGAAAGAAACAAAATATCCTAATATTTTTTATTACAAAACTTTTAATGCATTTTTTATCAGAAAACTAGATATGTTTAATAGACCTATTGATAATAATAAAAATCATATTATTCATAATTCAGATGGTATAATTAATGAAATTGGTTGTATAAAAAAAAATAAACTTTTTCAATTTAAAGGTTGTAAATATTCTTTATATAATCTTATAGGAAATAATAAATATATAAATAAAATTTTTAGTAATGGAAATTTTATTAATGTATATTTATCTCCTAAAAATTATCATAGAGTACATATGTCTTATAATGGTTTTTTATTAAAAATGATATATATTCCTGGAAAATTATTTCCCGTTAATAATATTATTACAAATAATTTATGTAATTTATTTATTTTAAATGAAAGAATAGTTTTTTTATTTAAAACAAAATTTGGTTTGATGATTAAAATTTTAATTGGTGCTCAAATAGTTGGAAGTATTCATACTTCTTGGTCTGGTTTAATAATACCTCCTAGAGCAAATAAAATTTTGACTTGGAACTGGCCATATATTAATAATTTTAATAAAAAAGATTTTATTTTTCTAAAAAAAGGTGAAGAAATAGGTTATTTTAATATAGGATCAACTGTTATTACATTATTCCCACCTAAAACAATTAAATTTAATCCTATTCTAAAAAAAGGATTAAAAATAAAAATTGGAGAATTATTAGCATCATTTTAAATAATAAATAATTTTTTTAATTAAGATTTCATGATTGAAAAACTTACAGATTTATGAATAGTTTTTTGTTTTAATAAAAACATAATAAATCTATCTAAACCTAGAGCCATACCTGAACAATTAGGTATATTCCCATGTTTTATCGCTTTTAAAAAAAGAAAATCTATTTTTTTAGAAGATAAACCCATTAATTTTCTTTTATTATTATCTTTAACAAATCTTTTCTTTTGTTCTAAAGCATTATTTAATTCATGGAAACCATTTCCTAATTCTACTCCTTTAAAAAAAACTTCAAATCTATTTGCCAAATATTTTTTTTTATTTATAGTTTCTGTAGTTTTTTGTGATGCTGGAAAGTGATATATTATAATAGGATTTTTATAACCTAATTTAGGAACAATATACAAATCAAATAATATTTGTACATAGTTATTAACTATATTTTGAGTAAATTTTTCATTATTATTTTTTACTAAACCAATATCTTTTATTAAAGATAATAATTTTTTTTGTTTAACTTTAAATGGATTTATATCCAAATATTTTAAAAAAATTTTTTTATATGAATATTTTTCAAGTGCATTAAATCCAAATTCTATAAAAAACTTATTTACTTCTAACATTAATTGAGTTAAATCATAATTGATATGATACCATTCTAACATAGTAAATTCTGGACTATGATATTTTCCTAGTTCTTCATTACGGAAACTATGACATATTTGATAAATAGATCTATTTATCTTCGATGCAAGAATTCTTTTCATATGATATTCAGGACTAGTAATTAAAAATAATTTTTTTTTTTTTTTATAATTGAAAAAATTTGTATTAAATTGTTTCAAATAAGGACTAGTATTTTCAAATTGTGTTAATATTGGTGTGTCTACTTCAAGAAATTTTTTTTTATCAAAAAAATTTCTTATTTTTTTTATTATAAAAGAACGTTTAATTAGATTATGTATCTTAATACTAGTTAGCCAATTAAAATTTTTCATTTTTTTATATTTATAATTTATAATTTATAACGAGAAATATATTTTTTTTTTCTTATATCAATTTTAATTAAATCACCAATCTTAATAAAAGATGGTACTCTAATCAATTCTCCATTACTCATAATTGCTTGTTTATTATTATTTATTGTACTACTTTTTAATACAAAATCTGTATTAGTTACTTTTAATTTAATAAAATTAGGTAATGTTAAAAATATAGGTAATTGATTCCAAAAAGTTATTATGTAATTATATTCAGGAATTAACCATTTTTTTTTATCTTTAATAACTTGATTATTAATCATAATCTGTTCAAAATTATTTTCATACATAAAATAATAAAAATCATTTTTTTCATTGTATAAATATTTTAATTTTTTTTCTAAAATATCAGCGGTATTTAAATTATAAGTTGATTTAAAAGTTTTATCAATTAATTTTTCTGTAATTAAATTACGCATTTTTATTCTAACAAAAGCTTGTCCTTTGCCTGGTTTTACAAATTCACTATTTTCTATAATATAAGGTTGATTTAAAAATATAAATTTCATTCCAATTTTAAAATTATTACTAGAATAATTAATCATTTTTTTTCTTTTTTTAAAAAATTATTAATTTATAATATAATATATTTATTTAAATAAAATATTTTTATGAAAGAATTATGGTTACAACAATTATCAAATAGTATTAATAATAATACTGATTTAATCAAAATTACAAATATAAAAAAACAAAATAGTTATCAATTTTTATATAAAAATAAAAATATAAAATTTAATGTTAAAATACCTGTTATTTTTATAAAAAAAATAGAAAAGAATAATCATCGAGATCCAATATTATTACAGTTTATTTTACATAAAAAAGAATTAATTACAAATAAAAAATATAATAATAATCCATTAAATGAACAATTTATTAAACCTGGAATAATACATAAATATAAAAATAGAATATTAATTTTAATTACAGGAATGTGTGCAGTACATTGTAGATATTGTTTCCGTAAAAACACTAAACAAATAAATTCCATTAAATTATGTGATTGGTTTCAAATAATAAATTATATACAAAAAAATAAACAAATTAATGAAATTATTTTTTCCGGAGGAGACCCTTTAATATTAAATGATTATAGATTGAATTTTTTTATTAATGATATAAAAAACATTTCCCATATTAAAGTATTAAGAATACATACAAGAATAATATGTATTATTCCTGAAAGAATTACATCAAATTTAATAAAAATTTTTAATAAATGTAAATTTAATATTGTAATAGTTACTCATATTAATCATCCTAATGAAATTAGTGAAGAATTATTTAATAAAATTTTACTTTTAAAAAAAGTAGGGATTACTATGTTAAATCAAAGTGTTTTATTAAAAAATATTAATAATAATGATAATATTTTAATTAAATTAAGTAATAGTTTATTTAATATTGGAATATTACCATACTATATTCATTTATTAGATAAAGTAGAAGGCAGCAAACATTTTAATGTTTCTGAAAAAAAAGCTAAAAAAATTATACAAAAAATATCATTATCTTTATCAGGATTTTTAATTCCTAAATTAACTAAAGAAATTTATGGGAAAAAATATAAAAAATTTATTATATAATAAATTTTTATAAAAAAAGCTGTGCCTATTAATGCACAGCTTAATAAATAATTTAAATTAAAAAATATTTTATTTAAATAAATAAAAATCTTTATTATAAAACTTACATCATACCACCCATTCCACCACCCATACCACTACCTGGCGGTGTACTAGATATATCTGATTTATCATCTTTTGGTAAATCTGTTACCATACATTCTGTAGTAATCATAAGTCCTGCAACAGATGCAGAATATTGTAAAGCTGAACGTGTAACTTTAGTAGGGTCTAAAATACCAAATTTAATCATATCTCCATATTCTTCATTAGCCGCATTATATCCATAATTACCATGCCCATCCTTAACATTATTTGCTACTACAGAAGGTTCTTCTCCTGAATTAAAAACTATTTGACGTAAAGGAGCTTCCATAGCTCTTAAAGCTACTTTTATACCCATATTTTGATCTTCATTTTGTCCTGTTAAATTCATTAATTTAGCTGCTACACGTACTAATGCTACTCCTCCTCCAGCTACAACACCTTCTTCTACAGCTGCTCTAGTAGCATGTAAAGCATCTTCTACTCGAGCTTTTTTTTCTTTCATTTCTACTTCAGTAGCAGCACCTACTTTTAGTACAGCTACACCTCCTGCTAATTTAGCTACTCTTTCTTGAAGTTTTTCACGATCATAATCAGAAGATGCTTCATCTATTTGTTGTCTAATTTGATGCACACGACCTGAAATATCATTTTCTTTGCCAAGACCATCTATGATGGTTGTTGTATCTTTATTTATAACAATACGTTTTGCTTGTCCTAAATCTTCTAATGTTGTTTTTTCTAATTCTAAACCAATTTCTTCTGAAATAACATTACCACCAGTAAGAACTGCAATATCTTGCAACATAGCTTTACGACGATCACCAAAACCTGGTGCTTTAACTGCTGCAACTTTTACAACACCACGCATAGTATTAACAACTAATGTTGCTAATGCTTCGCCATCTACATCTTCTGCTATAATTAATAATGACTTACTTGCTTTTGCAACCATTTCAAGAATAGGTAATATTTCTCGAATATTCGAAAGTTTTTTATCTACTAAAAGTATATAAGGATTATCAAGTTCTACAGTCCCAGATTCTGACTTATTAATAAAATAAGGAGATAAATAACCTCTGTCAAATTGCATACCTTCGACAACATCTAATTCATCTTGTAAACCTGTTCCTTCTTCAACAGTAATAACACCTTCTTTACCTACTCGTTCCATTGCTTGAGCAATTAAATTACCAACAGTTTCATCTGCATTAGCAGAAATAGTACCTACTTGAGCTATAGATTTTGAATCAGAACATGGTACAGAAATAGTTTTTAACTCTTCTACAGCCGCTATAACTGCTTTATCTATACCTCTTTTTAAATCCATTGGATTCATACCAGCAGCAACAGCCTTTAAACCCTCACTTACTATTGATTGTGCTAAAACACTAGCTGTTGTTGTACCATCACCTGCTACATCATTAGCTTTAGAAGCAACTTCTTTTACCATTTGTGCTCCCATATTTTCAAACTTATCTTCTAATTCTATTTCTCTAGCTACTGTTACTCCATCTTTAGTTATTGCAGGTGCTCCAAATGATTTATCTAAAACAACATTTCTACCTTTTGGTCCAAGAGTAATTTTTACCGCATCTGCAAGTACATTTACACCTCGTAACATTTTTACACGTGCGTCATTACCAAATTTTACATCTTTCGCTGCCATTTTAAATATTCCTTAAATTAATTTATATTAAAATCATGTTCTTAAAAAATTTTTTTACTTCTAAATATAATTCTATTTAACAATAGCTAAAATATCACTTTCAGACATTATAAGAATTTCTTCATCATCAATTTTTTCTGTTTTAACACCATAACTATCATTAAATATGATTATATCACCTTTTTTAACATCTAATGGTTTAACTACACCATTATCTAATATACGTCCTTTACCTACAGCTAATACTTCTCCACGAGTAGATTTACCTGCAGCAGAACCAGTTAACACAATTCCACCTGTAGATTTACATTCAACTTCTTTTCTTTTTACAATAACTCGATCATGTAACGGACGAATGTTCATTTAATGTATCTCCTTCAAGAAGTTTAATTGTATATAATTAATATTCTAATATATTTAAAGAATGTGCACTAAAAGATAAGGACATATAATCTATGTTTCAAGTATTATTTTAAAAATTTTTATTTTATTTATGTTCTGATACATTTTTAAAAATAAAAATATAATAAAATTATAATAAAAACATTGACGTTTAATTATTATTATTGTCATAATATAACTATTATTTTGCCCGAATAGCTCAGTCGGTAGAGCAGTGGACTGAAAATCCCCGTGTCGGTGGTTCAATTCCGCCTTCGGGCAAATATTATTATATTTATAAAATAAAAAATTGATAAACTGAAAAAAAATGCAGAAAGAATTTTCTTTCTGCATTTTTTTTCAGTTTATCAATAAATAATATAATTATTATCTTAATAAAACATTAAGAATAATTATTTTTAATAATAAAATTTTTATACATAAAAAGAATACTTTGATAAATATATAATTTATTAAAATAATCATAACTATTATAATTATTTTTATAATTTACTAAATTTTTTTTTGTAAAAAAATATTTTTTAATAGATTTAATAAATCTTAAAATTTTAATTTTAACATAACGATTTTTTATTAAATATTTTTTAAGAATTTTGTAATTATTAATTTTTCTATACTTTTTGTTAAAAAATAATTTTTTTTCTAATCTTTTAACAAAAATATTTTTTTTCGTTAAATAATTATTTATAAATAGTAAATATTTAACAACTAATTTTGCTTCTTTTTGAACTAAAAAATTATTTTTAATATTTTTTTCGTAATAATCTACATAACGTAAAATTAGTATTTTATTACTAAAATTACTTAATAAATTTTTCAATTTTAGTTTAAATAACTTATTTAAAATACTTTTATCTTTTTTATTTAAGAAAATACTTCTAAATTTTAAAAAAAACTTTTTTTTAGACATAAAATTATTATGACTATAGTTACTATAATAATTTTTTGATTTATTAATTAAATTTTTTATTGTAGGTAAATGATGTTTATCAAAAAATTTATATATTATACTAATACTAAACATAAAATTATTTGTTTTTTGGCCTAAATTATCATCATTTTTACTCCCAATATTTTTTATAACTCGATATTCGATTCTAGATGATAAATTATCTTTAATTTGATATTCCCCTCCAAAAGAAAATAATGGAGAGACATTATAATATAAATTATCTAAATTATAATATTTATAATTATTACTAAATCGATTATAATAAGATTTAGCAAAAAACCCCCCTAAACGGGTATATAAATATAAATTTTTAAATATAGGATATCTAATATTAGTCGTTAATTGTATCCCTTTAACTTCAAAAAAATTTTTAATATTATCATTAATATTTTTTTTAATAATTCCTAACCACTCTAATCCTAATTCTAAACCCAGAAAATTATTTGTTTGATATCCTAAAAAAAGTCCATTTCCTAGTTTATTAAAAAAAGTATATTCTTTATCATCAATGTCTTTCCCTAACAATTTAATATTATTATATTGTGATAATCCAAATGTAGAACCAAAATACCAATAATCTTTAAAATTAGATTTAGCATTAGCAATATTATGAATACTTATCATAATTATTGTAAAAATAATAATTATTTTTTTCATTTTTTATATAAACCTTTCTTTATGAAATAAAATTTAAATTTATATTTTTTACTTTATTGATAACCTTTTTAAATATTTTTTATTTATTTAAAATGATATAACCTCATTCATATATATAACCAAAGTTAGTATTTACTAAAATATTTTTTAAAATAATTTAATAATTAAAAAAATACTATTTTTATCTTTTTTAAATCTAATTAAAGATTCTTTGGTAAAATTATTTTTTAATATAACCTGTATCCAAAATATATTTGATGTAGTTTCTAATATTTTTAAAATAATTCTACTTCTTATAATCCTCCATTCTCCATTTTTATTAGTTTTAAATTCTAATAAATCATCATATGATGGTATTATTTTTGTTTGACCTTTTAATAAAATTAATGTTTGATTTATTTTATTTTTAAATTTTAAACTACTAATAATTTCTTGCCCTAAATAACATCCTTTATCAAAATCAATAGTGTTTATTTGGTTAATAATAAATTGTTGTGGTAAAAATAAATTACAATGACGATTCATATCAATAATATAATAACCTATTTTCATATAAAATTTATCCCAAGAACTATTATTTTGTAAAAAAGTAATTTTAGATAAAAAAAATTTTTTTATGATAAAATTAATATTTTTTTGAGATAAAATCAAAAAATAATAATTCTTAGAATATTTAAACTTTAATACAATATCTTCATTAAAAAAATAAAGTGTTCTTTTCTTAAAGAAGAAACTTTTTTTTTTAAAATTTTTAAATAAAATTTGTTTTGTTTTAACATTTAAAATTCCAAAAATTTTCTTTTTTTTATCTAAAAAAATTGTTATATTATATAATAAAGTATATTTTTTAATATTTTTTAAGTATTCTTTTAATATATTTTTTCTAATTATATATTGATAAACATCATCACATATTTTAAATATATGCATATTCGTTAAAATTTTACCTTTCGAATTACAATGAAAAGTATTAAAAAAATTTATTTTATTATCTAACTTATTTATATCAATTGTTAATTGATTTTGTAAAAAAATTTTACTATCAGGACCTTTTACTGTTAAAATTTGTAAATTATTTAAATTAACATAATTTAATAAATTATTATTTTCTTTAAGATTCATTTTATAAAAAACTTTAATATAAATTTATATTTTTAAATTATATAATTCTTGTAAAGAAGATACTTTTATTTGGAAATCATTTTTCATTGAAATTATTGTAGCTATAGCTCCATTAATAGTTGTATTATAATAAATATTATTTTGTAAAGCTAAGATTCTAATTAATTTAGAATTATCAATCGATTTTTTTCTTTTTACTGTATTAATAATATAAGTATATCTTTTATTTTTAATAAAATTAAGTACATTTGGTTGTTTTTCTGTAGTTTTACGAACTATTGTAGCTATTAATTTAAATTTTTTTAAAAATTTAGCTGTTCCAGCTGTAGCTTCAATTATAAATCCATAAGAAATCAATTTTTTAACTAATTCAACAATTAATTTTTTGTCTTTATCATTAACTGATATTAAAACAATTCCTTTTTGTTTTATATAAAATGTAGTACTTAATATTACTTTATAAAATGCTTCTGCGAAAGTATAACCTATACCCATAACTTCTCCAGTAGATCTCATTTCAGGGCCTAAAATAGGATCTATATTATCGAATCTATTAAAAGGTAAAATTACTTCTTTAACAGAAAAAAATGAAGGATAAATTTCCTTTTTAAGATTTAAACTTGATAAAGATTTACCTATCATAACTAATGTACCCATTTTTGCTAAAGGTATATTAATTGCTTTTGAAACAAATGGAATTGTTCTAGATGCTCTAGGATTAACTTCTATAACATAAATTATATTATTTTTAATGGCAAATTGTATATTTATAAGTCCACATATATTAATTTTAATTGCTAATTTTTTAGTTTGTAATTTAATTTCATTTAAAATCTCTGGTTTTAAATTACGTGTGGGTAAAGAACAAGCAGAATCACCAGAATGAATTCCTACTTGTTCAATATGTTCCATAATACCACCTATAAAAACATCTTTTCCATCACAAATTGCATCTACATCTACTTCTATTGCATTATCTAAAAATTTTTCTAATAAAACAAAAATATTATATTTTATATTTAATAAAAAATAATTTTGTAAATCATCTTCATTATATACTATTTCCATACATCTACCTCCTAAAACATAAGAAGGTCTTACTATTAAAGGATAACCTAAAATATTAGCTTTTTTAAAAGCTTCATTTAAATCTTTTACTATATAACTAGGTGATTGTTTTAATTTTAAACAATTAACAATATTTTGAAATTTTTTTCTATCTTCAGCTAAATCTATTGCAGATGAACTTGTCCCTATAATATTTACATTTTCTTGTTCTAATTTTTTAGCTAAGTTTAATGGATTTTGTCCTCCATATTGGATAATAACACCTAATGGTTTTTCTATTCGAACAATTTCTAATATATTTTCTAAAGTTATAGGTTCAAAATATAAACGATCTGAAATATCATAATCTGTTGAAACAGTTTCTGGATTACAATTAATCATTATTGTTTCAAAATTATTTTTACGTAAAATCATAGATGCATGTACACAACAATAATCAAATTCTATTCCTTGTCCTATCCTATTAGGACCACTACCTAAAATAATAATTTTTTTTTTATTATTATTAGGATTAGCTTCGCATTCTGTTCCATATGTTGAATACATATAAGTAGTATTAGTTTTAAACTCTGCAGAACATGTATCTACTTTTTTATATACTGGATGTATATTATATTTATATCTTAATTTTCTTATTTTTTTTTCAGATACATTTAAAATATTAGCTAATCTAACATCAGAAAATCCTTTTTTTTTTAATTTAAAAAAATATTTTATATTTTTTAAATATTTAATACCTAACATTTTAATTTTTTGTTCAGTTAAGATTATATCTTCTATTTGTGATAAAAACCACATATCTATTTTAGAATAATTATGTATTTCTTCAATAGACATATTTATTCTCATAGCATCTGCAATAAATCTAATTCTATCTGGCCCTGGTTTTTTTAATTCTTTTATAATTACATTATAATAATCTTTACTATTGATTTTATCAATTTTAATTGGTTCAAATCCATAAATACCATTTTCCAAACTACATAATGCTTTATGAATAGATTCTTGGAAAGATCTACCTATAGACATAACTTCACCTACTGATTTCATCTCTGTTGTTAATCTATCATTAACATTATAAAATTTTTCAAAATTAAATTTAGGTATTTTTGTTACTATATAATCAATAGATGGTTCAAATGCAGCTGAAGTACAATTATTAGTTATATCATTTGTTAATTCATCTAATGTATAACCAATAGAAAGTTTTGCTGATATTTTAGCTATTGGGAAACCAGTTGCTTTTGATGCTAAAGCAGAAGAACGTGAAACACGAGGATTCATTTCTATTACTATTAATTCCCCAGTTTTAGGATTAATTGCAAATTGTACATTTGCTCCTCCAGATTCAAGACCAACAGCTCTAATAATAGATATAGAAGCATTTCTCATTATTTGATATTCTTTATCAGACAAAGTTTGTGCTGGAGCAACTGTAATTGAATCTCCTGTATGTATACCCATTGGGTCTATATTTTCGATAGAACATATAATAATTGAATTATTGTTTTTATCTTTTATAACTTCCATTTCATATTCTTTCCATCCGATTAAAGATTCATCTATAATTAATTCATTATTAAATGATAAACTTAAACCATTATTACAAATTTTTTTAAATTCCATAATATTATATGCTATTCCCCCTCCACTACCTCCCATAGTAAATGAAGGTCTAATAATACATGGAAATTTAATTTTTTGTATACAATCTATTGCTTCATCCATATTACGAATAGAAAAAGAATATGGAGTATTAAATCCTAATTTTTTTATAATTTTTGCAAAGTAAGAACGATTTTCTGCGTTATAAATAGTATTTATAGATGTTCCTAAAACTTCTATATTAAATTTTTTTAATATATTATTTTTATGTAAATCTAAAATACAATTTAAAGCAGTTTGTCCTCCCATAGTAGCTAAAATAGCATCAGGTTTTTCTTTTTTTATAATTTTAGTGATAACATGCCAATTAATAGGTTCGATATATGTTACATTAGCAATATTTGGATCTGTCATTATAGTAGCAGGATTAGAATTAACTAGAATTAAATTATATCCTTCTTCTTTTAAAGCTTTACATGCTTGTGTGCCAGAATAATCAAATTCACAAGCCTGACCAATAATAATAGGTCCAGCTCCTAAAAGCATAATATTTTTTATATCAGTACGTTTTGGCATTTTAAAATCTCTTATATTTTTTTCTACAATAGATATGAATTAATTTTATAAAATAATCAAATAATTTAGATGTATCATGTGGTCCTGGACTAGCTTCGGGATGTCCTTGAAAACCAAAAGCAGGTTTATCAATACAATGAATTCCTTCTATAGAATTATCAAATAAAGATTTATGTGTAATTTTTAATTTTTTTGGAAAATTATTTTTATCAATGGTAAAATTATGATTTTGAGTAGTAATTAATACTTTATTATTTTCTAAATCTTTTACAGGATGATTACTTCCATGATGACCGACATCCATTTTAATTATTTTTGCTCCATTAGCAATAGCTAAAATTTGATGGCCAAAACAAATTCCAAAAATAGGAATATTTATCTTTAATATTTTTTTTACAATATTGATTATATAATTACATGGATTAGGATCTCCTGGACCATTAGATAAAAAAATACCATCAGGATTTAATGCCATTAAATTTTTATAACTTATAAAAGCTGAAACAACAGTAACTTTACATTGTCTATCAACTAACATTTTTAAAATACTATTTTTTACACCAAAATCTAATACTATTACATGTTTAGAAAACATATAATTTTTATTTTTTTTTGTATTTTTATTACTTAATATCCAAGAATAATTTACTTTTGTAGTAATATCTTTTATTAAATTTAAACCTTGTAAACCTTTAAATCGACATATTTTTTGTAAAATATTTTCATAATTAAAATATTTTTTAGTAGAAATTAAAGCAATTTTATTAATTTTTTTATTACATATTAATCTTGTTAAATATCTTGTATCTATTCCTTCAATAGCAACAATATTTTTTCTTTTAAGAAAAATATCTAATCTCTCTGTACTACGATAATTACTTGATATTTTAGATAAATTATTAATAATAAGTCCTTTTGCATAAATTTTTGATGATTCATTATCATCTATATTGGTCCCAACATTACCAATATGTGGATATGTCAAAATTATAATTTGTTTATAATAAGAAGGATCAGTAATTATTTCTTGATAACCAGTAATAGCAGTATTAAATATTATTTCTCCTATAACTATTCCATCTACTCCTATAGAATTGCCAAAAATTTGTGTTCCATCTTCCATTAATAATATTGCTTTATTATTCAAATTATTCTCCATAACTTATAATTTTTTATATAAAAATATATTGTTAAACATCAAAATTATTTATTTATAAAAATTTTATAAAATATCCCTATAAAATTTAAAAATAAAAAATATATAAGATGTGTATTTAAAAAAATAATTTAATTCATATTTTATTAAATTTTAATCACTCTCCTCTTATAAAGAGAGCAATTTATTTTTATTTATTAATTTTAGTTAAAGATTTCATATTAATCATATAATTTCTTAAATTATATCCTATTTTTTCAATAGGATGATTTCTGATTTCATAATTTATTTTATATAAATAACTATTTTTTATCGATGTATTTTTTATTTTAAAAATTCCTAAATCTTTTATTGTAAGATTATTTACAAATCCTTTTAATAAAGGAATAGCATTATTTGTAAATAAATAATTACCATATTCAGCCGTATTTGATATAACTTTATTCATTTCATATAATTTTTTTCTAGCAATAGTATTCGCAATTAAAGGTAATTCATGTAATGATTCATAATATGCTGAAGCGGGTGATATACCAGATTCTGTCATTAATTCGAATGATAATTCAACACTACTTTTAATAGCAGCAATCATTAAAATTCCTTGATCAAAATAATCTTGTTCTTTTATATTAAAATTTTGTAAATTATTTATTTTTTCAAATTTATTATTTTTATATATTTTTCTCCATTTTATCAAGTCATTATTATTATTTTTCCAATCTTGAATAAGATTTTGAGAAAATTTACCTGAAAGTATATTATCAATATGTAATTGAAATAGAGGTTTTAATTTTTTTTTTAAAATTGATGATAATTTATAAACATGTATTTTACTAGAATTATTTAATCTATCCATCATTAAACTAATACCTCCTTGCTTTAAGGACTCCGTAATATATTCCCATCCGAATTGTATTAATTGTGCAGCGTATAATGGATTTTGTTTTAATTCTAATAATTTATCAAATAATAAAATTGATATTGTTTGTAACATTCCGCATAATACAGTTTGTTCACCCATTAAATCTGATTTAACTTCAGCAATAAAAGATGATTCTAATACACCAGCTTTATGGCTACCAATTGCAGCAGCCCAAGCTTTAGCTAATTGAAAACCATAATTGTTATCATTAGCTTCTTGATGAACAGCGATTAAAGATGGAACTCCAAAACCTCTTTTAAATTCTTCTCTTACTTCTGTTCCCGGACATTTAGGAGCTACCATAATAACTGTAATATCTTTAGATATATTTTCTCCTTCTTCTATAATATTAAAACCATGTGAATAACCTAATGTTGCTCCTTTTTTTATTAATGATTTTATATTTTTTAAAACATTATGATGATTATTATCAGGAGTTAAATTAATAATTAAATCAGCATTAGGTATTAATTCTTCATAAGATCCAACAGTAAAGTTATTTTTATATGCTCTTTGCCAAGATAGATTTTTTTTTTTTATAGATTTTTCTTTTAAAGTATATGAAATATTTAATCCTGAATCTCTCATATTTAATCCTTGGTTTAAACCTTGAGATCCACAACCTATAATAACAATATTTTTATTTTTTAAAAAATTAATACTATTATTAAATTCTTTAAATTGCATTAACCTACATTTTTGTAAATTTTTTAATTTTTTACGAAAATTTAAATTATTGAAATAATTTTTCATTTTAATGACCCTTATTTTATGTAAATAATTGATATTTAATAAATACTCTTGATTTAAATAATAATTTATATTAAATCTAATATTTTTTATTTTAAAATATTTATTTTATATTATTAATTTATTTTTATCTCTTACTGCTCCTTTATCTGCACTAGTTACAAAACTAGCATAAACTTTAAGTGCAAAAGAAATTTTTCTAGATCTTTTATGTAGAGGTTTATATGATAATAAACCTTTTTTTTCTTCTTGTTGAATTCTTCTATTTAAAATAGAATCAGAAATATCTAAATTAATAGATCTTTTAGGTATATTAATTTGAATAATGTCATCATTATGTACTAAAGCTATTAATCCTTTATCAGCTGCTTCAGGAGAAATATGTCCTATAGATAATCCAGAAGTACCTCCCGAAAATCTTCCATCTGTAATTAAAGCACATTTTTTATCTAAATTCATAGATTTTAAATATGATGTAGGATATAACATTTCTTGCATACCTGGGCCTCCCTTAGGTCCCTCATATCTTATTACTATAATATTACCAGGAAAAATTTGTTTATTTAAAATGGCATATACTGCTGCTTCTTGACTATCAAATACTCGTGCTTTTCCTTTAAAAACCATTAATTTTTTGTCTACACTAGCTGTTTTAACAACACATCCATTTTTAGCAAGATTACCATATAAAATAGCTAAACCGCCATCTTTGCTAAAAGCAAATTGATATGAACGAATGCAACCTTTTTTTCTATCTTTATCTAAAGTAGAATAAATATTTTTTTGTGAAAAAGGATGTATTGTTTTTATGTTTCCAGGAGCTGATTGATAAAATTTTTTTATACTTACATTTTTTTTATTTAAAATATTATATTTATATATAGTTTCTTCTATTGTATATCCTAAAATATTTATAGTATTTTTATGTATTAAATTTATTTTATTTAATTCATTTAAAATTCCTATTACTCCTCCTGCTCTATGAAAATCTTCCATATAAAATTTATTAGTACTAGGAGATATCATACACAACCACGGAGTTTTTTTAGATAAATAATTAATTGTATTTAAATTAAATACTATATTAGTTTCTTGTGATAATGCTAACATATGTAAGATTGTATTTGTAGATCCACCCATAGCAATATCTAACATCATCGCATTTTCAAATGATTTTTGACTAGCAATATTTCTAGGTAAAAAATTAATATTATTATTGTCGTAATATTGTTTAGTAATTTCTACTATTTTTTGAGCAGAATCTATATATAATTGTTTTCGATTAACATGTGTAGATAATAATGATCCATTACCTGGTAATGATAAACCTAAAACTTCTGTAATACAATTCATAGAATTAGCAGTAAACATTCCAGAACAAGATCCACATGTTGGACATGAATTAAGCTCAATTTTTTTTACGTAATTATCAGATCTTTTTGGATTAGCTGATTGGATCATAGCATCAACTAAGTTGATTTTTGTAATTTTTTTATTTTTCTTCGTATTGATTTTACCAGTTTCCATCGGCCCACCAGATACAAAAACAGTAGGTATATTTAAACGTAAACTAGCCATTAACATTCCAGGAGTAATTTTATCGCAATTAGATATACATATCATTGAATCAACACAATGTGCATTTATAACATATTCAATAGAATCTGCAATAAGTTCTCTTGAAGGTAATGAATATAACATTCCATCATGTCCCATTGCTATACCATCATCAATAGCTATTGTATTAAATTCTTTAGGTACTCCTCCATATTTTTTTATTTCATTAGAAATTATTTTACCTACATTTTGTAGATGTATATGTCCTGGAACAAATTCTGAAAAAGAATTTACTATTGCAATAATAGGTTTATTAAAATCTTTGTCACTCATTCCAGTTGCGCGCCAAAGAGATCTAGCTCCAGCCATATTACGACCTTTAGTCGTAGTAAATGAACGATAATTAGGCATATTTATTTTCTTTTATTAAAATTAAAAATTTATTAAATATGAATATAATCTAACCAATTCCATTTATCTTTTTTTTCTCCTTTTAATAGAGAAATAAATTCTTTTTGTATATTTCTTGTAATTTTTCCTCTTTTACCATTATTAATTAATATGTTATCTACACTACAAACAGGTGTAATTTCTGCTGCTGTTCCCGTTAAAAAGATTTCATCAGCTAAATATAAAGATTCTCTTAATATAAAAGATTCTTTAATTATAATATTTAAATTTTGAGCTATTTTCATAACAGAATCTCTAGTAATCCCAGGAAGAATAGATGAAGTAAGTGGAGGAGTAAATAAAATATTATCTTTTATTTTAAAAATATTTTCTCCAGAACCTTCAGAAACAAATCCTAAACTATCTAATGAGATTCCTTCATCATATCCATTTCTACGTGCTTCATTACCAATTAATAAAGAAGATAAATAATTACCTCCTGCTTTAGATAAACTAGGTATAGTATTAGGTTTATATTTATTCCAAGAAGATATCATTGTATTAATACCATTAATTTTTGCATTATTACCAAGATAATTTTCCCATGGAAAAGCACTAATCATTATATCTGTATAATAATTATGAGGAGGATTAATTCCTAAACCAACATCTCCTATAAATACTAAAATTCTAATATAAGCTTCTTGAAGTTTGTTAACATTAATTGTAAGATAAACAGCATTCATTATTTCTTTCATAGAAAATTTTATTGGGAAACGATATATTTTAGCAGAATTATATAAACGATTTATATGATCTTTATGACGGAAAATAATAGAACCTTTACATGATTTATAACATCTAATACCTTCAAAAACAGATGTACCATAATGTAATGCATGACTCATAACGCTAATTTTAGCGTTTTCCCATTTTATAATATTGCCATTTAACCAAATAAAATCTGCTTTTTTTGTAGACATTATTATAATTCCTATCTTATGTAATAATGTTATTATAATATCTTATGATATGATAACTATATCTAATACATCTATAAGTTTTGTAATTTGGTTTACTAAAAAATCTATAGGTTTAGAACCTTTTACTGTTAATTTAAAATTAATATTTTTCAATTTATTTATTACATTAATATCCATTGTTTTAAGTAAAAAACCTCTATGGCGAACAATTCTCATTATTCTTTCACTTATTTCTGGACTAATATTTGTTTTAATATGTAATCGATACTTATGCATTTAACTTTTCTCTATCATATAATTATTACTACATCCAGGTGGTACTAACGGCCAAACATTATCATTTTCATCAATAGAAACATGTAATATATAAGGTTGATTAATAGAAAAAATTTTTTGTAAACTTTTATTAATTTCATTATTATTATTTATACTATGGCCAGATATTCCAAAAGATTTTGCTAATTGAATAAAATTTGGATTATCATATAAATATGTTTCACTGTATCTTTTTTTAAAAAAAATTTGCTGCCATTGTCTTACCATTCCTAATCTTTTATTATCTAATAATATAATTTTAATAGGTAAATTTTTTCTTTTAATTGTACTCAATTCCTGAATATTCATCATAAACGATCCATCTCCAGAAATACATATAACATCATTATTAGGTTTAGCTACTTGAGCTCCAATTGCAGCAGGTAATCCAAAACCCATTGTTCCTAATCCGCTAGAAGTAATAAAGTTTTTAGGATTAGAAAAATTTATATGTTGCGCTGCCCACATTTGATGTTGTCCTACATCAGTAGTAATAATAGTATTTTTATTTTTAATATCTGATAATTTTTTAAATAGAATAGGAGCAAATATTCTATTTTTATTTTTATAACAATTATATATATAAGAATATTTTTTTTTAATTTTTTTTATATATATTTGCCATTTCAAAATATTTTTAGGTTTTTCTAATAATGGAATTAAATAATTTAAATTTCCTAGTAATGCTACATTTACTTTACAAATTTTATTAATTTCAGACGGATCTATATCTAGATGAATAATATTTGCATATGGAGCAAATTTTTTTATATTACCTGTAACTCTATCATCAAATCTAGTCCCAATAGCTATTAATAAATCACATTTTTGTACAGTATAATTTGCTGCTTTATTTCCATGCATTCCAATCATTCCCAAATAATATGGATTTTTATTATTTATAGTACCAATTCCTTTTAAAGTAACTACTGTAGGTATTTGAGATTTTTTTATAAATTTTCTTAATACTTTAACTGCATTACCTATATTAACTCCTCCTCCTATATATAATATAGGCATTATAGAGTTTTTTAATAAAAAATTTGCTTCTTTAATTTTTTCAATTGAAGGTTTTTTATTTGAAATAACAAAATTTTTCTTTCTTTTAAAGATATTTTTTTTATCTATATTAGATAATTGTATATCTTTAGGTATATCTATTAATACAGGTCCTGGCCTTTTAGATAAAGCTATATAAAAAGCTTCATCTATGATATTAGATAATTCTAATGATGAAGTTACTAAAAAACTATGTTTAGTACATGATAATGACATACCTATAATGTCTATTTCTTGAAAAGCATCCGTACCAATTAATGGAAGTGATACTTGTCCTGTAATTGCAATAATAGGTATAGAATCTACCATCGCATCTGCGAGACCAGTTATTAAATTAGTAGCTCCTGGACCAGATGTAGCAATACATACTCCTATTTTACCAGTAGCTCTTGCATATCCGATAGCAGCAATAGCAGCTCCTTGTTCATGTCTACATAATATGTGTTCTATATTTTCTTCATCATATAATGCATCATAAAGAGGCATTATTGCCCCACCTGGATATCCGAATACTGTTTTAATATTTTGTTTTTTTAATATTTGAATTATACATTGTGCTCCGTTCATATTTATACCTCTTTTTTTAGTAAAATGATCTGCATAATTCAATTTAATTATGATTTTAATTTATGTATATTTTAAGATAAAATGATATGGTTTTATATTTGATATGTTATTAAAATTTTTACAAAAATCATATTAATTTTTAAATTAAATATTCATATATATGAATATATATTTATATAAAATATTTTACTATTTATTTAAAATATTTTTTAAAAATTAAATAATATTTTTTATAAAAAAATATTTTCAGGGGTGGAGGGATTTGAACCCCCAACCATTGGTTTTGGAGACCAACATTCTACCAATTAAACTACACCCCTTAGTATTTGTATATAAAAAATATATATAATATATTATATTATATAATTTTATTAGTAAAATTTATTTACAATAAAATATATTTATTTTAAATATAAAAATATAAAATATTTTGTTACTATTAAATAGATATTTTTATATTTTAAAATTTTAATAAAAATTATTTTTTATATAGTGATAATTACTATTATTTATAAAAATATTAATAAAATTAATGTATTATTTTATAATTTTAAAAGGATTAAAAAATGACAAAATGGAGTATCGGGAAAATAAAAGAAATTAAGTATTGGACAAATAATTTATTTAGTATTATTTTAAAAGCAAAAGTTAATAATTTTTTTGCTGGACAATTTACTAAATTAGCATTAAAAATTAATAATAAAAAAATACAAAGAGCATATTCATATATTAATTCACCAGAAAATAAAAATTATGAATTTTATATTTCTAATATAAATAAAGGTAATTTAACTCCATATTTATATAAATTAAAAATTAATGATAAAATTATGATTGCTAAAAATGCATTAGGAAATTTTACAATAAATAATGTTAAATCTTGTAAAAATTTATGGATGTTATCTACAGGAACAGGTATTGGTCCTTATCTTTCAATATTACAAGATAATATATGTTTTAGAAAATTTAAACAAATAATTTTAGTACATTCTATTAGATACATAGAAGATTTTAATTATTTAAATTTAGTTAAAAAAATAAAACAAAAATATTATAATCAATTAATTATTAAAATTATTTTAACTAAAAAAATTAATATTAATAATTCTATTTTATATGGTTATATTCCTAATTTAATTAAAAATGGTACTTTAGAAAAAGATATTGGTATTAAAATACATACTAATAATAGTCATGTAATGCTTTGTGGTAATCCAAATATGATTAAACAAACTCAAAAATTTTTAGAACAATATAGAAATTTTTCTAAAAATTTAATAAATAAAAAAGGTAATATTACATATGAACAATATTGGTAAATTACCATATTTCTAAATTTTAGAAGGAAATTATATGAAAAAATTTTTGATTATTGCTAATTGGAAGTTAAATGGTAGTTATAATTTTATAGATAAAAATATAAATATAATTAAAAAAATAAATAATTCTTTAAATTATTGTCGATTATCTATTGCACCTCCTTATGTATATTTAAACTATATTAATAATTTAATAAAAAATACCTCTATATTTTTAACAGCACAGAATGTAGATGTTAATTTAAAAGGATCTTTTACAGGAGAAATATCAGTAAATATGTTAAAAGATATAGGTGTAAAATATGTTATAATTGGTCATTCAGAAAGAAGAATATATCATAATGAAGATATTAATCTTATATCAAAAAAATTTATATTAATTAAAAAATATAATTTGATTCCAATTTTATGTATAGGAGAAACTGAACAACAAAAAAAACATAAATTAATAGAAAAAATTTGTATTAATCAAATTAATAGTATACTTAAAATTAGTGATGTTAATATATTTAATAATACTATTATAGCTTATGAACCACTCTGGGCTATTGGATCTGGTAAAATAGCAGATTTAAATGAAGTAAAAAAAGTTATTTTATTTATTAGAAAATATATATCATCTATAAATATGAAAATAGTAGAAAATATATATTTTCAATATGGTGGATCAGTTAATTATCATAATATAGATCATTTTTTTAAAAAAAAATATATAAATGGGTTTTTAATAGGCAAAGTTTCTTTAACAATAAAAAACTTCATACTTTTAATTGAAAAAATAGAAAAAAATTTAGACCTATTAAATAGGTCTTAACATCGGAAATAAAATAACATCTCTTATTGATTTAGTATTTGTAAATAACATAACTAGTCTATCTATTCCTACACCTAATCCAGCTGTAGGAGGTAATCCATATTCTAACGCTTCAATATAATCTTTATCATAAAATTGATTATTAATATTTTTATCAATACTGATATTTTTATGACTTTCTTGGTTTTGAAATCTTTTTTTTTGTTCTTCAGAATCATTAAGTTCAGAAAAACCATTTGCTATTTCCATTCCACAAATGAAAAATTCAAATCTATCAGTAAATGAAGAATTTAAATCATTACTTCTTGAAAGAGGGGAAACTTCAATAGGATATTCTGTAATAAATGTTGGTTCTATAATTTTATGAATAATTTTTTCTTCAAAAATTTTAGAAATAATCTTACCTTTACTCCAATTTAAATTAATATTAACATTTATTAAATTAGTAATTTTTATTAATTTATTAAGATTTTCTAAATGTTCTAAAGAAAAATCAGGATAAAATTTAATAATAGCTTCTTTCATAGTTAATTTATTAAATTGATTATTTAAATCAAATACGTGATTATCATATTTTAATATGTTATTTTTAAATATTTTTTTATATATTTTTTTAAATAATTTTTCAAAAAAAAACATTAAATCTTTATAATCTGAGTATGCAATATATAATTCCATCATAGTAAACTCAGGATTATGTTGAGTTGATATTCCTTCATTACGGAAATTTCTATTAATTTCAAATATTTTATTAAATCCACCAATAATTAAACGTTTTAAATATAATTCAGGAGCAATACGTAAATATATATTCATATTATATTTATTATGATAAGTTATAAAAGGTTTAGCTAACGCTCCTCCTGGAATACTATGCATCATTGGAGTTTCTACTTCAATAAAATTATTTTTGTTCATAAAATTTCGAATATTTAATATAATTTGATGTCTTTTATTAAAAACATAACGTGTTTTTTTATTAACAATAAGATCTAAATATCTTTTTCTATATTTTATTTCTTTATTTTGTAATCCATGATATTTATCAGGTAATGGTTTTATTGCTTTTGTTAATAAATAAATTTTTTGACAAAAAATTGATAAAACTTTAGTTTTAGTTTCAAAAATATAACCAATTATACCTATAATATCTCCAAGATCATATTCTTCTAAAAATTTTTTATATTCTTGATAAGAAATTTCATTTTGAGATATATAAATTTGTATTTTACCTGTATAATCTTGAATATTAATAAAAGAAGCTTTACCCATAATACGTATATTTACTATCCTTCCTGCAATATGTAATATTTTTTTATTTAAAAAATTCTTTTTTTTATCTAAAATTTGATTTAAATAATTACACGTAATATTAACTTTAAAATTATTAGGGAAAACTATATTATTAGTTTTTTTTAATATTTCTAGTTTTTTATATCGAAATGTTATTTCATTATTACGAATATTTTTAATATTATTTAATTGATTTTTAGCTCCAGACATAATATTAAACCTTATATATTTATATACCTAATTTTAAACTTGCTTGAATAAATTGATCTAAATTACCGTTTAATACGGATTGTATGTTATTACTTTCAATACCAGTTCTTATATCTTTTATTCTTGAATCATCTAATATATAAGAACGTATTTGATATCCCCAACTAATATTAAATTTATTTTTTTCTATTTCTTTTTTTGTTTTTTTTTTTATTTTATTTTGTAACTCATATATTTTATATTTTATTTGTTTTATAGCTTGAATTCTATTTTTATGTTGCGATCTATTATTTTGGCATTGTGTAACTATTCCGGTAGGAATATGTGTAATACGCACAGCAGATTCTGTACGGTTTACATGTTGTCCTCCTGACCCAGATGCTTTATATACATCGATACGTAAATCTTCCATATTAATGGATATATCTACATTATCCTTAACTTCAGGATATATAAAAGTTGAAGCAAAAGATGTATGTCTTCTACCTGAAGAATTAAAAGGATTTTTTCTGACTAAACGATGAATCCCACTTTCTGTACGAAGCCATCCGAAAGCATATTCACCAATAATATGAATTGTAGATGATTTAATCCCAATAACTTCTCCTGGAGATTCATTTATTATAGTTACTTGATATTTTTTTTTTTCTGCCCATTTTAAATACATTCTCATTATTATTTTAGCCCAATCTTGAGATTCTGTACCTCCAGATCCAGATTGGATATCTATAAAACAATTTTTTTTATCATTTTTTTTAACAAAAAAATTTTTTAATTCTAAATTATTTATTTTTTTTTGTATTTGAAATAAAATTTTTATAGATTCTTTTAACATTTTTTTATCATTATAATGAATTGCTAAATTAGTTAATTCATTAATATCAATAATTTCTTGATTAATATCATCTAAAGGTAATAAAATATTTTCTATATTAGATTTTTTTTTATTTAAAGAAAGTAAATTATTTATATTTTTCCAAATATTTGGATTTTGTAATTTTTCTTTTATTACTAATAATTTTTTTTGATATTTTGAATAATTAAAGGAACCCCCTAATAAAATTATTTTTTTTTTTTATTTCTTTTAATTTATTTTGTATCAAAATATTTTCTGACATATTTAATTCCTAATTTTTAATAAAAAAATATGAAATGTAAACTAATTTAAGTATTAATTTTAATTAATATATATTTTATATAGATAATTATTAATAATTAATGTAGATACTAGACATGAATAATAAATTAAAATTTTGGCCCTTGTTGGATTTGAACCAACGACCTAACGATTATGAGTCGTTTGCTCTAACCACTGAGCTAAAGGGCCATACCATATTATGGTATATTTTAATATATATTTCAATTAAATTTGTTATTTTTTAATTTAATAAATATAATTCTTTATTTCCTCTTATTATCTTTAATAATATTAAAGATGGTTGTTTATCTAAAATTTTTTTAAGATCTTTTATATTTTTTATATTATTTTGATTAATTCCTATTATTATATCACCTTTTTTTAATCCTATTATCGCAGCTGGTGAATTAGGTATTATTTGAATAACTTTTACTCCAATTTTTTTTATTTTTTTGAAAATAAGATATTTTTTTTCTAAAGACATATTTTCTAAATATGCACCTTCAATACCATATATAGTATTTTCATTAGAAAATTTATTATCACAAAAATCATCTAATTTTATTTCTATTATTTTAAAAATTCCATTTCTTATTATTCCTAATTTAATAATAGTTCCTCGCATTAATATACTAATTTTTGCTTTTAATAAAGCATAACTATTAATTCTTTTATTATTTAATGTGATTATAATGTCACCAGGTTTTAATATATCATTAGATGATATTACTTCACGTACAAAAGTTCCCTTAAATATATTAGGTACTTTCATAACTTTTGCTATTTGTGGGTCAAGTTCAACACCATAAATACCTAAAAAACCTCTTTCTATTTTTCCAAATTTAATAAATTGATTAACTAAATTCATAACAGTATTACTTGGTATAGCGAATCCAATACCTATATTTCCTTCATGAGGAGCTAAAATAGCAGTATTTATCCCGATTAAATCTCCATTTAAATTAACTAACGCTCCTCCAGAACTACCTTTATTAATCGCTGCATCTGTTTGAATAAAATTTTCAAAATTTTCAATATTAAGTCCACTACGTCCTAATCCTGATATAATTCCTGATGTAACACTTTCTCCTAATCCATATGGATTACCTATTGCTATAGTATAATCTCCTACTTTTAAAGTATCAGAATTAGCTATTTTTACACTTTTTAAATTTCCAGTTTTATCTTTTATTTGTATTAAAGCTAAATCTGTCTTTGGATCTTGTCCTAAAATTTTAGCTTCATAAATTTTTCCATTATTTAATTCTACTGAAATATAATCTGCATGATCTATAACATGATTATTAGTAATAATTAAACCTTTTTTAGAATCTATTATTACTCCAGATCCAATAGAATGAAATTTTTGTTGAAGAATATTATCACTATTTCCACAAATAGGAGTATTTTCATACGGTGATCCCTCTTTACAAAGTAAAAATTTTTCATTTAAATATTCTTGTACTTTTTGAGGTAATTTGAATTGTGATACGAAAATACTACCTTGTACATTAATGTTAACAACAGAGGGAGTAACTTTTGATAATATAATAGATAAACTTGGTAATTGATGATTATCCCATTTTGTTATTGAATTAAATGGTAATAATTTTGCATGTACATTACGTAATGTAAATATTACATTACTTATAAAAAAAAATATATAAAAAATTATTTTAAATTTCTTCATAAAAAAATCTCATAATAAAATTTTTTAAATTTAATTATATAAAAACTTTTTAATTTGTATTTTTAATATAAAAATAAAAAATTTATATTTTAATTTCATATATTATTAATTAATTTATTCATATAATTATGTATATAATTATTATTAATTTTAATTTTAAAAAAATTGAATTATCCAAATATAAATTTTTTTACAAATTATTATACTTAATATAATATAAATTTTATTTTATATAAAGCATAAATATATATGATAAATAGATTAAAAAATATTGCATCTAAAGTAGCAATAAAATATATTAAAAATAATAATATTATAGGTATCGGTTCAGGTACTACAATATCTCAATTTATTAAAATTTTATATAATGAAAAAAAAAATATAAAAGGTGTTGTATCTGCTTCTAAATATTCGACTAAAAAATTAAAAAAATATAATTTTAATGTTTATGAAATAAATAAAATAAATAAAATTGGAATATATTTTGATAGTGCTGATGAAGTTAATGATAAAATGCAAATGATAAAAGGAGGAGGAGCCGCATTAACTAATGAAAAAATTATATCTAATTGTTCAGATATATTTATTTGTATTATTGATCAATCTAAATATGTAAAAAATTTAGGTAAATTACACCCAGTTCCTATAGAAATTATACCTTCTGCAGAAACTTTAATTACTAGAAAATTATCATATATCGGAGCTATAGCAAAATTAAGAGAAAAAACAATTACAGAACATGGTAATTTAATATTAGATGTATATAAATTAAATTTACATAATCCTATTAAAATAGAAAAATATATAAATACTATTCCTGGAGTTGTAACTGTTGGATTATTTACTCAAAGATGTGCTGATATAGTTATTATAGGAAAATATAATTCTACAGTATCAATAATAAATAAAAAGAATTTAAAATAATATTATTAGTTTTAATTTTTTTTTTAATTTTAACATTATAATATATATAAATATATGCGAATAAAATTTACAAAAATGCATGCATTGGGTAATGATTTTATTATTATAAATAATATAAAAAATACTGTCTTTTTTACAAAAGATATTATACAAAAATTATCTAATAGATATTTAGGTATAGGTTTTGATCAATTATTATTAGTTGAATCATCAGTTAATAAAAAAATCGATTTTAATTATAGAATTTTTAATTCTAATGGTAGTGAAGTAGAACAATGTGGTAATGGAGCACGTTGTCTGGCATTATATTTAAAAATAAAAAAATTAATTTATAAAAAAAAAATATGTGTAAGTACAAAAAATCGTGTGATATATTTGCAAATTATAGATGATAAAATAATTTCTGTAAATATGGGTATTCCTCTATTTAATCCTGTAAATATACCTTTTATAACTAATCATATTAAAGATACTTATAAAATTTATTTTCAAAATAAATATATTTATTTTAATATTGTTTCATTAGGAAATCCTCATTGTATAATACAAGTAAATGATATTTTAAAAACTCCTGTATCATTAATCGGATCTTTTTTAGAAAATCATAATTTATTTCCACAAAAAGTTAATGTTGGTTTCGTGGAATATATAGATATAAATAATATTAAATTAAGAGTTTTTGAAAGAGGAGTAGGTGAAACTAATGCTTGTGGTTCAGGGGCTTGTGCAGCTGTAGCTGTGGGAATAAAAAAAAATATTTTATCAGAAAAAGTATATGTTAATCTTCGTGGAGGAATTATAACTATTACTTGGAAAGGAAATAAAAATAATTTATTTATGATAGGAGAAGCTAATTATATTTATGATGGTAAAATTATATTATAATAAATTTTTTATAAAAACATTATTTTAATTGCGGCATTAAATAAATGAAAAATGTAAATTTATTAAAAAATTTAAATAATAAACAAAAAGAAATAGTATCTGAAAATAGAAAAAATTTATTAATATTAGCAGGAGCTGGTAGTGGTAAAACATTAGTATTAATTCGTAGAATAGCTTGGTTAATTTATAAAGAGAATTGTTCTCCTAAATCTATTTTAGCAGTAACTTTTACGAATAAAGCAGCAATAGAATTAAAAACTAGAATTAAATCATTATTAATAAACGATTTTCAGAAAGATAATATCTGGGTAGGTACTTTTCATAGTTTTGCTTATTACTTATTAAGAATACATTACCTAAATGTAGGATTAACAAAAAATTTTCAAATTATAGACTCCTATGATCAAAAAATAATAATTAAACGAATCTTAAAAAAGTTATCTTTAAAAGATAAGATTTTTTCTATAGAAAAAATCTTAAAATATATAAATAATATAAAAAATAATTTATTAAATAATCATTATTATGAAAATAATTTATATAATATTAATTTATCTAAAATCTATGATGAATATCAAAATTTTTGTAAAATAACAGAAGTAATTGATTTTAATGAATTAATATTTTATTTATATAAATTATTTTTAGATAATCCTAAAATATTAAAAATATATCAAAAAAGATTTCAAAATATTTTAATAGATGAGTTTCAAGATACTAATGATATACAATATAAGTTTATTTCTTTATTATATAATAAAAATTATAATACAAAAATTATTCTTGTAGGTGATGATGATCAATCTATTTATGGATGGAGAGGAGCTGAAATTAATAATATGAGTCGTTTTTTACAAGAATTTGATGGAGTAAAGACAATATTATTAGAACAAAATTATCGTTCTACTTCTAATATTTTAAATGCTGCAAATAAATTAATTTCTTATAATAATAGTAGATTAAAAAAAAAATTATGGACTAATGCAGATAATGGAGATCTTATTACGATATATTACGCATTAAATGAATTTGATGAAGCTGAATATATTGCTCAATGTATAAAAAAAAAAACACTTAAAAAAAAAATTGAATTAAATAATTATGCAATTTTGTATAGAAATAATTCACAATCACGTGTTTTAGAAGAAGTAATGTTAAAATTTTCTATTCCATATAAAATATATGGAGGAACACAATTTTTTGACCGTCAAGAAATAAAAAATATTTTATCTTATTTAAGATTAATGTCTAATCAAAATGATGATAGTTCGTTTGAACGAATAATAAATATTCCTAAAAGAGGTATTGGTAATACTACATTAAATATTATAAAATATATTGCTAATAAGAATTCTTTGACATTATGGAATTCTAGTTTATTTTTATTAAAAAATAAAAATTTTTTGAATAAAAAATCATTTAATTCATTAGAAAAATTTATTACACTAATTATATTATTAAAAAATAATATAAAAAAACAACCATTATTTAAAATTATTGAACAAACGATAAAAAATTCTGGATTATGGGATATGTATAACAAAAATTATTTATTTGAAAAAGATAATACTAAAATAAATAATTTAAAAGAATTTATTAATGCTGCAAAATATTTTACAGAAAAAAAATTACAATTTGAAATAAAATCAAATATTTTAAATATAAAAGATAATAATTTATTAACAGATTTTCTTTCTCAAACACTTTTATTAAATGAAAATATAAATAAAAATAATGAAAAAAAAAATAATTATATACAATTAATGACTATTCATGCATCAAAGGGATTAGAATTCTCTGAAGTTTTTATTATTGGTATGGAAGAAGGTATTTTCCCTAATAAAATTTCCTTCGATGAAAAATCTATAAATGAAGAAAGACGTTTAGCATATGTAGGTATTACTAGAGCAAAAAAAAAATTAACTTTAACTTATACAAAAAAACGTTTTCTTTATGGTAAAGAAATTAAATCAATAAAATCAAGATTTATTGAAGAATTACCACAAAATTGTATAGAAAATATTAATTATATTCAAAATATTAATTTTTTACCAGAACAAGATCATTTTTTTATAAAAAAAAAATATTTTATAGGACAAATAGTCCATCATAAAATTTTCGGTCAAGGAATTATTTTAAAAATAGAAATTCTTAAAAAGAATGAAAAATTACAAATTAAATTTGATAATACAATAATAAAATGGATAATGTCTAATTATATAAAATCTTCTTTTTAAGAATTTAAAATTAATTTTTTTAACAAAATATATAAATTTTTATATATTATAGATAATATTATCCTAATTAGGAGTTATTATGTTAGATGCGTATAAAATATATAATAAATATTTAATTCATCTTAAACCAGATAATAATTTTAAAAATCTTTTGGATGCAATATGGATTGATTTAATTCAACCAGAAAATAATGAAAGACAAAAAATATATCATTTACTTAAACAAAATTTAGCTACTAGACCAGAATTAGAAGATATAGAAGCATCAGCAAGATTTTTTGAAAATAAAGATGGATTACATATTCATTCATTTTTCTTTTATAAAAAAAAAAATGAACGTGCAGGTACTACTACTGTAGCGTTTACCATAAAAAATAATAGATTATATACTTTAAGAGAAAAAGAATTATCTGTATTTCGTTTATATAGAATGCGTATGCATAATCATTGTATGTCTTATGGAAATCCTTATGAACTATTATTAGATATATTTGATACTAAGATTGAACAATTAGCAAATAAAATTGAAAATATATATAGTGATTTAGAATTTTTAAGTTGTATTATTATGAAAGGTCATCAAAATAAAGAATTTGATAATGCACTCTCTACTTTAGCTGAATTAGAAGATGTTGGATGGAAAGTAAGATTATGTTTAATGGATACACAAAGAGCAGTAAATTTTTTAATGAGAAAAGCTAGGTTACCTAATAATCAAATTGAACAAGCAAAAGAAATTTCAAGAGATATTAAATCATTATTACCACACAATGAATCATTATTTCAAAAAGTTAATTTTTTAGTACAAGCTGCAATGGGATTTATTAATATAGAACAAAATAGAATTATTAAAATATTTTCATTAGTATCTGTAATTTTTTTACCACCAACATTAGTTGCATCTAATTATGGTATGAATTTTACTTTTTTACCAGAATTAAAATGGAAATATGGTTATGTTTATGCTATCATCATAATGATAGTTTCTGGTTTAGCACCATATTTTTATTTTAAAAGAAAAAAATGGTTATAAAATATAAAATTATTAATATATATTTTTTTTAAAAAATTTTATGAAATATGTATATTTTACACATAGTTAATATATAAATATTATATTATTTATTTAAATAAAGAAGTGTTTTATTATTAATTTAATTATGTTTAATATAGGTAAATAATAATAATTTACCTATATATTTTTTTTATTTTTAACTTTTTTTAATTATTTTAAATAAAAATTAATATTTATTATAATAAATTATTAGTTATCTTCTACTTAATTTAAATAACTAAATATAAATATTTATATAATAAACGAAATATTAAAATTAACTATAATGTAAATAATGTATTAAAATTTTATAATAAGACATTAAGTTTTTATTTATTATATTTTATAACTTAATTTAATAAATTAAAATAAATTTCAAAAAAATATTTAAAGATAAAAAATTTTGATATTTTTATATATATTTTATAATAAATAAAATAATTATTAATATAATTAATTATAATATATCTAACTAAAAAATATTTTATTTTTAATTTTTTAAAATTATTTAAAATATAAAATAATAATTTTATTAAAAATATTTATATAAAATGAGTTCACCTAATATTTTTTTATAAAAAATAAAAAAATTTATATAATAAACAAATTTTAATTAATATGATAAAAAATAATTTGTAATTTATTATTAGATAGTAAAAAAAATTTAATATTTATTATTATTTCTTAAATAATTATTTTTATTTATTGTTATTTTAATTTAAATAAATTTATTTATATTCTAACTAAAAATATATTAATATAATTTAAGTTTTATTTATATTAAAATATTAAAATTAATAGAAAATTATTTAATTTAAAAATATAATTATAAATTATATACATTAATTTTATTTTTCTAAAATAAAATTAATATTATTTATCTTAAAATAAGAGATAATAATGAATAATTATAACTTTAATGAAAATTTTTATTATATTGAAAAATTATATCAAAGATTTTTAGTTGATCCTAATTCTATAGAAAAAACTTGGAAATATTTTTTTATAAATTTTGAAAAAAAAAATTATATTTCGTTTCAAAATAACCAATTAAAAAATAATAATTTTTATAAAAAAAAATTATTAATAGAAAAAATAAATCAATTAATAAATAATTTTAGAATATTCGGACATTATGATGCGAATATAAATCCTTTAATTTCTAAAAAAAAACAATTGAGTAATATTTTACAACTAAAAAATTATAATATTAATATAAAAAATTTACAAAAAAAAATCACATTAAATTCTTTATTTAAAAATAAAAAAATAATTAATATATATAATTTTTTTAAAAAAAAATATTGTAATTATACAGGTATAGAATATTTTCATTTATTAAATACTGAAAAATATTGGATACAAACAAATATAGAATCAATGGAGAATACTTTACAAAATAAAGAAAAAAAAATTTTTTTTGAAGAATTAATCGCAGCAGAAATTTTTGAAACTAATATAGCAAAAAATTTTCCAGGTATTAAAAGATTTTCTTTGGAAGGTTGTGATATACTAATTCCCATAATTAAAGAAATTATACGTTATTCAAGTAAATCAAAAAATAAAATTACAAAAATAATTTTAAGTATGGCTCATAGAGGTAGATTAAATGTTTTAACTAATGTAATGGGTAAAAATATTAAAGAAATAAAAAATGAATTTAAAAATATTTTTCTAAAAAAAAATAATATAGATGATGTTAAATATCATTTAGGTTATTCTTCTATAATTAGATATAATAATAAAAAAATAAAATTACAATTAACATTTAATCCTTCTCATTTAGAAATTATTAATTGTATTTCTATGGGGATAATAAAATCTTATATTGATTCATCTAAAAATAATAATATACTTCCTATTAATATACATGGAGATGCATCTTTTAGTGGACAGGGAATAGTACAAGAAACTTTAAATTTATCTCAAACAAGAGGTTATGGAATTAATGGAACTATACATATAGTAGTTAATAATCAAATTGGATTTACTACTTCTAAAATTTCTGATATGAGATCAAGTTATTATTGTACTGATATAGCTAAAATGATTCAATGTCCTATTTTTCATATAAATGCAGATAATATAGAAAATGCTATCTTAATTATAAGATTAGCAATTAAATACAGAAATTTATTTAAAAAAGATGTTTTTATAGATTTAGTTTCATATAGAAGACATGGCCATAATGAAATAGATGATCCATATATAACTCAACCATTAATGTATCATTATATTAAGAATCATGAAACAGTACAAAATTTATATTTTAAAACATTATTTACTCAAAATATTTTAAATATCCAAGAAAAAAAAAATATATATCAAAAATATCAAACTTTATTTGATAAAGATGATTGTTTTATTAAAACATATATTCCTTCTAAAGAAAATATTTCAAAAATAATATTTAAAAAATTAACAATAAATGAATTAAAAAAATTAATTTTTAAAATTAGTGATTTTCCTAAAAATTTCAACATTCATTCTAGAGTTAAAAAAATTTATTTAGATAGATTAAGTATGAGTAAGGGGGAAAAAAAAATAGATTGGGGGACTGCTGAAAATTTAGCATATGCAAATATTTTAACTCAAGGAATATCATGTCGTTTATCTGGAGAAGATATTAAAAGAGGTACTTTTTCTCATAGACATGCTGTTATTTATGATCAAAATAATGAAATTTCATATATACCTTTAAAAAATCTTAGTTTAAAACAAGGAAAATTTCATATTTATAATTCTATACTTTCTGAAGAAGCAGTTTTAGGATTTGAATATGGATATTCTTTAAATAATCAAAATATATTAACAATATGGGAAGCACAATTTGGAGATTTTGTTAATGGAGCTCAAATTATTATAGATCAATTTATTAGTTCTGGTGAAAAAAAATGGCAATATCAAAGTAAATTGATAATTATGCTTCCACATGGTTATGAAGGACAAGGACCAGAACATTCTTCAGCACGAATAGAAAGATTTTTACAATTAAGCTCTGAAAATAATATGAAAATTTGTATACCTTCTAATGCATCTCAAATATATCATTTATTATGTGAACAAGCATTTAATTATATAAAAAAACCACTTATTATATTTATGCCTAAATCTCTTTTAAGACATACTTCAGCGTGTTCATCATTAAAATATTTTGAAAATGATTTCAAATTAATTATAGATGAATTAGATAATAAAATTGATATAGAAAATATCAAACGTGTTATTTTTTGTTCTGGAAAAATATATTATGATTTATTAGAATATAGAAATTCTATAAAAGAAAAAAACATAATTTTCATTAGAATAGAACAACTATATCCATTTCCATTCTATAATATTAAAAAAGTAATTAAAAAATATTTAAAAATAAATAATTTTTTTTGGTGTCAGGAAGAACCAAAAAATCAAGGAGCATGGATGTATATCCAAAATTATTTTAAAAATAAATTATATTTAAATATTAATTATATAGGTAGAAAATCCTCTTCATGTCCTTCTACAGGTAATTTTAATATTCATAAAAAACAACAACAAAAAATAATCTTTTCTGTTTTTAACATTTAACATAGAAAATAAATTTATAAGGATAAAAAATGGATAAAATTAATATTATTGTTCCTGATTTACCTGAATCAATAAATAATGCAATTATTATTCAATGGTATAAAAAACAAGGTGAAATAGTAAATGTTGATGATATTATTCTAGAATTAGAAACAGATAAAATCGTATTAGAAATACCATCAACAACCAATGGTATTTTAGAAAAAATTTTAGTTAAAAAAGGAGAAAAAGTACAATCACGGCAAGTTATTGGTATATTAAAAATAAATAAAAATTTTAAAAAAAAAACAGAAAATAATAAAGATATTATTAAAAATAAAAATAATTTTAATGATATTGAAAATAATGAAACAATTTCTTTTAATAAATTACATAGTTATAGTCCGTCTATAAGAAGAAAAATAAAAAAAAATAATTTTAAAATAAAAAATTTTGATTTTTTAAATAAAGAATTAAAAAATGTAAATTTAAAAAATTTTAATAAAATTAAAAAAAATAAAGAAAAAATTTATGAAAAAAATAATTTTAAAATAAAAAAAATGAGTCCAATTAGAAAATATATTTCTGATAAATTAATGAACTCTAAAAAAAATACTGTTATATTAACAACTTTTAATGAAGTTAATATGAAAAAAATTATTGATATAAAAAATAATTATAAAAATTTTATATTAAAGAATTATAATTTAAAATTAGGATTTACTTCTTTTCATATTAAAGCTGTTACTAAAGCATTAAAATCATTTAAAATAATAAATGCTTTTATTAAAGGAGAAGATATTATTTATAATAATAAATATAATATTAATATTGCAATTGCAACAAAAAGAGGCTTAGTAACTCCTATTATATATGATACTGATCAATTATCATTATTAAATATTGAAAAAAAAATAAAAGAATTAGTTAAAAAAATTGATCATAATCAATTATCCATAGAAGATTTAAAAAATGGAACTTTTACCATTACAAATGGAGGTATATTTGGATCTTTAATGTCAACTCCGATTATAAATCCACCACAAAGTGCTATTTTAGGAATGCATTCTATTAAAGAAAGACCTGTCGTTATAAATCATAAAATATGTATTATGCCTATGATGTATTTAGCATTATCATATGATCATTGTTTAATAGATGGTAAGGATGCTATAGGTTTTTTAATGTTAGTAAAAACATTTTTAGAGAATCCTATGTGTTTATTTTTATAAATTTGTTTTTTTTAAAAAAATTTATGTAAATAAATTTTTAAATAAAATAATAAAAATCAATAACTAATAATATTAAAATTAAATAAGGATTAATAATGTTAAATATTATTGACTTATCAAGATTACAATTTGCATTAACAGCAATGTATCATTTTTTATTTGTACCCTTAACATTAGGATTATCTTTTTTAATAGCTATTATGGAAACAATATATATTTTATCTAAAAAAAAAATATATAGAGATATGACTAAATTTTGGGGTAAATTATTTGGTATTAATTTTGCATTAGGAATAGTAACAGGTTTAACAATGGAATTTCAGTTTGGAACAAATTGGGCATATTATTCACATTATGTAGGTGATGTTTTTGGTGCACCATTAGCTATTGAAGGTTTAGTAGCATTTTTTTTAGAATCTACATTTGTTGGTTTATTTTTTTTAGGATGGGATCGTTTAAATAAACTACAGCATTTATTTGTAACATGGTGTGTTGCAATAGGTTCTAATCTTTCTGCTCTTTGGATTTTAATCGCTAACGGATGGATGCAAAATCCAATTGCATCTTTTTTTAATTATCATAATATGCGTATGGAAATGAATGATTTTTGGAGATTAATTCTTAATCCTATATCACAAGTTAAATTTGTACATACTATAACAGCGGGATATACAACAGGATCCATGTTTATTATTGGAATTAGTTCTTATTATCTTTTAAAAAAAAGAGATATTAAATTTGCAAAAAAATCTATTATTATCGCTTCTTGTTTCGGTCTAATTTCTATTTTATCCGTAATAATTTTAGGAGATGAATCAGGATATCAATTGGGTAATAACCAAAAAATTAAATTAGCGGCTATTGAAGCTGAATGGGATACACATAAACCTCCAGCATCGTTTAATTTAATAGGTTTTCCTAGCCAAAAAAAACAATTAAACAAATATTCTATAAAAATTCCTTATTTATTAGGTATAATAGCTACAAGATCTTCTTATTTACCTGTTTTAGGTATAAAAGACTTAATTAAAGAAAATGAATTAAAAATTAAAAATGGTTTAAAAGCTTTAATTGCTCTTGAAAAAATTAAAAATGGAAATTTACAATCAGATAATATAAAAATTTTTAATAAAAATAAAAAATTTTTAGGATATGGATTTTTAATTAAACAATATTATAAAAATATTAATAATGTAAATTATATCCAAATTAAAAAAGTAGCTAAAAAATCTATACCATTAGTAAGTCCTTTATTTTTTTCTTTTAGGATTATGGTATTATCTAGTGTATTATTATTTAGTATATTAACACTAGTTTTTATATTTAGTATTATAAAAAATAATATTGAAAAAAAAAAATATTTATTAAAAATATGTTTATATTCAATTCCATTACCATGGATTGCATCTGAATCTGGATGGTTTGTTGCTGAATATGGTAGGCAACCATGGGCTATTCAAGAAATATTACCAACATATATGGCGGGATCTTCGCTACAATTAATAGAAGTATTATTTTCAATAATTATAATTTTTATTTTTTATACTATTTTATTAATGATAGAATTATTTCTAATATATAGAATATCTAGTATAGGACCTAGTATTTTAGGTACCGGTAATTATTTTTTTGAAAAAAAAATACAAAAAAATATTTTACATAAAAATGTAAATTAGGTTATTTAAATGTTAAATCATAAAATTTTGTGTATAATTTGGTCATTAATAATTAGTGTATTAATGACAGGTTCTATAATTACTAATGGAATAGACATGGGAGTAGGTATATTATTATTTATTGTTGGAAAAAATAATATTGAACGTAGAATTATGATAAATACTATTGCTCCTCATTGGGATGGAAATCAAGTCTGGTTAATTACAACTGGGGCTGCTCTATTTGCAGCATGGCCTATTGTTTATGCAACTATATTTTCTTGTTTTTATATTCCAATAATATTATTATTAATATCTTTATTTTTACGTCCGATAGGTTTTGAATATCGTTCTAAGATTAAAAATAAAATATGGCAAAAAATATGTGATATATTTATATCAATAGGAAGTATCATACCTCCTTTTATTATCGGTATAGCATTAGGTAATATATTTAAAGGTGTCCCATTTTATATGGATAAATATTATCATATTTTTTCTAAAGGAAATTTTTTAAATTTATTTGATTTATCAAGTATATTGATTAGTTTGACTATAATCATAATTATGATTAATCATGCTGCATCTTTTTTACAAATAAGAATTAAAGAAGATATTATAAATTATCGATTAAATATAATTCTAAAATTATTTTCTATATTATTAATAATTTTTTTTATATTATCATTTATGAGTATTACAATTTATACAAAAGGATATAAAATTAATTCAATATTATATAATAATATTGTAAATAAATTTTTTATAAGTAGTAATAATATTACTTATGAAAAGTATGCATGGATTAATAATTTTAAAAAAAATACATACTTATATATAATACCTTTATTAAGTATAATTTTTTCTTTATTAATGATGTTATCATCTATATTTAAAAAATTAATATTTACTTTTATTTTTTCAATACTAAATATTATTAGTACAGTTATAACTGTAGGAATTATAATGTTTCCTTTTATTATTCCTTCAAGTATAAAATATATGCAAAGCTTAACTATTTGGAATTCTACGTCAAGTACATTAACATTAACAATAATGTTATATATAGTTATTATATTTATGCCTATTATTTTAATGTATACTATTTGGTGTTATCAAAAAATGTTTTTTAAAATTGATAGAAAAGAAATTAAAAAAAAATCTAATTTTTATTATTAATAAATAATGGATATAATATGTGGTATTTAATATGGTTAATAGGAGTATTATTTTCATGTATTTTAACTATTTTTATAACTTTAAATAAAGAAAATAAAAACATATAAAAAATTATCTGATTTTCTGAATAAAAGAATGTCAGATAATAATAAAAAATTATTAAAAGTAATTGACTAAAAATGGATTTTTTTTATATTTAAAATATAAAATTATTATATAATTAATAAAAAATGAACCATTTAAATCAATATAATGCAGATTCTATAGAAGTTTTAGAAGGTTTAGATCCTGTAAGACGTCGTCCAGGTATGTATACAGATCTTACTAGACCTAATCATTTAGCACAAGAAGTAATAGATAATAGTGTAGATGAGGCCTTAGCTGGATATGCAAATAATATTTTTGTAACTTTATACCAAGATCAATCATTAGAAGTTATTGATGACGGTAGAGGTATGCCTATTGAAATACATTCTCAAGAAGGTATTCCTGCTATTGAACTTATTTTATGTCGTTTACATGCCGGAGGAAAATTTTCTAATAAAAATTATAATTTTTCTGGTGGTTTACATGGTGTTGGTATTTCTGTTGTAAACGCATTATCAAAAAGAATGGAAGTAAATATTTTTCGACAAAAAAAAATTTATACAATTATTTTTGAAAATGGATATAAAATTCAAAATCTTAAATTTTATAAAAATTTAAATCAACAAAAAACAGGAACAAAAATTAGGTTTTGGCCGAATCAATGTTTTTTTGAACATCATACATTTTTAGTTACTCATTTAATAAATTTATTAAAAGCTAAAGCAGTTTTATGTTCAGGTTTAACTGTATATTTTAAAAATAAAAATACTAAAGATAATTATTGTTGGAATTATAAAAATGGTTTATTAGAATATTTAACTAGTTCAGTAAAAAATATTACTACTATTCCTAGTACTCCTTTTGTAGGATCACATGTTAATGATATTAAACAATTAAACTGGGCATTATTTTGGATATCAGAAAATAATCATAATTTTATTACAGAAAGTTATGTTAATTTAATTCCTACTACTTCTGGTGGTACACATGTTAATGGATTACGTTTAGGTTTATTAGATGCAATACGTTATTTTTGTAATTTTCATAATATGTTACCTAGAAATATAAAATTATTAGGGGAAGATGTTTGGGATAAATGTTCATATGTTTTATCTGTAAAAATTCAAGATCCTCAATTTACAGGACAAACAAAAGAACGTCTAGCTTCTAGACAATGTACTGTTTTTGTAGCAAATATAATAAGAGATTCTTTTATTATCTGGTTAAATCAAAATTTTAAAATAGGAACTCTTTTAATTAATATTTTTATAGTAAATGCACAAAAACGTATTAGAGCGTCTAAAAAATTTATTAAAAAAAAAAATTATAATACAAATTCAATATTACCAGGTAAATTATCAGATTGTATTTTTCATAATACAAAAAAAACTGAACTTTTTTTAGTAGAAGGAGATTCAGCTGGAGGATCAGCAAAACAAGCAAGAAATAAAAACTTTCAAGCTGTTATGCCATTAAAAGGAAAAATTTTAAATACTTGGGAAATAAATTCTGAAGAAATTTTATCTTCACAAGAAATATATGATATTTCTTTAGCTATAGGTATTTATCCTAATAATGAAGATTTAAAAAAATTAAGATATAATAAAATTTGTATTTTATCTGATGCAGATTCAGACGGATTACATATCGCTACTTTATTATGTGCTTTATTTATAAAACATTTTTTACCGTTAGTAAAAAATGGACATATTTATGTAGCAATGCCTCCTTTATATCGTATAGATCTAGATAAACAAATTTTTTATGCTTTAAATGAAAATGAAAAAAAAAAAATATTAGAACAATATAATTATAAAAATAATAAACAAAAAATAAATATACAAAGATTTAAAGGTTTAGGTGAAATGAATCCAACCCAATTAAGAGAAACAACTTTTAATCCTAATAGTCGTAGATTAATACAATTGGTTATTAATAATGATAAAAAAGAAATTAATAAAACATTTGCAATAATGGATATGTTATTAGCTAAAAAAAGAGCAGAAGATCGTCGTAAATGGTTACAAAAAAAAGGTGATATATCAACAATGATAGATTTTTAAAATTTTTTTTAAAAATTTATTTTATCAATTTTCATAATAAAAATTATTAAAAATTTATAAAATAATAATAGTTATATATATTTAAATTTTAATAAATATAATTATTCATTATTAATTATAATTTATATAATATTTTATAATTTTTAATTTACAATAAGGAATAATAACCATGTCAGATAAGTACTTGTTATATTATAATGACGTGGATCCAATTGAAACAAATGATTGGATACAATCAATAGATTCTGTTATAAAAGAAGAAGGAATTGAAAGAGCTAAATTTTTAATAAAAACAATAATAACACATCTTAATAAAAAGAACATTATATTAGATAATAATAATCAAGATTATATTAATTCTTTTTCAAAAGAAGAAGAATTAATGTATCCTGGAAATTTAATATTAGAAAAAAAGATTAGATCTTTTATTAGATGGAATGCAATAATGATTGTTTTACGGGCTTCTAAAAAAAAATTAGATTTAGGTGGCCATATTGCATCTTATCAATCTTCTTCATATATTTATGAAGTTTGTTTTAATCATATTTTTAAAGCATCTAATGATAATGATCATGGAGACATTATTTATTTTCAAGGACATATTTCTCCAGGAATTTATGCCAGATCTTTTTTAGAAGGAAGAATAAATGTTTATCATTTAGATAATTTTCGTCAAGAAATATCTGGTAAAGGATTGTCCTCTTATCCACATCCTAAACTTATGCCTAATTTTTGGCAATTTCCTACTGTATCTATGGGACTTGGACCAATAGCTGCAATTTATCAAGCTAAATTTCTTAAATATTTAGAAAATAGAGAATTATATAAAACTAAAAATAGAAAAATTTTTGCATTTTTAGGAGATGGTGAAATGGATGAACCAGAATCAAAAGGAGTATTAAATATAGCTTCAAGAGAAAAATTAAATAATTTAATTTTTATTATAAATTGTAATTTACAAAGATTAGATGGTCCTGTATATGGTAATGGTAAAATTATTAATGAATTAGAAAATATTTTTAAAGGAGCTGGATGGAAAGTTATAAAAGTTATATGGGGTAATAGTTGGGAAAATTTATTAATTAAAGATAATACTGGTAAATTAATTGAATTAATTAATAATACTCCAGATGGAGATTTCCAAAATTTTAATTCTAAAAATGGATCTTATATCCGAAAAAATTTTTTTGGAAAATTTCCAGAAACATTAGATTTAGTTAAAAATCTTACTGATAAAGATATAGAAAAGTTAAAATATGGTGGTCATGATCCAAAAAAAATCTATACAGCTTTTAAAAAAGCATATCTTATTTATGATAAACCAATAGTTATATTATTTCATACAATTAAAGGATTTGGTTTAGGAGAAATAGCTGAAAGCAAAAATATTGCTCATCAAATCAAAAATATTAATGTTAACGAAATAAAATATATACGTGATAATTTAAATATTCCTATAAGTGATAAAGATTTATATAAATTACCTTATATTACTTTTAGTAAAAATTCACTAGAATATAATTATTTACATGATCAACGTAAAAAATTAGGTGGATATATACCATATAGAAGAATTAATTTTACAGAAAAATTAATATTACCTAATTTAAATGATTTTAAAATTTTATTAAAAGAACAAATTAAAATATCTACAACAATTGTATTTTTACGTATATTAAATATCTTATTAAGAAAAAAAAATATTAGTAATAGAATAGTTCCTATTGTAGCTGATGAAGCACGTACATTTGGTCTAGAAGGATTATTTAGACAAATAGGAATATATAATTCAAATGGATTACAATATACTCCACAAGATAAATCATTATTTACATATTATAAAGAAGATATAAAAGGACAAATAATACAAGAAGGGATAAATGAATCTGGTGCTTTTGCATCATGGTTAGCTGCTGCTACATCTTATTCAACTAATAATTTTCCTATGATACCATTTTATATTTATTATTCTATTTTCGGTTTTCAAAGAATTGGAGATTTTTGTTGGGCAGCTGGAGATCAACAAGCAAGAGGTTTTTTAATCGGAGCAACTTCTGGACGTACTACTTTAAATGGTGAAGGATTGCAACACGAAGACGGACATAGTCATATTTATTCTTTAACAATTCCTAATTGTATATCATATGATCCTACATATGCTTATGAATTAGCTGTTATTATTAATAATGGTATACAAAGAATGTATGGAAAACAACAAGAAAATATTTATTATTATATTACTACTATGAACGAAACTTATGATATGCCATCTATGAATCCATTAAATGAATATGGTATTTGCAAGGGTATATATAAACTTACTACTATAAATAGTAGTAAAAATAAAATTACTGTTCAATTATTAGGTTCAGGAGCAATATTACGTAATATGCTTAAAGCAGCAAATATATTATTTCAAGAATATAATATTAATTCAGATATTTTTAGTGTTACTTCTTTTACTGAAGTTGCGAGAGAAGGACAAGACTGTGATCATTGGAATTTATTACATCCTTCTGAAAAAAATCGTATTCCATATATTACAAGTATAATGAAAAATTATCCTACAGTAGCTGCTACAGATTACATAAAAAATTTTGCGGAACAAATTCGTAAATATATACCAACAAATCATTACCTAGTATTAGGTACAGATGGGTTTGGTCGTTCCGATAGTAGAAAAAATTTACGTGATTTTTTTGAAATTAATGAAATATATATAGTGTTAGCTATATTAAATATATTATTTGATTTAAAATTTATTAGTTTAAAATTAATTTTACATTTTATTAAAAAAAATAACATTAATATAAATAAACATAATCCAAGAAATTCCTAAAAGGTGAATATGTATACAAAAATAATACTTCCTGATACAGGAATTGAGAAAATGAAAGTAACTGATATTTTAGTTAAAGAAGGAGATTCTATTAAAAAAGAACAATCAATTATTACAGTAGAAAGTGATAAAACTTCTATAGAAATACCTTCTAATTATGAAGGTATAATTAAAAAAATTTTAATTTCTATAGGTGATATAATTTATAAAGGAGATATTATTTTAGAATTATCAAATAATCAAATTCCTAATATTATTAAAAATAATAAAGAAATATTAGATCAAAAAAAAATAAAATTAACAAAATTAATTATTCCTGATATTGGTACAAAAAAAATGAAAATTTTTGCTATTTTAGTAAAAAAAAATAGTTTTTTTAAAAAAAATCAGACTTTAATTATCATTAAAAATGATATAAATAAGTTTGAAATAGCTTCTACATGTTCAGGAGTTATTAATAAAATTAATGTTAAAATTAATGACTATATATATAAAAACGATATATTTATGTATATTAATCCTTCTTTAAAAGAAGAAAAACAAAATATAATAAAAACATTTATTAAAAAGAAATTTTTTAAAAATATTATACAAACATATATACATACTTCTCCTATTATAAGAAAAATGATAAGAAAATTTAATATTGATTTAAAAAAAATTAAACCAAGTGGATTAAAAAATAGAATTCTTAAAGAAGATATTTTAAAATATATTAAAAATCAAAATATAATAAAAAATCATGATATTCAAAATCCTCTTTCTATTTATGAAAAATTTGGTGAATGTGAAAAAATTAATTTAAATAATATACAAAAGATTTCTAGTAAAAATTTATCTAATTATTGGAAAAATATTCCTCATGTTACACAACATATAGAAACTGATATTACTAATTTAGAAAAATTTAGAATCAAAAAAAATAAAGAATTTAATCAAAAACAAAAAAATGTTAAATTAACTTTATTAAGTTTTATAATTAAAATTTGTGCATGTGCATTAAAAAAATATCCTAATTTTAATTCTTCTTTATCACAAAATAATGATACTTTAATAATAAAAAAATATTTTAATATTGGCATAGCAATTAATACAAAACAAGGTTTGTTAGTTCCAGTAATTTTTGATGTTTTAAATAAAAATATTCACGATTTATCTCAAATAATAATTAATCTTTCTTATAAAGCAAAAAATAATCAACTTCATCCAAATGATATGAAAGGAGGATGTTTTACAATATCTAATCTTGGCCAATCTAAAGGAAATTTTTTTACACCTATAATTAATTCTCCAGAAGTAGCAATTTTAGGAATTTCACAAGCTAGTATAAAACCAATATGGAAAGAAAATAAATTTTTACCGAAACTTATGTTACCATTATCTTTATCATATGATCATCGTGTAATTAATGGAGTAGAAGGTATTAATTTTTTAAATTATATTTGTTATTTAATATCTGATATTAGAAATATATTAATGTAATTTCTAAAAAAATATTATGTATAATAAAAATTATTAATAATAGAGATTAATATGAATAATAAAATAAAAACTGAAGTAGTTGTAATTGGTGGAGGTCCTGCAGGATATGCTGCCGCTTTTCGTTGTAGTGATCTAGGATTAAAAACTATAATAGTAGAAAATTATAAACAATTAGGTGGAGTTTGTTTAAATGTAGGTTGTATTCCATCTAAAACATTATTAAACATAGCTAAAATTATAAAAGAACATAAATTTTTTTTTCAAAAAGGTATATTTAATAATAATATTAAAATAAATTTAAATAATATTATAAATTGGAAACAAGATGTAATTAATAAATTAAATAATGGATTAGATTTTTTAGCAAAAAAACGTAATATTAATATTATTAATGGTATGGGTTTTTTAGAAACAGAAAATTGTTTAAATGTTATTAATAATAATAATTTACAAATTTTATTTAAAAATGCAATAATAGCAACTGGATCTCAACCAATAGTTTTACCACATCTTCCTTATAAGGATGAAAGAATTTGGGATTCTACAGATGCATTAAATTTAAAAAAAATTCCTAAAAAAATGATGATTATAGGAAGTGGAATTATTGGTTTAGAAATGGCAACAATTTACCAATCTTTTGGTTCTGAAATAGATATAATAGATATTTCAAATACTTTTTTACCAGAATTAGATAATGATATTATTGATATTTATAAAAAAGATATAAAAAATAAATTTAATTTTATATTAGGAACTGAAATAATATCAGTAGATACTAATCAAGATTTATTACAAGTACAAATGACTAGTGATAATCATAAATCTATTTATTCAAAACAATATGATATAATTCTTGTTTCAATTGGTAGAAAACCAAATTCTGATTTTATAAATAAAAAATTTAATAAGATTTTTATTAATGATTCTGGATTTATTAATGTAGATAATCAGATGAGAACTAATATTTCTAATATATATGCAGTAGGAGATGTTGTTGGATATCCTATGTTAGCTCATAAAGGAATACATGAAGGACATTTAGCTGCAGAAGTAATTTCAGGGAAAAAACATTATTTTGTTCCTAAGGTAATCCCATTTATTGCTTATACTCATCCAGAAATAGCTTGGACAGGAATAACAGAAAAAAATGCAATAAAAAATAATTTAAATTATAAAAGTTCTATTTTTTCTTGGAAAGCATTAGGTAGAGCAGTATCTTCTAATGCAGAAAATGGTTTAACAAAATTAATTATAGAAAAAGATTCTAATAGGATTATAGGAGGGAGTATTGTTGGACATAATGCAGGAGAATTATTAGGAGAAATAAGTTTAGCAATTGAAATGGGATGCGATATAGAAGACATTTCATTAACTATACATGCACATCCTACCTTTTATGAATCTATTGGTATAGCAGCAGAAGTATATACAGAAACGGCAACAGATGTTATAAACATAAAAAATTTTAATAAATAAAAAAATTTAATTTAAAATTAATATAAATTTTTTTAGTAAAAAATGATTAATATCAAATATTATTATTTTATTTATAATTATAATATAATTAATTATATTAATTAAATATAAATATTATATGTATAATTCTAAAAAACAAAATTATATTTTAAATCAAATAAAAGTTCCATTTTTTAATAAAAAAAAATATTTTGTTATAGAATATATAAAATCTTTTAATAAAAAAGATGATATTTCATATGCTATAAATAACGCTATTAATGATTGTAATGGTAATGGGGGAGGGATTGTTATTATCCCAAATGGAGAATTTTATACAGGTCCAATAATTTTGAAAAGTAATGTAAATTTACATTTACAAAATGATACTATATTAAAATTTTATACTGACCCTAACAAATATTATAATGTATTTACTAGATGGGAAGGAACAGAATGTATTAATTATATTTCATTAATTTATGCTTATAATCAAAAAAATATTGCAATAACAGGTAATGGTATATTAGATGGACAAGCAAATTTTTATAATTGGTGGTCTTGGAAAAATGATGTAAACGGTAATCACTTACAAAACAATGATGTTAAAATGTTGAAAAATATGAATAAAAATAATATTCCTATTAAGAATAGGATTTTCGGTATTAATCATTTTCTTAGACCAAATTTTATTCAATTATATTTATGTAAAAATATTCTTATTTCAGATATTCATATTATAAATTCTCCTATGTGGGAAATACATCCAGTATTAAGTCAAAATATTATTATTCAAAATATTAAAATTAATAGTTTAGGACCTAATAATGATGGATGTGATCCTGAATCTTGTAATAATGTTTTGATTAAAAATAATATTTTTTATACAGGAGATGATTGTATAGCAATAAAATCAGGAACAAATAATGACGGAAGAAAAATAAATATTCCTTCTCAAAACATTATAATAAAAAAATGCCAAATGTATAATGGACATGGTGCTATTACATTAGGCAGTGAATGTTCAGGTAAAATAAAAAATATTTTTATAGAAAATTGTAGTATTAATAATACAATTGAATCTTTTTTTAAAATTAAAAATAATGCAGAACGAGGAGGTGTTATAAACAATATCTATATTAAAAATATAAATAGTAAATTTATTCAGAATTATTTTTTAAATATAAATTATTTATATGATGAAAAAGATAAAGGTAATTTTATACCTATTGTAAAAAATATTTTTATTTCTGATATAAATGTAGAACATTGTTTACAAATATTTAATATTAATACATTTAAAAAATCTATTGTGGATAATATTTTTTTAAAAAATTGTATTTTTAAAGGATTAAAAAAACCAGAAAAAATATTAATTTATAATAAATATAATATTAATATTATTAATACAAAATTTATTTCTTAAATAAAATTAATAATTTTTTAATTTAAAAAAATATTTTTTATGATTTGATAATATATTTTATATAAAATATATAAATCATTAATATGTACATGTTCATTAATTTTATGAATAGTTGAGTTATTTAAACCTAATTCAATAATTTGTGCTCCTGTTTTTATAATGAAACGCCCATCAGAAGTACCTCCATTATTAATTAATGTCGGATTAAAATTATTAATAGAATAAATACTTTTTTTAACTATATTTATTAAATTTTTTTTTTCATTTTTATAATTACTTAAGAAAGGTTTTCCAGATAATTCCCATTTTATTTTAAATTTTAAAATATATTTTTTAAGCATAAAATTTAATTTTTTTAATATATTTTTATGATCTATTTCATTATTAAAACGGAAATTTATATAAATTATAATATTTCCTGGAATTATATTATGATTTTGTATATTAGAATGAATTTTTGTAATTTGCATGTTAGTTTCAGGTAAAAAACTATTATTTTTACCCCATTTTTTTAAAATCAATTCATTCAGTAATGGTATTACCATGTGAATAGGATTTTTAGCTAAATTATGATATGCTACATGTCCTTGTATACCTATAATTTCTAATTGGATATTTAAAGAACCTCTTCTTCCATTTTTAATATTATCTCCAATAATCTTATTACTTGTAGGTTCACCTATAACACAAAAATCTATTTTTTCTTTATTTTCTAATAATTTTTGAATAATTCTTATAGTTCCATCTTTCGCATTACTTTCTTCATCTGAAGTAATAATAAAAGCTAAACAACCATGATAATGAGGATAACTTAAAATAAATTTTTTAGCCGCAAAGATCATTGCAGCTAAAGCACCTTTCATATCACAAACTCCTCTACCATATAAAATATTATTATGTATAATAGGTTGGAAAGGATCAGATTTCCATTTTATTATATTTCCAGGTGGTACAACATCTGTATGACCTGCAAAAACTAAAGTATTATATATACTTTTATATTTAAGATTATGGATAGCCCAAAAATTATTTGTATCATTAATATTAATTAAATTAATATTAAATTGTAATTTTTTAAGTATTTTAATCAAAATATTTTGACATCCAGCATCAAAAGGACTAATAGAAGGACATTTAACAAGTTTTTTAGTCAAATTAATTATTTTTTGTAACATAAAATTATACTTTTATTAAATAAAATAATTTTTTTTATTAAAATGGTTTATTTTGTAAAGTTAATAATAATACTTCTTCAATATTTTTTACTGTTAAAATTTTTAAATCTGTAATAATATTTTTTGGTATATCTTCTAAATTTCTTTTATTTTGTTCTGGAATAAGAACAATATTAATCCCTCCTCTATGAGCTGCTAATAATTTTTCTTTTAATCCTCCAATAGCTAATATTTGTCCTCTTAAAGTAATTTCTCCAGTCATAGCAACATTAGCTTTTACAGGATTATTAGTTAAACTAGAAACTAAAGCAGTACATATAGATATTCCTGCACTAGGTCCATCTTTTGGAGTTGCACCTTCTAATGCATGGACATGAATATCTATATTTTTATAAAATTCAGTATTAATATTTAATTTTTTTGTTCTTGCTTTTACTACAGTTAAAGCTGTTTGTATAGATTCTTGCATCACTTCTCCTAAAGATCCTGTATATATTAACTTTCCTTTGCCAGGTATACATACAGTTTCGATAGTTAATAACTCTCCTCCTACTTCTGTCCATGCTAATCCAGTAACTTGCCCGATTAAATTTTCACTTTCTGCTTTGCCATAATCAAATTTTTGGACACCTAAATAATTTTTTAAATTTTTATTATTTATTTTAATAAATTTAACATTTTCTTCTATTAAAATAGTTTTTACTGTTTTTCTACATAATGTAGATAATTCTCTTTCTAAACCTCTAACACCTGATTCTCTAGTATAATATCTAATTATGTCAATAATTATTTCATCATTAATAATTAATTCTTTTTCTTTTAAAGCATTACGATTAATTTGTTTCGGTAATAAATATTTTTTTGCTATATTTAATTTTTCATCTTCTGTATAACCAGAAATTTTAATAACTTCCATCCTATCTAATAAAGGAAGAGGTATATGTACAGAAGAATTTGAAGTTGCTACAAACATAACAGATGATAAATCATAATCTATTTCAAGATAGTGATCATTAAATGCAATATTTTGTTCTGGATCTAATACTTCTAATAAGGCTGATGCTGGATCCCCTCTCATATCATATGATATTTTATCTATTTCATCTAATAATAATAAAGGATTTTTTACACCTGTTTTAACTATTTTTTGTATAATTTTACCTGGCATAGAACCGATATATGTTCGACGATGCCCTCTTATTTCACCTTCATCTCTAATCCCTCCTAATGCTATTTTAATAAATTTTCGTCCTGTAGCTCTAGCTATAGATTTTCCTAATGAAGTTTTCCCTACTCCTGGGGGTCCAACTAAACATAAGATAGGACCTCTAATTTTATTAGATCTATTTTGAACTGCTAAATATTCTAAAATATGTTCTTTAACAGATTCTAATCCATAATGATCTTGATCTAATGTTTTTTTTGCTTTAAATAAATTTTTTTTTAATCTACTTTTTAGATTCCATGGAATTTGTATGATCCAATCTATATATCCTCTTACAACAGTTGCTTCTGCTGATATAGGAGACATCATTTTTAATTTTTTTAATTCAGAAAATATTTTTTCTTTTACTTCCTTTGGAATTCTTGCTAATTCTATTTTTTTTTTTAATACTTCATTTTCATCAAGATAATCATCTATTTCTCCTAATTCTTTTTGGATAGCTTTCATTTGTTCATTTAAATAATACTCTTTTTGACTTTTTTCCATTTGTTTTTTAATTCTATCACGAATTTTTTTTTCTACTTGTAGTAAGTCAATTTCAGATTCCATTATAGTCATTAAATATTCTAATCTTTTATTAACATCAGACATTTCTAATATTAATTGTTTATTAGATAATTTTAAAGGCATATGAGCCGCAATAGTATCAGCTAATTTAGCAGCATCTTTTATATTATTTAAAGAATTTAAAACTTCTGGAGGAATTTTTTTATTTAATTTAATATAATTTTCAAATTGATTAATTGCTATTTTTACTAATACTTTTTGTTCTTTAACTTCTATAATTGGAGAAGTTAAATATTTTATTTGTGCTGTAAAATAATTTTCATTATCTGATAATGTTATTATTTTAGCCCTATTTAAACCTTCTACTAAAATTTTTATAGTACCATCTGGTAATTTTAACATCTGTAAAATGGATGTAATTGTGCCTACATTAAATAAATCATTAATATTAGGATCATCATTAAAAGCTTCTTTTTGTGCTACTAACATAATTTTTTTATCGTTATTCATAGCAGCTTCTAAACAACGAATAGATTTTTCTCTTCCAATAAATAAAGGAATTACCATATGAGGATATACAACTACATCACGTAATGGCAAGACTGAAATCATAATATGTTCTGAATTCTTAGAATTCATAAATTTCTCTCTTTAATATCATAAAATATTTAAAATATATGATTTATATGTAAAAAATTAATTATTATTTTATAATAATTAATTTTTTTTATATTCAAAAATAGGATCAGATAAATCATTAATAACTTTTTTATCAATTTTTATTTTGTAAATGTTTTTCATTGAAGGTATATTATACATTATATTTAATAATGATTTTTCTAAAATAGATCTTAATCCTCTAGCTCCGATATTTAATGCTATTGCTTTTTTTGCTATTGCTTCTATAGCATTTTTATTAAATTCTAATTTAATATTTTCATATTTAAATAAAGTTTGATATTGTTTAATAAGGGAATTTTTAGGTTTTAATAAAATTTTTATTAGTTGTTTTTTATTTAATTCTTTTAATGATGCTATAATTGGTAAACGTCCTATAAATTCAGGTATTAATCCAAATTTTATTAAATCTTTAGGTAATACTTTTTCTAAAATATTATTTTTATGTAAAAATTTATTTTTATTATTATTTACTTTTGTATGAAATCCTATTCCACTAGAATAATTAAGTCTGTTTAAAACTATATTTTCTAAACCATAAAAAGATCCTGCACAAATAAATAAAATATTTTTAGTATTTATTTGAATAAACTCTTGTTGAGGATGTTTACGTCCTCCTTGTGGGGGAATAGATGCTATTGTGCCTTCAATTAATTTTAACAAAGCTTGTTGGACACCTTCTCCAGAAACATCTCTAGTTATAGATATATTTTCTGTTTTACGTGCAATTTTATCAATTTCATCAATATATATTATTCCATGTTGTGTTTTTTCTATATTATAATTAGCATTTTGTAATAATTTTTGAATAATATTTTCGACATCTTCACCTACATAACCTGCTTCTGTTAAAGTAGTAGCATCTGTAATAACAAAAGGTACATTAAGTAAATGTGCTAATGTTTCAGCTAATAATGTTTTACCACTTCCAGAAGGACCTAATAAAAGAATATTACTTTTTTCTAATATAGAATTATTTTTTATATAAAAATTTAATTTTTTGTAATGATTATATACTGATACTGCAAGTATTTTTTTAGCTTTAGTTTGACTAATAATATAATCATTTAAATAATTAAAAATTTTGTATGGTGTTAATGTATTTATTTTAGAATTATTAAAAAAATTTTTAAATGTGTATTTATTTTTTTTTTGTAAAATATTAAAACATAATATAATACATTTATCACAAATAAATATAGCATTATTTCCCGATATAAGTTTATCAACTTCATTTTGATATTTTTTACAGAAGGAACAACGTAAAATTATATTAGAGTTCTCCTTATTATTTGTCATTATAAACCTCATCTTATTTATGATAAATAAAATAATAAATCTTATAATTTTAAATCTAAATATAACTTATAAGTTAAAATAAATATTATTATTTATTACAAATAATATTATCTACTAAACCATATTCTATTGCTTCATGAGCTGATAAAAATTTGTCTCTATTTGTATCTTTTTCAATAGTTTCAATAGATTTTCCTGTATGTAATGACATAAGTTTATTTATATAATTTTTAATTCTTAAAATTTCTTTAGTTTGAATTTCAATATCTGTTACTTGTCCTTGATAATTTCCCATAGGTTGATGTATCATCATTCTGGCATTAGGCAAACAAAATCTTTTATTTTTTTTACCGGAAGATAATAAAAAAGCAGCCATAGAACATGCTTGACCTATACACAAAGTACTAATATCTGATTTTACAAATTGCATAGTATCGTAAATAGACATTCCTGATGTAATAATTCCTCCAGGACTATTTATATAGATAAAAATATCTTTATTAGAATTCTCTGAATCTAAAAATAAGATTTGAGCAACTATTAAATTAGCCATCCTATCTTCAATAGGACCTGTAAGAAAAATAATACGTTCTTTTAAAAGTCTAGAAAAAATATCATATGATCTTTCTCCTTGAGAAGTATTTTCAATTACGATCGGTATTGTATTAAAACAATTATTTTTAATAATTTGATTATTTTTTTTATATAACATTATTATCCTTTATAAAAAATAATTTTACAAAATTTTATTTTTTTTAATTTTTTCCCATTCACTTAATGTATAAGTATATAATGAAAGTGAATGAATATTATTTATTTTGTTTCCTATAATATGATATATTAATTTATGACGAGTAATTAATGATTGTTTTATAAAATTATTACTTACAATAATAATTTCTAAATGATTTATCATCTTTTCTTTTTTAGATTGATTATTATCATTAATTTTGAAATATACAGGTTGTAATCGAAATATTATTTCATTTTTTATATTTTTTATGATCATTATCATATATCCAAAATTTATAATTTTTATAATTTAAAATATATTTTTTATTAATGATAAAATATTTTTATTTTAATAAAATTAATTCTATTTTATAAAATAGATTCTAACACTTAGATATCACTAATTTTCTGATACTAGAATTAGTAACTAATATATTAGAAGAATTTCTGTAATTATAATTATTGATAAAATCAGTTATTAATCCTCCCGCTTCTTTAACTACTAATTCTCCAGCAAGTAAATAATAAAAATTTTTTACATTATTATTTATATAACAATCAATTCTATTTGCTGCTAAATATGCTAAATCTAAAGATATACATCCACTAATTCTTAATGAAATTAAATTTTTTTTAAATAAATATATTAAATTAATATTTGTTTTATTAGAAAAAAAATAACTATTATTTAAAGCAAATAATAAATTTTTTTGTTTTATATAATTATTACAACGTAATTTATATCCATTTAATTGAGCATTTCGACCTCTTATAGCAGTAAATAGATCATTTCTTAATGGATCATATATTAAAGAAATTATTGTTTTATCTTTTATACAAATAGCAATAGATATTGAAAAATGAGGTATTTTTTTCAAAAAGTTCATAATTCCATCTAAAGGATTTATAATCCATACAGTTTTTTTACAATTAAAAATTAAAAAATTTTCTTTACATATAATAATAATATTTTGTGTATATATACTATAAAATATTTTAGTAATCATATTATTTAAATTTTTATAAATTTTTTTTATAAAAATATTAGCATCATAATTATTATGATGTATATTGATATTATGAGTTTCATAATTTTTAATAATTATATTACCAATATTACGAATTATACGTATAGCAATATTAAGCATTGGTTGCATGTATTATTTCTCATATATATTATGAATTAAATAATTAAATAATAGATTTTTGTTTATTTTATAATAAAAAACTAATATTTAAAATATTTTTTTTATAAAAAATATTTTATATAAAAAATATTGTTTTTTAAAAAAAAATGTTTATTATTTAAAATAAATATTTTTAAAATATTAACTTTATTATGTTACAAATTACAAAATTAGCTCAAGAATATTTTTTAGAATTATTATCTAAAAAAAATAATAATACATTCATCAAAATTTCAGTTTTTTTTAAAAAAAATATATTTAAAGGTAAAGTAACTTTTTGTAATATTAAAACAATAAAAGAAAATGATATTAAATTAAATTTTCATAAATTAAAGGTATTTATAGAAAAAAATAGTTTTAAGTTTTTAGAAGATATTAAAATAGATATTATTAAACATAATTTATCTAAAAAAATAAATTTTATTATTTTAAATAAAAATACACAAAATATTAATAATATAAATTATTTAAAAAATAAAGTTAATATTTTTTTAAAAGAAACAATTAATCCTAAATTATTAAATCATGGAGGTTCAATAACATTAAAAAATATTACAATAAATTATATTGTATTATTAGAATTTCATGGCGGTTGCCAAGGATGTATAATGAGTAAAAAAACTTTAAAAAATTGGATCGAAAAAGAATTATTAAATAATTTTCCTGATATAAAAGGTGTTCATGATGTAACTTTACATAAAAAAAATAAATTTTCTTACTACTAACTAAATATATAGTTATTTTATTTAAATATTTTACTAATTTTTAGTAGTGTATATTTATTTTTTTAAAAAATTACTTTTATATTTAAATAAGGAATAAAATTATATGCCAGTTATAGTACATAAAAAATTACCAGCAATTAATGTTTTAAAACAAGAAAATATATTTCTATTAACTAAATCAGAAAAAAAAAAGTATTCTAGTCAACTTAAAATTCTTTTTTTAAATTTAATGTTTAAAAAAATTAATACAGAAAATCAAATAATTAGATTATTATCTAATTCTTCATTATTTATAGATTTATCATTATTAGCAGTAAGTGATGATAAATCATTAAATTATTTATCTATTCATCATATTAATAAATATTATTCTCATTTAGAGCAAATTAATAACAAATATTATGATGGGTTAATTATTACAGGTGCACCTTTAGGATTAATTAATTTTACTGATATTAGATATTGGAAAGAATTTGTAAAAATTATACATTGGGCTCATGAACATGTAAATTCTATTTTATCTATATGTTGGTCTGTACAAGCAATATTAAATATATTATATAAAATTCCTAAAAAAATCAATGAATCAAAATTATTAGGCATATTTAAGCATAAAATTTTGTTAAAAAATAGTTATTTAATTCAAGGATTTGATGATTATTTTTTTGTTCCTCATTCTAGATATTCTGATTTTTCATTAGATCTTATTGAAAATTATACTGATTTGAACATAATATCTTTTTCTAAAAAAGCAGGCGTATATCTTTTTACTAGTCAAAAAAATAAATATATATTTATTACTGGTCATCCAGAATATGATGCTTTAACAATTAATGAAGAATATTTAAATGATTTAAAAAATAAACTTAGATTTACTAATCTACCTTATAATTATTATCCTTTAAATAATCCAAAATTAAAACCAAAAATTAATTGGAGAAGTCATGGTAATTTATTATTTTTAAATTGGTTAAATTATTTATTTTATCAAAAAAAAAATATTTATATAAATAAATTTTAAAATATAAAATATTAAAGAGGTAGTAATGTTAACAACAAAATATGTATTTTTTACATCTAAAAATAAAATAGATAATAATAATTTAAATAGTTTTACTTTAATGATTAAATCAGGAATTATTAGAAAATTATCTTCTGGAATATATATTTGGTTACCAACTGGATTAAGAATTATTAATAATTTAAAAAAAATTATACGTTATTTTATGAATAATATAAACGCTATTGAATTAATATTACCGATATTACATCCTATTAATTTATGGGATCAAAGTGGCCGTATAAATGATTATGGTAAAGAACTATTAAAAATCGTAAATCGTAAAAAACATAATTTTGTTTTAGGTCCAACACATGAAGAAGTTATTACTTATTTAATAAGTAATGAAATTACTTCATATAAATCTTTACCAGTTCATTTTTATCAAATTCAAACTAAATTTAGGGATGAGATTAGATCTCGTTTAGGAGTTATACGTGCAAAAGAATTTTTAATGAAAGATAGTTATTCATTCCATATCAATGAAGATTCTTTAAAAGAAACATATAATGTTGTATTAAAAACTTATAAAAAAATATTTGATTTTTTAAATATTAATTATGTAATAGTTAAAGCAGATAATAATGTTATTGGAGGTGATATTTCTCATGAATTTCATATTTTATCTAAAAATGGAGAAAATTTACTCGCTTTATCTAAAGATAAAAAATTTATTATTAATAAAAAATCAGAAAATTTTTTATTTTCTAAAAAATTTAATATAAATAAAAAAAAAATTTTAAAAAGAAAATTATTAATTGTAAAAAACTGTTTAACTTATGAAAAATTAGCTAAAAAAATTAATGTATTGATAAAAAATATTATTAAAACAATTATTATTAAAATATTAGATAAACATAATCCTTTTATTGCTTTAATAATAAGAGCAGATTATAAAATAAGTATTAATAAAATCAAAAAAATAAATATTAATATTATTAAAATTTTATCTGATAAAGAAGTGGAAAAAATTTTTAAAATTAATATAAATTTTATAGATCCATTTTTTCTTAAAATACCTATTATTGGAGATCACTCTATAATAAATATGTATAATTTTGTTATAAAAACTAATATTAAAGATCAATATTCTATAAATACAAATTGGGATATTAATTTAACTTTACCAAATAATATTCAAGATATTCGTTATATAAATAATAATACAATATTTAGTTGTACAAATCTAACAAAAATTAGACGTAGTATAGAAATAGCACATATTTTTCAAATTGGTACAAAATATTCTCGATTAATGAATAATTATATATATGACAAAAAAAAACTAAAAAAATTGATATATATGGGTTGTTATGGTATTGGTATATCACGATTAATTGCTGCTATTATAGAAGAACATCATGATTCTCAAGGAATTTTTTGGCCAAATGAGTTTTTAGCACCTTTTCTAGTAGCTATTATACCAATTAATATGTATAAATTTACTATAGTAAAAAAAAATGCTTTTTTACTTTATAATAAATTTAAATTATTAGGTATAGAAGTTATAATAGATGATAGAAAAGAAAATCCAGGAATAATGTTTACTGATATGGATCTTATCGGGATCCCTCATATTATTATAATTAATAATTTCAATATATTAAATAATAATATTGAATATAAATGTAGAAAAACAGGATTTACAAAGATTTTATCTATTGATTTAATTATAGATTTTATTTTTAAAAAAATAAAAATAAATAAATGTTTTAATGTTTTTTTTGGAAATAAATAAAAAAATTATTTTTTTCTAGAACATCAATTTGTCCATACTGTGTAATTAATTTATTTTCTAAATCAACAATTAGTTTTTCATTATAAAATAATAATGGAATCTGTTCTTTTTCCCACTCAGGAATATTTAAGTTTTTCCATATATTATTAATATTTTTTTTATATTTAGAATTATTAAAATAATATTTTTCTATTGGATTATTAAATTTTATATATATAATTTCATTATTTTTTGGTTTTCTGATATATATTAGTTTTTTTTCATAATTTTTATAATGTATAATTGTTAATATACCTAAATTATTAGGTAATATTAAAGGTTTTTTAGAATTATTCCATATTAAAATATTTTTTTTTAAATTAGGAAAATATTTTATACAAAATAAATAATTTTTATATTTTCTAATGACATATTCACCTATTTTAATATGGGGATTATTATTTTTACAACAGATAATTTCTTTCCATATAATATCTAATAATTTTCTAGATGGCATATAATAATATTTATTATATTCTATCCATTTTCTAATAATAAAATTTCTTTTTATCATATCAAAATCATATAAAGGAGAAATAAATAAACTATTATTTTTCTGAATTAATTTCATTAATATAGGTTTAATTAAATTATGTAATAATTTTTCTTGTTCACTACAATTTCTAATTGATCTAAAAAGAGTTTTTTGGAAAAATGGCCATCTATTAATTATTTTTGGTAAGATAATATTACGTAAAAAATTGCGATCATATTTTATATCTTTATTACTCGGATCTTCTATCCAATTTATTTTTTTTTTTATAGCATAATTAATTATGTCATTTTTACTTATATTTAAAAAAGGACGAAATATTTTAAAATTATAAATAATTTTAATTGTAGACATCCCTGATAATCCTTTAGGCCCACTTCCTCGTTTTAAAGATAAAAAAAAAGTTTCACATTGTTCATCTAAATTATGAGCAGTAACTAAAACTTCATTGTTTTTTATAATTTTTTTAAAAACTTGATATCTTTTTTTCCGTGCACATTCTTCTATATTTTTTTTTTTATTTATATAAATATTTTTATGTATAAATAATACATTTAATTTTTTACATTGTGAAAAACAAAATTTTGTCCAATAATTAGATTTTTTATTTAAATTATGATTAATATGAATAGCTCTTATTATAAAAGGATATTTTTTTCTTAATTTTACTAAATTATATAATAATACTGTAGAATCTATTCCTCCACTATATGCAAATAGTATATTTTTAAAATTAAATAATATTGATTGTATTTTTTTTTTTATTAACATAATTCAATGTTTATGTATAGTTTTTTAACTAAAATATATTAATTTAATTAAATTCTAATTTAATATTTTTTTGGTTTAATAAATTAATAAATTTATTAAATACATTTATTTCAGTTGTAATAAAATAAGATTTTTTAAAATATATTTTTTTTCTAAAATTTAATTTTTCATAAAAAAAATATATTTGTATGTTTTTTTTACAATTTTTTTTCTCAAAAAAAAGTATTTTTTTTAAATTTTTAAAAAAAATAATATTATGTAAAATTTTTTTATTTTTAAAAATAATATTTATTTTATTTAAATATTTTTCTCTTGCAGTTGTTATATCTAAAATATTATTAACATCACAAATAAATAATTTTAAAAAATTATTAAAATATAATATTCCATTTATAATAACTATATTATTTAATGTAACTATATTATTTTTATTATTTAATATGTTTGAAAATAAATTTATTTCTAATACAGCAGAATTATCATCTAAATGAAATAATAATATTTTTTGTTTTTTTTTATTATAAGAAGTACGGATATTATTAATTATACCTCCTATTGTAATTCTTATCGGTTTTTTATAATTTTTTAAAAAATATTTTATATTATTTTGTTTAGTATAAAATAAAATTTCTTTTAAAAATCCATCTAGTGGATGACCTGTTAAATAAAAACCTAAAATATTTTTTTCTTTTATGAGAATATCTTTATTTGTCCATGACAAATTAATATCATTAAAAATATAATTGTTATCTTTTAATAGAGAAGTATTTTTTTTATTAAAAAAATCTATTTGTTTTGTTTGTTTTTCTTTTAAATATTTATTTGTTAATTTTATAATTTTTTCTAAATTATTTATTAATAATCCTCTATTAAAATTAAATAAATCTAATGATCCAGATAATATTAATGTTTCTATAATCCTTTTATTAAGTTTAGAAAAATTTATTCTTGTAAAGAAATGAAATATAGATTTAAAATAACCTATTTTTTTTCTAGCATTTAATATATTAAATGCTAATTGTTCTCCAATACCTTTTATAGCTCCTAATCCATAAATAATATGTCTATTTTTATTAACATGAAATTTATATAAACTTAAATTAATATTAGGTGATAAAATTTTAATTTTCATTTTTTTACATTCATGTATTAAATGAATAATTTTATTTTTATTATCCATCTCTGATGTTAAAACTGCTGCCATAAATTCTGCTGGATAATATACTTTTAACCATAAAGTTTGATAAGATATTAAAGCATATCCCACAGAATGAGATTTATTAAATCCATATGAGGCAAATTTTTCTAAATAGTCGAAAATTTTCATAGATAATTTATTATCAATATTTAATTTTTGAGAACCTTGTAAAAAACGTTTTCTTTGCTTTGACATTTCTTTATGTTGTTTTTTACTAATTACTCTTCTTAAAATATCTGCTTCTCCTAAACTATAATTTGCTAATACTTGAGCTATTTTCATTACTTGTTCTTGATACAAAATAATACCATATGTAGATTTTAATATTGGTTTTAATTTTTCATGCTGCCAATTTTTATCAGGATACGAAATAATTTCTCTACCATGTTTTCTATTAATAAAATTTTCGACCATTCCTGATTGTAATGGGCCAGGTCTATATAAAGCTAATAACGCTATTAAATCTTCAAAATTATCAGGTTGTAATTGTATAATTAATTCTTTAATTCCTTTTGATTCTAATTGGAAAATACCCGTAGTTTTAGCTTTTTTTAAAAAATTAAAAATTTTTTTATCATCTAAATCAAGATTATTAATATCTAATAATTTTTTATTATCTTGAATAAGTTTTTTATTAATCATCTTTACTGCATGATGAATAACTGTTAAAGTTCTTAAACCTAAAAAATCAAATTTTACTAAACCTATATCTTCTATATCATTTTTATCAAATTGAGTAACTATATTACTACCATTATAATCACAATATATAGTTGTATATTTTATAATATTATCAGGAGATATAACAACACCTCCAGCATGTTTCCCAATATTTCTAACTGTACCTTCTAATTTTAAAGATGTATTAACTAATTCTTTAATATTATTATCTGATTTATATAAATTAAATAATTTTTTATTTTTTAAAAAAGCTTTTTTTAAATTAATACCTATATCTACTGGAATTAATTTTGAAATACGATTAATAAAATCGTATGGATAACCTAAAACTCTTCCGACATCTCTAATAACAGATTTTGCGGTCATTGTTCCAAATGTTATAATTTGAAACACTGATTCAGATCCATATATTTTTTTTACGTGATTAATAACTAAATCACGTTTTTCCATACAAAAATCAATATCAAAATCTGGTAATGAAACTCTTTCTTTATTTAAAAATCTTTCAAAAATTAAATCAAATTTTATAGGATCTAAATTAGTAATGTTTAAAACATAAGCTATTAAAGAACCTGCTCCTGAACCTCTTGCTGGCCCTACAGGAATATTATTTTTTTTAGCCCATTGAACAAATTCCATAACTATAAGAAAATAACTAGGAAAACCCATTTGATTAATAATTTTTAATTCTTGATCTAATCTTTTTTGATATTGTATATTTTTTCTTTTAAAATCATTTACATTAGGATATAGAATATTTAATTTTTTTTTTAAACCTGTATAAGCTTTTTTAAAAATATAATTTTCTAGTGTAATGTTTTTTTTCATTATAAATTTTGGTAAAAAAGATTTACCTAATGATAAAAATAAACTACATCTTTTTGCTATTTCTACACTATTAGATAGTGCTTCTGGGATATCTTTAAATAAAAGACACATTTCTTCTGTATTTTTTAAAAATTGTTCTTTACTATAATGATTATTATGATAATTTTTATTTATAGTTAAACCTTTATTAATTGCAATACGAATTTCATGTGCATAATAATCTTCTTTATTTAGAAAACGAACATCATTAGTAGCGACTAAAGGAATATTAAAATAACTTGATAAATCTACAATTAAATTAATGTAATCTTCTTCATCTACACGATTTGTACGTATTATTTCAAAATAAAAACGATTATTAAAATATTTTTTATAAAAAGAAATTAATTTTTTTATTATAAAAATATTTTTTTGTAAAATATTTTTTCCTATTTCTCCTTTTATTCCTCCGGATAATATAATTAATCCTTTATTATACTTTGAAAGTAAATTATAAGTTATTATAGGACCTAAGTTATTATCATAACCATTTTTATAACTATTAAATATTAATAATTTTAAATTTTGATAACCAATATTATTCATTACTAATATAGTTATATTAGAAAATTTATAATTATTTAAATTTTTAATTTTAAAATCTGCTCCAGTTATAGCTTTTAATCCTGAATTATGTGATTTTTTATAAAATTTAACTAGACCAAATATATTATTAAAATCTGTAATAGCTATAGCTGGCATATTAAATAATACAGCTTTATTTATAATTTGTTTTATTTTTGCAAGACCATCTTTAATGGAATAATCACTATGTACATGTAAATGTATAAATTTATGATAATTCATATTTTTTGTTAATGTATAAAATTAATTAATCATGTTTAAATTTTATTTTGCAATATATATGCATATAATTTTTGCTTTACAAATAATTTTATTATTAATTTTTGCTGTACTATTAAAAAATACAAAAGAATTTTTTTTTTTTTTAAAAGTACTTTTTATTATTACTTGATCTCCTGGAAAAAGAAATTTTTTAAAACGTACTTGATCTATACCAACTACATAATACATAAATTTTTTTTTATTTACATCACTTTTATAAATTAATAATCCTGTAGTTTGAATCATAGATTCTAATAATAATACTCCAGGATAAATAGGATTTTTAGGGAAATGTCCTTGAAAAAAAGGTTCGTTTAAAGAAATATTTTTTATAGCATTCAAAAATTTAAATTTTTGAAATGCTATAATTTTATCTACTAAAATAAAAGGATATCTATGTGGTAAAAAAGATAAAATTTCATTGATATTTAACATCATAATTTTTATTTTTAATAAAAGTTTATTATATTTATTATATAAATAAAACATTATTTTGTTGAATTGCTAAATTAATTACATCATTTGTTATATCTTTAACATTTTGAATATATGCTATTGAAGAAATATCTAAAACAATATTATAATGTTTTTTTTTAGCAATAATATTTATTAATTTATGAATAAAAATTAATATTTTATTACGTGCATTTTCTTGTTTTTGACGATTTTTTTTTGTATAAAATTTTATTTTTCTTGTTAAAATTTTTTTTTCGTATTTAATTTCTTTTTCTAAATTTTGTCTTGATTTTTTAGATAAATTTTTATTTTCTAATTTTTTTATTTTAGATAAATATAATTTTTTCATTTTTTTAATAACTAAAAAATCAGAATATAATTCTTTTTCTAATTTTTTAGTTATTTTTTTTTTTTGAGGTATTACATCGAAAATTTTAGCAATATTAACCACTACTATTTTAGTACAACAGAAAGCTTGTTTATTAAATAAACTAAAAAAAATAAAAATTAATAATGTTAATTTAAAAAAATTTTTCATATTTAAATACTCCTAAATTATTTTATTTTAAATAATTATTTCCATTTTGTGTAAAATTAAATTGAATAAACTGAATTTTATCCATTTTATATTTTTTAAATGGATATGCAAAAGAAACAATTATATCACCGAATGAAGTATGAAATTGAAAAGATAAACCTATAGACGATCTTATTTGAAAAAAAAGATTAAATTTAGGAATTTTATATAATTTAAATAAATAATTATTTTTCCATGAAGTATCTATTAAATTACCTATATCTAAAAAAATAGAAGATTTTATTTGTTTTATAAATTTATTTTTTATAAAAGATAAAGGAATAATTAATTCATTATTTATATTAAATAAAATATTACCACCTATTGGAATATTAGATAAACAAATAGTTTTTTTATTATTACAATTATATTCTTTTGAAGAATAATAGATACCTTTAGGACCAATACTATTGGATTGGAAACCTCTCATCGAATTAGATCCACCTAAATAAAAATTTTTATAAAAAGGATATTTTCCACCTAAAAAACCATTACCATAACTAAAATTAGTTTTAAATAAAAAAACTATAAAATCATTATTTTGTAAATTACTTTTTAATTTTTGTAAATAAAATAAAGGAAAATATTGTAAATAATTAAAATTAATTTTATAATAACGATTTTTACTATACCAGGGAATAGAAAAATAAGTATCTATAGAACTTAAAATACCACCTGATGATAAATTAAAATTATTAAAATTTTTAAATATAAATTTGTAATGGATCACAAATTCATCTAATAAATAATATTTATATGATTTATTATATTTTTGATATCCTATATTTCTAAGATAATTCCATAACAATAATTGTGGTTCAATATTACTAATTTTATTTTTTATAAATCCAATATTATTTATAATAAATAATTTATTATTAATTGATAATTTAAATATTCCTAAAAAACCTTTGTTTTTATTTATATAATTATAAGAAATATTATCATCTTCATTTATAGAATTCAAAAATATTTTTATACCAGAATCTATTTTTTTAAAAAAAGCATGTTTTTTCATAATAAAAATTTCTAAATAATAATGATAAAAATCTTTATGAAAATCAATATCTACATCATATCCAGTACCTATAAAATTATTTTGTTGTAAAATAGTATTTAACCCTAATGATCCACCTTTAATTATTCCTAATCCAGTTCTTAAAAAACCTTCATTTTTTTCATCGACTTTAAATATTACATCTAATGTATTTTTTAAATCATTATTTTTATATAAATAAATATCTACTTTATTAAAGTATCCTAAAGATAATAATCCTTCTTTTGTTTTTTTTATTAATTTAATATTAAGTGGGTTACCTTCTAATTGTAATAATTCATTTCTTAAAATAAAATCTTTAGTAAAATTATTTCCTAAAAAATTTATTTTTCTTACATAATATTTATTGTTAGTTTTTATATAAATTAAAATATTAATTGTATTTTTTTTTCTATTTATGATAGGTTGTATTTTTATTTCAGGATATAAAAATCCATTTTCCCTTAAAAATTTTACTATTTTATATTTTGATTTAATCACCGTATTAGTTTCATAAATTTTTTTTGGAAAAATATCAATTATATCTATTATTGTTTTTTTTAAATATTTGTTTTTATCTAATTTTATTATTATTTTCTTATAATAAAATGGTTGATTTTCTTTAATTTTTATTGTTAAAAATTTTTTTTTCTTATTTCCCACTCCTGATGAACTTTGTATAATATCTTGTATATGGAATTTTAAATATCCTTGATTTATATAAAAATTATTTAATCGATCTAAAATATAATTAATATCACTAATTTTATATTTTTTCTGTTTTGTAAAAAAAAATAAAAATTTATTATTAATATTTAAATAATTTAATAAAAAATTAGTCTTATAAACTTTATTACCAGTAATATTAATATAATTAAGATTTATATAATTATTTTTTTCAAATAAAATTTGAATATCTATTTTATTATTTAAATATTTTTTTATTTTTATTTTTATATAAGGAAAAAACATAAAATTCTTTAAAAAGATTGATTTTACATTTTTTTTAAATAATAACAAAGAGTAATTATTAAATATATTGTTTTTTTTTATATTTAATTTATTTAATAAAAAATAAATAAGATCATTATCAATAATTTCATTACCTTTAATTTTTATATTATTAATGATTGGTTTTTCTAAAATTTTTACAAAAATTAAATTTTTATATTGAATAATATTTATATTGTTTATTAGATTATGTAAACATATTATTTGTAATAAATTAAAAAATTTTTTTTTATAAAAAAAATTTTTCGTTATATATGAATATATTTCATTTTTTTTAAATTTTATTTTATTTAAATTAAAAGAAATAACTTGATTAATATAATTATTTTTTTTATTTAAATTATTTGCATAACAAAAAATATTTGTATTAAAAATAAAAAATAAAATAAATAAAAATTTATAATAATTTTTAATTTTTATTAAAATTTTTTTTTTAAAACTGATGAAAATCATTTATAAATGCGATCCCCATAATTATCATTAAAGTAATTATACTAAAAATATATATTAATTGTTTAATTTTATTTGATATTTTTTTATTAATTATTTTTTCAAAAATTAGAAACAATAATTGACCACCATCTAATATTGGTAAAGGAAATAAATTAATTATACTTAAATTAATACTTATCATCGCTAAAAACATAAAATAATATGTAATATTATTTCGAAATAATATACTTGCAATATGTCCTATAAAAATAGGTCCATTTAATTTAGAAATATTATTTTTATCATAAAATAAAAGAATAAAAGAATTAAAAATTAATTTTACCATTTTAATGGTTTGATTTAATGATTTGATCAATGTTTGAATAAAAGTTATTTTATATTGAAAAGATAACTTATTTTTATTTTTATCTACTTTAGGTAAAAAACCTAAAAAACCAATATTATTTTTTTTTATTGAAGATAAAATATTTAAGTTTATATTATTTTTCTTTCTTTTAATATTTAAATGAATTATTTTATTAGGATTATTATAAATAATCTTTTGAAAATTATACCAATCTGTAAATTTTACATTTTCTATTTTTAGAATTTTATCTCCAATTTTTAAATTAGCTTGTTCTGCAGGAGATCCCGGTATTATATAACTAATAATAGGATAAATTTTTAATTCTTGAGGTAATATTCCCAATATAGTTATTAAATTTCTTTCATTAAGAAAATTAAGAAAATTTTTATCAAAATTTAATGTCTTTTTTTTAAGAATAGAAGAATTTATTTTACAAAATTCTATATTTATTTTATTTTTTTGACGAATATTTTTAATTAACTCTAAATTTAATTTATTCCAGTTATTAACTTTAATATCATTAATTTTTTTAATTTCGATATCAGATTCTAAATTAATTATATTTCCAACAGAAATATAATTAATTTCACTAATAATATTTTTTTTTATAGGGGATCCTATTAAAAAAATTATAAAATAAATAAATGTTGCGAAAATAATATTAGCAAAAGGTCCGGCTAATATAATAAATATTTGTTTCAAAAAATTTAATTGATAAAAAAATAATAATTTAAATTTTTTAATATATTTTATATTATTATTTTTTATCGATTCAGGCATTTTTACATATCCACCAAAAGGTAATAATCTAATTATATAATTTGTTCCATACCTATCACGATATTGAAATATTTTTTTACCGAAACCTAATGAAAAACATTCAACATAAGTATTAAAAAAACGTGCTATAAAAAAATGTCCATATTCATGAATTATAATTAGGCTACTTATAGTAATACAAAATATAATAATATTATATAATATATTTATCAAAATTATAACTCCTAGAATTAATATTGATCTTCATAAAAATATATAAGTTTTTTTACAAAAAAATAAAAATAATTTATTTAATCTCCACCAAAACGACGATGTCTTTCTTTAAAAGCATTAAGTGCTTGTTTAAAATCATGTTCATTAAAATCAGGCCATAATGTTTGAGTAAAATATAATTCTGAATAGGCAATTTGCCAAATTAAAAAATTACTAATACGATGTTCACCTCCTGTTCTAATTACTAGATCTACTGGAAAAATATTATTTAAACAAATATGATTATTTATCATATCTTCATTAATATCATTAGGATGTAATATCCTTTTATAAATTTTAAAAGCTATTTTTTTTATACTATTAATTATATCCCAACGTCCACCATAATTTATGGCTATATTTAATAATAATTTATTATTATTTTTTGTTAAAAATTCTGCTTTAGTAATAGATTTTTGTAAAGAAAAATCTAATTGATTTATATCACCAATAATTTTTAAACGTATATCTTGTTTTTTTAAATTTATTGTTTCTATATCTAAGATTTCTTGAAATAAATTCATTAAAAATTTAATTTCTTGATTAGATCTTTTCCAATTTTCACTACTAAAAGCGTATAAAGTTAATGCTTTAATTTTATATTTTAATGATAAACCAATAATTTTTTTTACAGTTTTTACTCCTTTTTTATGTCCTAAATATTTTAATTTTTTATTTTTTTTTGCCCATCTTCTATTACCATCCATAATAATGGCAATATGTCTAGGACAATAATGAATACGATTAATATTTTTTTGTAAAATTATTTTTTCCATTTTTAAAAATTTAAAATTTTACTATATAAATAAATAAAAAATAACTTTTATTTTTAGTAAAAATAAAATTAGCATAATAAATTTTTTTCTATTTTTTTAAAAAATTCTTGAATATTTTTAACATAAAAAATTGTTTGTTTTTGAATTTTATTATACAATTCTTTTTCTTGATTCTCATTTATTTGTTTATATTTTAATAAATTTTTAATTTTATGATTTGATTTCCTACGTATATTTCTAATATTAATTTTATTTTTTTCAGTTTCTATTTTTAGATTTTTTATAATTTTTATTTTTCTAGATTCTGTAATAGAAGGTATATATACATATATATCACATCCAATAATTTTAGTTGTTACATCTAAATTTGCGAGTATAATACTTTTTTCTATATTTTTTTTTATTGTAGAATCAAAAGGTGTAATTTTAAGAGTAGAATTATTTTCTAAAACTATAGAAGATATATGATTAATAGGTGTTAATTTCTTATTTAATTTTAAACAAATATGATTTAATAAACAAGGAGATAATCTATTTTGTGATAAAATATTAACTTTTTTTATAAATGAATTTAAACATTTTTGCATACTTTTTTCATTATCATTAATGATTTTGTTATCCATATAACTATCCTTCATTTAAACTAAATTTATTTATTTAATAATTTTTTATTATTGTTCCTATATTTTTACCAGTTAAAATTTTATAAAGAGAACCAGTTTTTTTAATATTGAAAATATGTATAGGTATATTATAATCATGTGCTAAAAGAAATGCTGTACTATCCATAATTTTAATTTTCTTTTTTATTACATAATCATAATTTATTTTATGAAAAAATTCAGCATCTGGATAATTTATAGGATCTTTAGAATATACTCCATCAACTTTAGTGGCTTTTAATATAGCATCAGCTTCTAATTCTATAGCTCTTAAACATGCTGTGGTATCTGTAGTAAATAATGGATTGCCGATACCTCCTGCTAATATAACTATATTATTTTTAATTAAATCAATTGCTTTAAAAGTATCATATTCTTTACAAATACCTTTTATTGGTAAAGAAGACATTAAATATACGTTTATCAATTTATTTTTAATGGAATGATATAACAATAAACCATTAATTATAGTTGATATCATACCAATTTGATCACCTAAAACTCTTTTTATATTATTATTTTCATCACAATATCTACCTCTAAATAAATTTCCTCCTCCTATTACTATACCAATTTCAATACCTAAAGGTAAAATACTTTTTATTTCTTGTATAATATAATTTAATAATTTATTATCTATACCCGATAAATTTTTACCTTGTAAAAACTCTCCACTAATTTTTAATATAATACGATTATAAACTATTTTTTTTTTAATCTTCATAAGATACTTATATATTATATATTTTATAAAATACAATTAATTAAGTTATATAAATAAAACAATTAGTTTTTAATTATATTTGCACCGATTTCTAAACATATAAAACTTAAAATTTTCATTTTATTTTCATTTAAAACTTCAAATACTGTTTTATTATTATCTAATAAAAAATGTTGATTATATAATGTAATATTATCTATAAATTTTTTTATACGTCCTTCTATTATTTTTTTTATAATAACTTTAGGTTTATTTTTTTGAATCGCAATATTTTTTTGTAATTCATATTCTTTATTTATAATCCTAGAAGGAATATCTTTTTTTTGTATATATTCTGGTTTTAACATAGCTATATGCATAGAAATTTTTTTCATTAATAACTGATTATTAACATTAGATTTAATAATAATACCAATATGTTTACTATGGTGTATATATTTTCCTATAAATTTACCCTTGATATATTCTAAACGATTAATAAATATATTTTCTTTTAAAAGACCGATTAATTCTATTTTTTTTTGATAAAAAATTTTTTTTATTATGTTTATATCTTTTTGGTTATTTTTTATAATATATTTTAAAATTTCATTTCCAAAATTAATAAAATGTATCGATTTTGTAACAAAATCTGTTTGACAATTTATTTCTAATAATATTCCAAAATCTTCTGTTATATAATCTAAAATTAATCCTTCTTTTGTTTCATTATTTATTTTTTTTATGGATTCTATCTTAAGATATTTTCTTATATAATTTATTGCATCATTTATATTATTTTTTGTCGCTATTAATGCCTTTTTACATTCTATAATACTAATACCTGTTATATTTCTTAATTCTTTAATTTTATTAATATTAATTTTCAATATCATCTCCTAATTAATTTTTAATTTTAAATTATTATTTAATTCAAATTTATTATTTAATACATTTTTAGTTACATAATATAAATATAATTTTATAGCGCGGATAGCATCATCGTTAGCAGGAATAACAAAATGGATTCCTTCAGGATTAGAATTAGTATCTACTATTGCAAAAATAGGAATATTTAATTTTTTAGCTTCACTTATTGCAATTTTTTCATGATTTGCATCAATAACAAATATAGCATCAGGTAAACCACCCATGTTTTTTATACCACCTAAACTTTTTTCTAATTTTAATAATTTTCTATTACGTGTTAGAGCTTCTTTTTTTATTAATTTTTTAAATGTTCCATCTTTACTTTGTAATTCTAATTCTTTTAATGTTTTAATAGATTTTTTAACAGTTTTCCAATTAGTTAACATACCTCCTAACCAACGATGATTAATAAAAAATTGATTACAATTAATAGCTGTTTCTTTAATAAGATTAGATGCAGCTTTTTTAGTTCCAATAAATAAAATTTTACCTTTACGAAAGGTAATTTTTTTTAATTCTTTTAATGCAATATTAAACATTTTAATAGTTTTATCTAAATTAATAATATGTATTTTATTTTTATCATTAAAAATAAATTTTTTCATTTTTGGATTCCAATAACGTGTTTGGTGACCAAAATGAGCACCTACTTTAAACATTTTATTCATAGATATAGACATTATATTATCCTTATTTTATATATAACTAAAATCATATTATAGAATTCATATTTATACAAAAATTTTATTAAATATACTTAAATTTAATTGTTGTAAAAATAATTTAATTTAAGTATATAATATTTTATGTTATATAATATTTTATAAAAAAAAATAATGAGAATATCAATTAAAAATTCTAAAGAAATAAAAAAAATTTATAAATCTTGTAAACTAGCTTCTAAGGTATTAGAAATGATTAAAACTTATATAATACCTGGAATTAATACTGAAGAAATAAATAATATATGTCATAATTATATTACAAAAATTCAAAAAGCTCAATCAGCTACTTTAGGATATAAAGGATTCCCAAAATCTGTATGTATATCTATAAATGATGTTGTATGTCATGGAATACCAAATAAAAAAGAAATTTTAAAAAATGGGGATATTGTAAATATAGATGTAACAGTATTACATAATAATTATTATGGAGATACATCAAAAATGTTTTTAGTAGGAAATAATGTTTCTAAAAAATCTAAATTATTATGTTTAACTGCTCAAAAAAGTCTATACAAGGCTATTAATATTTTAAAACCTGGCATTAGATTATATAAAATTGGTCAAACAATACAAAAATATGTAGAATCTAAAAAATTTTCTGTTGTTAGAAATTATTGTGGTCATGGTATAGGTAAAAATTTTCATGAAGATCCTCAAATTTTACATTATAAATCATATGATTATGGTATAATATTAAAATCTGGAATGATTTTTACAATTGAACCTATGATTAATATAGGACATCATAGTGTGTATGTAACAAATGATAATTGGACAGTAAAAACTATAGATAAAACAAATTCAGCTCAATATGAACATACAATACTTATTACTGATACTGGAAGTAAAGTGTTAACTATTAGAAAAGAAGAAAAAAACATATTTGAAAAAAGTCAAATTTAATATAATTAAGTAATTAATATTTTAATTACTTAATCATATAGATTATATTAGTGATAATATGGATCATATTAGTTAAATATAATTAATTATCTAAAAAACTTTTTAATATTTCAGATCGACTAGGATGTCGTAATTTTCTTAATGCTTTTGCTTCTATTTGTCTAATTCTTTCTCTAGTTACATCGAATTGTTTACCTACCTCTTCTAATGTATGATCTGTATTCATATCAATACCAAATCTCATTCTTAATACTTTTGCTTCTCTAGGAGTTAAACTAGAAAGAATATTATATGTAGCTACTTTTAAACTTTCTGAAGTTGCAGAATCTAATGGTAATTCTAAAGTATTATCTTCAATAAAATCACTTAAATGTGATTCTTCATCATCCCCTATAGGAGTTTCCATTGAAATAGGTTCTTTTGCTATTTTTAATACTTTTCTAATTTTATCTTCAGGAAGAAACATATGTTCTGATAACTCTTCTGGTGTAGGTTCTCTACCTAATTCTTGTAATATTTTTCTAGAAACTCGATTAAGTTTATTAATAGTTTCGATCATATGTACAGGAATTCTTATAGTTCTTGCTTGATCCGCAATTGATCTTGTTATTGCTTGTCTGATCCACCATGTTGCATATGTAGAAAATTTATAACCCCTTCTATATTCAAATTTATCTACTGCTTTCATTAAACCTATATTACCTTCTTGAATTAAATCAAGAAATTGTAATCCTCTATTTGTATATTTTTTAGCTATAGAAATAACTAATCTTAAATTTGCTTCTATCATTTCTTTTTTAGCTTTTTTAGCTTTTATTTCACCTATAGTAATTTTTTTATTAATATTTTTAATTTGTAAAATAGTTAATCCAGCTTTTTTTTCAATATTTACTAAATTAGTAATATAATTATTAAATTGAGTTAAAAATAATTTTTTTTCATATATATTAAATTTTTTTTTATATTGGAAATATTTTAGTTTATTAAAAAATAATTTTTTATTGGTTTCATTACCATGAAATATTGAAATAAATTTTTTTTTTGATATATAATAATATTTAAATATTATATTCATAATATTACGTTCTTCTATATGTATTTTAAATATTATAGAACGCATTTTATCTACTAAATAATTAAATTCTTTAGATACTAAACGAAATTGTTTAAAAATTTTTGAAAGATTTTTAATCATATTTAATGATTTATTATCATATTTCCCTTTTTTTTTGATAAAAACTAATGTTTTATAATATTGTTTTTTTAATTCTGAAAATTTTTTTTTAGCTAATCTATAATCTATAATATTTTCATTATTTTCTGTTTGTATATCATTAGATAATTTTTGATGAGAAAATATAATATTATTTTCGATATTATCATTAATAAAACCATGTATTAAATCTGATAGACGAATATCTCCAGATTTAACTTTATCATATTTTTTTAATAAATATTCAACAAATTTAGGATATTCAGCTATTGAAGATTGCATTTGATTTATACCTTCTTCTATACGTTTTGCAATACTAATTTCTCCTTCTCTTGTTAATAATTCTACAGTACCCATTTCACGCATATATATTCTTACTGGATCTGTAGTTTTCCCCATTTCTAATTCGACATTAGATAATACTTGTACTGCATCTTCTGCTTCCGTTGTATTATTTTCATTATTATTTAAAATTAAATCATCACAATCAGGAGCTTCTTCCATTACTTGGATACCTATATCATTTATCATTTGAATAATATTTTTTATTTGATCAGAATTAACTATATTATCAGGTAAATGATCATTAATTTCTGAAAAAGTTAAATAACCTTGTTCTTTACCTCTAGTTACGAGAAGTTTAAACTGTAATTTTGAGTTATAATCCATAAATAGTTCCATAATATTATTTATTAATATTTAAATAAATTATTTATTTAAGAAATATATTATTTATAATACTTTAATTATTTTTTATTTAAATTTTTAAATTACTTTTTTTTTGAATTAAAATTTTATTTAAAGACCATAATTCTCGTTTTTTTTCATTATTTAATCCTTGTTTTCTATCTAAAGATATTAAATAATCTTGTCTATCTTCTAAAATATTTATTTTTAATTTTTTTATTAGATATATAAAAAATGTTTTTATTTGATGATCAGGAATCATATGATTCCATGTTATTAAAATTTTAATAATTTTATTTAATTTTGTTCCTCTATATTGTTCTAATATTTTAGCAGTTGTTATATGTTGATTTTTATAATAATTTACAAATTTTATAAGAAAAAATAGACCATTTATATTTGAATTTTTAAAGTATTTAAATTTAGGTACTAATTTAATTAATTTAGGATTTTGTATTAATAAACTTAATAGTCTACGAATAGTAGTTCTTTTAAAATTATTATTTATAATTATTTTTTTCTTATTATTTAATAAATTATATACATCTAAAAAATTTAATATTCCTATTTTTTCACCTAATTTTTGTATTAAATTAATTTGAAAAAAATTATCAGGAATTAATTTTATAAATGATAAAGCTTTATATATAAAATTTGTTTTTTCTTCACAAGAAGAAAATAAATTTTTTAAAAATAATCTTTTAAAAAAAAATTTTGAAAATGATAAATTATTATGAATTCTTTTTTCGAAAAGATTTTTTCCTTCTTTTCTAATTAAACTATCAGGATCTTCTCCCTTAGGTAAAATCATAAAACATATTTGTTTCCCTTTTATTAAAAAAGGTAAGCTTTTTTTCAAAGAATTCCATTGTGCTTCTATACCTGCTTCGTCTCCGTCAAAACAATAAATAATTTTATTTGTAAAATTAAATAATTTTTGTATATGAAAATTAGTTATTGCAGTTCCTAATATAGCTACTGCATATTTTATATTAAATTGAAATAGAGTAATAACATCAATATAACCTTCTACTACCATTATTTTTTTTAAAATATTATTTTCTTTTTTTATTTCAAATAATCCATATAGTTCATTACTTTTATAAAAAATATTATTTTCTGAAGAATTTAAATATTTAGGTTCTCTATTATTAAAAACTCTACCACCAAAACCAACTATAAATCCACGTATATCCTTAATCGGAAATATTATACGGTCATAAAAAATATCATAATAGTTATGATTATTTTTATTCAATTTTAAAATTTTTAATTTCTTATGTAAAATTTCTGTATTTTTTTTATTATGAAATTTTTTATTAGCCCAATATAAAGGAGAAAAACCAATAGAAAAATATTCTATAATATATAAACTAAATCCTCTATTTAATAAATATTTTAATGCTTCTTTACCTAAAGATTTAAATAAATAATTTTTATAAAAAAAACTTAAATTAAACATTAATTGATAATAAATATTATTTTTAATCTTTTTTTTTAAAAAACATAATTTTTTTTCATTTTTAATAGGTATATTAAATATATTTGATAATAATTCTATACTTTTAAGAAAAGATAAATTTTCATAATTCATGATAAAATCAATAATATTACCATGTGCTCCACAACCAAAACAATGGTATAATTGTTTTTCAGAATTAACAACAAATGAAGGATTTTTTTCTATATGAAAAGGACAAATTCCAAAAAAATTTTTACCTTTTTTTTTTAATTTAATTCTATTTATAATTAATTTTACAATATCAACTTTATCTAATAAATTATTAATAAATATACGAGATACATATTTAATCATAAAAATAATTTTTTAATTTATTATTTTTTATAAAAATAATTAATTTTTAATATAAACGAGTTTTTTTAGAATTTTCTCTTAATATTTTTTTTATATGTCTTTTTATTGCAGAAGCTTTTGCTCTTTTTCTTGCTGTTGTTGGTTTTTCATAAAATTCTCTACGTCTAACTTCTGATAAAATCCCTGCTTTTTCGCATGAACGTTTAAAACGTCTTAAAGCTAAATCAAATGGTTCATTATCACGTATTTTAATAACTGGCATATAATATCCTTTTATAATTTAAATATTATAATTTTATATTGTTATAAAACTATATTATAATATATAATTTATATTATATAAATAATTTTTTATTTTATTAACAAAAAAAATTATAATTTTAGGGATAAATATGCTTTTTATGGGTATAGAAACATCATGTGATGATACATCAGTATCTATTTATGATAATAAAAAAGGTATATTATGTAATAATATTTGTACACAAAAAATTCATTCTAAATATGGAGGTATAGTACCTGAATTAGCTGCAAGAAATCATTTAAAAAAAATTATTCCACTAATTAAAAAATCTTTATTAAAAATTGATAAAAATTTACATAATCTCGATGCTATAGCTTATACTGCTGGTCCAGGACAAATAAATTCTTTAATAATAGGAGCAATTGTTTCACATACTTTAGCATTTGCATTAAATATACCTATTATCCCAGTAAATCATATGGAAGGTCATTTATTTTCAATAATGTTACAAAAAAAAAAACCATATTTTCCTTTTATTGGTTTATTAATTTCTGGGGGACATACGCAATTAATATATGTATATAAATTTGGAAAATATAAAATTTTAGGGAAACATATAGATAATGCTGTAGGTGAAACTTTAGATAAAGTATCTAAATTATTAGGGTTGGATTATCCTGGAGGTAAAAATTTATTTAAATTATCTCAATTTGGTATATCAAAAAAATTTATTTTTCCTCGACCGATGATATCTAAAAAAAATAATTTAAATTTTAGTTTTTCAGGATTAAAGACTTTTGTACAAAATTTTATAAAAAAACAAGATTTAAATAATTTTCAAGTTAAAGCTAATATTGCACGTGCATTTGAAGATGCGATTATAGATACTCTTTATATAAAAAGTTTATGGGCTTTAAAAAAATATCATATAAACCAATTAGTTATTGCTGGAGGAGTTAGTGCAAATAAAAAATTAAGAAAAATTTTTCATCAAAAATTTCAAAAATATAATATTAAATTATTTTATAGTAATAAAAAATTATGTACAGATAATGCAGGAATGATCGCTTATATTGGATCAAAAAACTTTTTTTTAAAAAAAAACAAATATATATTAAATAATATAATTATTAATTCAAAACTATCTTTAGAAGATGATTTTTTATCATAAAATTTTAATATTTGAGGTTGTTATGATAACATTAAATTATTTTTCTATTATAATACTAAGTATAATACAAAGTTTAACTGAATTTTTACCAATATCTTCTAGTGCTCATATAATTATTTTTTCTAAAATATTAAATATTAATAATAATAAAAATCTACAGATTTTTGAAATTATTATACAATTAGGATCAACATTAGCAATCATAATTATTTTTTGGAAAAAAATTATTCAAATTATATTTAACACAATTTATTATAAATTTTATGATAAAAAAAAAATTAATATATTTAAGATAATAATATCTACATTACCAGTAATTTTTATAGGATTAATTTTTTATCATAAAATTATAGCAATTAACAATATTTTATATATTATATATGGATTATTTTTAGGCGGATTATTATTATTATTTTCCGAAATATATAAACCTAAAATATATAGCATTAAAAATTTAAATTATATTTCATATAATTTAAATTTTATAATTGGATGTTTCCAATGTTTAGCTTTATTACCTGGTGTTTCTAGATTAGGATCAACATTATCTATAAGTTTATTATTAGGAATAAAACGTTCCGTTGCTATTGATTTTTGTTTTATTATCTCTATACCTGTAATTTTAGGAGCTAATTTATTATCATTATATAAAAATTACTTCATCATAGATTTTAATAATTTTAAAATATTATTTATAGGATTTTTTATTTCATTTATAGTTAGTTTATTTATAATAAAAAAATTTATTTATCTGATAAATAATATTTATTTAATATGGTTTAGTATATATCGTATACTTTTAATATTAATTTTAATATTAATATATTAATTAATTATTATATCAAAAATTATTTATTACTTAGATTTTAAAAAAGATTTTAATAATTTTAATCTTTCGTTTTGAATCGTTTTATTTATATTAATTCCTTTTAAATTAATATTATTAATTATATTTTTAATATTTAATTTAGAAATAAAATTATACATGTCAATAAAATATTTACCTTGTTTATATTCCATTAATTCTAACGTTAATCTACCTCGTGCATCAGCTTCACTTATTAGTGCAATTTGTTTCACTCTTTCAGGTTTGCGCCAAGCATCAATAATATTATATATATTTAATATATCTTCTGGTTTTTGATTATATATATCATGAATGATATCATGTATTTTAGCTGATAATATAGATAATTTTTTAATATTATTAGGTATTTTAAGTTTTTTACATAATTTTTTAATTAATGGTATTCCAGCTATACCATGTCCTGGATGTCTAGGCCATAATTTTTTAGGAGTTAATCCTTTACCTATATCATGACATAATGCAGCGAATCTTGTTGATACATTTTTTGTAAGTTGAGAAATAATTTTTAATGTAAGCATTGTATGTATCCCAGTATCAATTTCTGGATGCCATTTTAATGGTGCAGGTATTCCATATAATTTATTTATTTCTGGTAAAATACTAGATAAAGCATTACATTTTTTTAAGATTTGAAAATATATTTGAGGATCTTTAGATCGAAGTGCATTATATGTTTCTTTCCAAATTCTTTCAGGTTTTAAATATGATAATTCTCCAGAATTACTCATAATTTTCATTAATTTTAATGTACTATCATGAATTTTAAAATTTAAATAATTTAATTTAGCAGCAAATCGAGCTACTCTTAAAACTCTTAAAGGATCATCTTTAAATGATAATGAAACATGTTTTAATATACGATTTTTTATATCATTTAATCCATTATATGGATCATAAAATTTTCCTAAATTATCTTGCGCAATAGCATTAATAGTAAGATCTCTACGTAATAGATCTTCTTTTAAAGAAATAGTAGGAGTTGCATAATATTTAAATCCTTTATAACCATGTCCAGATTTATATTCAGTTCTAGCTAATGCATATTCTTCATGTGTTTTAGGATGTAAAAAAACAGGAAAATCTTTACCAACTAATTTAAAACCTAATTTAAGCATTGATTTAATATCAGATCCTACAACAACCCAATCTTTATCTTTTACATTTATTTTTAATAAATGATCACGTACAGCTCCACCAACTAAATAAATTTTCAATTTATTACTCCTATAAATTTTTTAAAACATAAAAAATTATTATTTATCATAAAATATTTTTTTAAAAAATTTTATTAAAATAATTTTTTATTAAAAATAATAAAATATTAATTTTTTCATTTTTTATTCTTTTATAAAAAAAAAATTAAATTAAAAATTAATATATAATATCATTAAATTATAATTTGAATATTATTTTATGAATTTACTTAATATAGAATTTGGTAATATTGAAACACGTATTAAAAATGCTATTAATTCATTAAAAAAAGGAAAAGGAATTTTAATTTTAGATGATAAAAAAAGAGAAAATGAAAGTGATATCGTTTTTTCAGCAGAAAAAATTTCTATAGATAATATTGCTTTTACCATTAGAAATGGTAGTGGTATTATTTGTTTATGTATTACAGATTTTTTACGTAAAAAATTAAAATTACCTATGATGGTAAAAAAAAATACTAGTTTTTATAAAACAGGATTTACTGTTAGTATTGAAGCCGCTAAAGGAATTTCTACAGGAGTATCTGCAAAAGATAGATTTACAACTATAAAAACTGCTATTTCTGATCATGTAGTTCCTACAGATTTACATCAACCAGGACATATTTTCCCATTAAGAGCTGTAGATGGAGGTCTTTCTAAAAGACAAGGACATACTGAAGCAACAATAGATTTATTGAAAATTGCAAAAATGAAACCTGTGGGTGTATTATGTGAATTAACTAATAAAAATGGAACTATGGCAAATAAATTTGATACTATATCTTTTGCAAAAAAGAATAAAATGATAGTAATTACAATTAATGATATAAAAAAATATTCTATTAAAAATAATATTTATGTTTAAATTTAATTAGTAATAAAATTATTTTTATCGGCGAGAGAGGATTTGAACCTCCGACCCACTGGTCCCAAACCAGTTGCGCTACCAAACTGCGCTACTCGCCGTAAAAATATTGGGTGATTAATGGGAATTGAACCCATGACAACCGGAACCACAATCCAGTGCTCTACCAACTGAGCTATAACCACCACTTTAATTATAGATATGAAAAATTAATGACTTAATTATTATCTAATAATAGCAATTAAATTTGAAATCTCTGTTTTTGGAAAAAACACTTTATTTAACTGAACTACAGATGTAACTAATATAATATTACAAATTCATTTCTTAAATGTCTAGTTTTTTTATAAAAATTTTTTAAATTATACATTTAAACAAATAATAATTTTATTTAAAAAATTTTTAATAAAAAATTTAAGATCGTTTCATCATATTAAAAAAATCATAATTAGTTTTTGTCATTGATAATTTATTTATTAAAAATTCCATTGCATCTATTTCATTCATAGGATGAATTATTTTTCTTAAAATCCACATTCTTTGTAATTCTTCAGAAGAACTTAATAATTCTTCTTTTCTTGTTCCAGATCTATTATAATCTATAGCAGGGAATACTCTTTTTTCTGCTATTTTGCGTGATAAATGTAACTCCATATTACCAGTACCTTTAAATTCTTCATAAATAACATCATCCATTTTTGAACCTGTATCAATTAAAGCTGTTGCTATAATTGTTAAACTTCCTCCTTCTTCAACATTTCTTGCTGCCCCAAAAAAACGTTTAGGTCGATGTAATGCATTAGCATCAACACCTCCAGTTAAAACTTTACCAGATGCAGGTGCAACAGTATTATATGCTCTTGCTAAACGGGTCATAGAATCTAATAAAATAATAACATCTTTTTTATGTTCTACTAATCTTTTTGCTTTTTCAATAACCATTTCAGAAACTTGAACATGTCTAGAAGGTGGTTCATCAAAAGTTGATGCTATTACTTCACCTTTTACTAATCGTTGCATTTCAGTGACTTCTTCTGGACGTTCATCAATAAGTAAAACTATTAATACACAATCAGGATGATTATATGCAATACTTTGTGCAATATTTTGTAATAACATAGTTTTTCCCGCTTTTGGAGGTGCTACTATTAAACCTCTTTGTCCCCTTCCTATAGGTGAAGCTAAATCTAATACACGAGCAGTTAGATCTTCTGTAGAACCATTACCTCTTTCCATACTTAATCTAGAGTTTGCATGTAATGGTGTTAAATTTTCAAATAGAATTTTACTTCTAGCATTTTCAGGTTTATCAAAATTTACTTGATTAACTTTTAATAATGCAAAATATCTTTCTCCTTCTTTAGGAGGCCGAATTTTACCAGAAATAGTATCTCCTGTGCGTAAATTAAAACGTCTAATTTGACTTGGAGATACATATATATCATCAGGACCTGCTAAATAAGAACTATCAGAGGAACGCAAGAATCCAAACCCATCTTGTAATATTTCTAATACTCCATCACCAAAAATATCTTCACCACTTTTGGAATGTTGTTTTAATATAGTAAAAATAATATCTTGTTTACGCATTCTAGCTAAATTTTCTAGATAAATACTTTCACCTAAATCTATTAAATCAGATATAGGTTTATTTTTTAATTCGGTAAGATTCATAATGGTGAGGTCTTAACTTTTAGTAATTCTTAAATATTTTTTATAAAATTTATTTATAAAATACTTATATTAATAATTTTTAATTAAAATTTTATTTTATTATTCATCAATAAAATACTCATAATAATATTTATCTCCTTTAAAAATTTTATACTTCATTTAAAATATTACTTTAAATTTTTATTTAAAAAATTTTTTAATTGTATTTTAGTTATAGAACCGATTATTTTATCAATAACATTTCCATTTTTAAATAATAAAATTGTAGGTATACTACGAATATTATATTTTTCTGTTATAGTTTTGTAATTTTCAATATTTAATTTAGTAAAAATAATATTTTTATATTCAATTGATACTTCTTCTAAAACTTTAGAAAAAATTTTACATGGATTACACCATTCAGCCCAAAAATCAACTAAAACTAAATTATTTTTTTTTATTTCTTCTTGAAAATTTTTGTCGTTTAAATCTATTATAATATTAGTCTTATATTGCATAAATTTGAGATTCCTATATAAAAAAGTATTATTTTTAATAATTTTAATAAACTTAATAAAAAATTTATTTAACTACATTTTAATTTTAACTATTATATAGTAATTATATCTATTTTACAAGAAAATAAATAATGTTTAAAATTAATAAAAATATATACAAAAATAAAGAATATTATTATTATAACTGATAATTTATAAATTTTAATAAATTTGATAATTTATATTAAATAAAATATAATTATTAAATTTTAATTTTCAAATTAAAATATTTACTTAATAAAATTATTGGAAAATCAATGAAAAAAAATAATAATTTTTTATCATCTTTAAATATTTTATCTTTTGCTGGAGTAGCTCCATATAAATTAAAACCTAATGAAAAATATATGAATAAAAAACAATTACTACATTTTAAAAAAATATTAGAATCATGGAAAAATAAAATAAATAAAAAAATTAATAGTACAATTACTTATATTAAAGATGAAACATATAATTTTCCTGATCCTATAGATAGAGCAACACAAGAAGAAGAATTTAATTTAGAATTACGTAATAAAGATAGAGAAAGAAAATTAATAAAAAAAATTGAAATAACATTAAGAAAATTTAATACAAAAAATTTTGGTTATTGTGATTGCTGTGAAATTGAAATCGGGTTAAAAAGATTAGAAGCACAACCTACTGCAAATCTATGTATTGATTGCAAAACTTTAGCAGAAATACGTGCTAAACAAATTGCAGGATAAAAAAATATTAATCTAAAAATAAATATTTATTAAGATTGTAAACTTATTTTTTTACCCAATTAAAATAAAAATTAATAAATATAAAGTAATAATTAAAAAAATTAAAACTTTTATAATTAAAAATAGAGATATTATATATTTACTTTAAAAACTCTAATGGGTACTAGATATAATATAAAACATAAGATTTATCTTTAACATTTTTTATTAAAAAGAAGATAAAAAAATAGTAGTGTAAAAATATCACCTAAATATGTTAAAAAAATTAATATAAATGTAGGAATAAAATTAATATCATCAAAATTATTAATAAAAATAGAATTTAATAAAACAAATAAAGAAAATAAAATATATATTAAAAATATAAAAATTATAAGAAATAACCATGAATATACATGTAAAGAAATAAAAAATAGAGATAAATAGTTTAAAATATACAAATAATTATACTTTTTAAAATACCTCCACTAATATGTCCTAAAATAATAATTTTAGTAGGTATTAGAGCTATTAATAATTCTTTTATAGAATGATTAAATTTAGTATTAAACAAAGATGATGCAAGATAAGAATATAAATTATTAACAATAATCATTATTATTAATCTAGGTGTAATAAATTGTATATAACTAAAACTAGATATTTTATTAATATTCATAATAATAAAATTACCAAAAAATATAAAATATATTGATATTGTTATATATAGTAGGTATTAAAGTTTGTATTTAAATTTGTACGAATCTGTTTATTTCTTTTTTTATAATGGCATACAATGCAATTAAATATGGATGTATTATTATTTTGATAATTTTTTTATAGTTAAAATTTAATTAGAAATAACATCTATCAATAATTTTTCTAATTTAGAATATTTATTTTTTAAAATAAAAATTTAAATGTTTTGTTTTGTTAATTTTATAAAAATATTATTTAAATTTTAATTTTTAAAAATTAAAATTTCTATTTTAGAATTATTAATAATTTTATATTTATATCTATTGATTTTAAGAAAAAATTTATTTTTATTTATATATTTTAATGTAAATGTTTCAAATTTTAATTTATTTAATAATTTATTTATAGTAAAGTTTTTTATCAAAAATACCAGTATGATTACAGAAAAATTATGCTTCTTTTAAAGAATGAATTGTTAAAATAATAGTTATTTTTTTTTTAAAATTTAATTTTTTTAGAAAATTTATTGATTAGAGAAGTAACTATACTAATAATAGTTGTTTTACTGGCCCTACTAGGGCCTAATAAAGATCTTTTTTTTATATTTAAATTAAAATTTTTAAAAATTTTAAAGTTATTTAAATAATTTTAAAATAAATTTTTAATTTCTATTTCATAAGACATAATAATTTTATTTTCATAAAACAATGATAATAAAATAATTTTTTTAAAAATTTATGTTTATTTTTTAGATATAATATGATGTATTTTATTTATATAAATAAAATACATCATATGATTATTTATTTAAAAATAATTGTAATACTTTATCCCAATTTAAAACATGCCAAAAAGATTGAATATAAAAATTTCTATTATTTTGATATTTTAAATAATATGCATGTTCCCATAAATCTAATCCTATTAAAGGAAAACCTGAAAGTTTTTTTTTATCATTTAAAAACATAAGTGGATTATCTTGATTAACTGTAGTAATTATTTTTAAAGAATTTTGTTTTTTAATTAACCATATCCATCCTGATCCAAAAAATTTTAAGGCTTTTTCTTCAAAAATTTTTTTAAAATTTTCAAAATTTATAAATTCATCTTTTAAAATATTTAAAATGATATTATTAGGTTTTGTATTTTTTTTTAAAATTTTCCAAAAAAAACTATGATTAGCATGACCTCCTGCATTATTACGTAAAAATATTTTTTGAGATATTGGAATTGAAAGATTATCTAAGTTAGATATTAATTTATTTATTTTTAAATTTTCAATATTATTTTTTTTAAGTATTAAATTAGTATTATTAATATAATTTTGATGATGTTTAGTATGATGTATTTCCATTGTTTTTGTATCAAAAAATGGTTCTAAATCAGAATATTTATATAATAATTTTGGTAATTTGTAATTCATATAATTAACCTTTTTAAAAAATATTTAATTAATATTAAATATCTTTTTTTTTATATTTTATAATAGTTTTTTTTGTATCTGGCATAATACCATGCCATAAATAAAAAGCATATGCAGCTTGTTCAATTAACATTCCAATACCATCTGATATATTGATATTTTTAACTCCATGAGAAACACACCATTTTAAAAATGGTGTGTTTCTATTATTATAAAAAAGATCATAACAGAAAATATCTGGCTTAATTATTGATAAAGGAATATTAGGAATATCTCCTTTTATGCTACTAGAAGTAGCATTAATAATTATATCATAATGTATTTGATTAAATGAATAATTTGATAAATCTTTAATTTTTAAACAATTTATTTTTTTTGTATTTTTAAAATATTGAACAATATTTATAGCGTGCTGATAAGTACGATTTACAATCGTAATATTACAACCAAACTGTATTAATGAATATATTATTCCTTGTGCAGCCCCTCCAGCTCCTAGTAATAGAATATTACTTTTAGAAGTAATAAAATTTAAATTTTTTAAATCTTTTAATAAACCTATCCCATCCGTATTATCACCTAAAATTTTTTTAGAACTTGTAATTTTAATTGTATTAACAGTCCCAGAATATTTAGCTCTACTTGTTAGTATATCACATATTTTATATGCTTCTCTTTTAAAAGGAAGAGTAATATTAGCTCCTAATCCTCCATTTTGAAAAAAATTTCTAATTGATTTAGAAAAATCATTTATTGGTACATTTATTTTTATATAATTATGTAATATTCTTGTTTGTTTCGCAAATAATTTATGTATAATTGGGGATTTACTATGTTTTATAGGATTACCAAATAATGCAAATAATTTCATATTTATCCTTTACAAACAACTAAATTATTAAAATTTATTCCTAATTTCAGAAAATTTTAAATATTTTTCTTTTTTTTATTTAAAATCAAAATATGTTTTTTTATATTATAAAAATGATATTCTATTTATTTAGATTTAAATAAGGTTTAGTTTCTAAAATATTTTTACTGATAAAAATAATTAGTTTATCAAAATAATTACAAATTTTTTTTATTAAATAATAATTAAGTACATATAAAGTAATGAAATTAAAATCCCTAGTAACTAATATAGAATATTAACAAAAAAAAGCATAATTCATATAATCATACCTTATTAAGTAGATGAAATTTCTTTTTTTTCTATATTTAATAATTTTTTTCATTTATATATTTTGATAATTAACTATATTTTAAAGTAATTAAAATTAATCTTTTTTTATACTACGTTTTATTGTAATTAATAACTTATACATTATTTTTTATTATCTAGATTATATCCTAAAAATACAAATTCAGTAAAATCTGTAATAATTTTACTTATTTTTAATTTATTAATAAAAATTTTAATATCTATAATTTTTTTTACAAATTTTTTATAAAACTATCAATTAATGATATATTAATAACTTATTTTTTTAAAAATTTCTGTTATATTATAAAAATAATTATTTTACAATAAAAAATTATTATTATGTCTATAATGAAATTATTATATTTTCCTAATAAAAAATTAAGAAAAATAGCAAAATCTATAAAAAAAATAGATGACAATATTCAATTATTAGTTAATAATATGCTTAAAACAATGTATTTTTATAATGGTATTGGATTAGCTGCTACACAAATAGGAATAAATAAAAAAATCATAGTTATTGATATCACTATGGGGAAAAATAATCCTTTAATACTAATTAATCCAACAATTATAGCATTTGATAAGTCTAAAATTAATAGTAAAGAAGGTTGTTTATCTGTACCTGTTAAACAACAATATTATATTTTAAGATATAAAAAAATAAAAATTAGAGCTAAAAATTTAATGAATGAAAATATTGAATTAGAAGCAAAATATTTATTATCTTTTTGTATACAACATGAAATGGATCATTTGAATGGAATCTTATTTATTGATTATTTATCAAATTTAAAATATCAAAGAATTTATGATAAAATAAATAAAATTAATAAAAAAATAATATTTATCAAAAAACATAATTATATAAAATGAATAAAAAAAAAATTAAAATAATTTTTATAGGTACTTCAAAATTTGCTGCTTATCATTTAAAAGGTTTAATAAACAGTAATTATACAATATCTTGTATAATTACAAAACCAGATACTTATGCTAATAGAGGATGTAAGTTAACTTTTAACCCTATAAAAAAATTAGCTTTAAAAAATAAAATTAATATTCTACAACCAGAATCTTTAAGTTCTTTATCCTTAATTAAAAAAATTAAAAATTATAAATGCGATATTATCGTTGTTGTAGATTATGGATTGTTAATTCCTAACACAATATTAAATATTCCTAAATTATTTTGTATGAATGTACATGCTTCATTATTACCTAGATGGAGAGGTTCAGCACCTATACAAAGAGCATTATTAGCTAATGATTTAAAAACAGGTATTAGTATCATAAAAATGAATGATTTTTTAGATCAAGGAGATATTATTTATCAAATAGAATATAATATTTTATTGTATGATACATATGGATCATTATATAAAAAATTAGCAATATTAGGATTACAAGGATTATTGTTTATTTTAAATAAAATTACAAAAGGTATAAAAATAAAATTTAAATCTCAAAATATTAACATAATAAAACCTACATATGCAAAAAAAATATCTAAAAAAGAATGTAAATTAAATTGGTTACTATCAGCCAAAAAATTAGAATGTATGATCCGTGCATTTAATCCTTGTCCTGGGACTTATTTTTTTATAAAAGAAAAAAGATTTAAAGTATGGCAAGCAGAAGTTATTACTAATTTTAATAGTAACTATATTAATAAAAAACCTGGAACAATTTTATCAATAAATAGATATGGTATACAAATAAATACTATAAATGGAATTTTAAATATTCAAATTATTCAACCTAGTGGTAAAAAACAAATGAATATTCAAAATTTTTTAAATTTTAATCAGTATAAAAATCTTTTTGTAAAAAATAATATAATTACTTAATTTTTTTATTTTTTAGAATTATTTTTCTTTTTATTAATTCTATATAAGCCATAGGTGCTTTATCCCCATTACGAAAACCGCATTTAATAATACGTGTATAACCACCTAATGTATTTTTAAATTGTGGGACAATAACTTTAAAAAGTTTATTAATATTGTTTTTATTATTTAATTTAGAACGAATTAGTCTACGACTAGCAACATTATTTTTTTTTGCAATAGTAATAATCGGTTCTATTATTTTTCTAAGTTCTTTAGCTTTAGCTAAAGTTGTTTTAATAATTTCATAATAAATTAATGAATTAGTCATATTATATAACATTGCAAAGCGATGAGCACTATTTCTATTTAAGTAACGACCTGTTTTACGATGACGCATATTTTTTATCCAATTAAATTAATTATTTATTATTTTTATTATTATCAGGAGGCCAATTATCCAATCTCATTCCTAATGATAATCCCCTTGAAGCTAATATATCTTTTATTTCTGTTAAAGATTTTTTACCTAAATTTGGAGTTTTTAATAATTCTACTTCTGTTTTTTGTACTAAATCACCAATTAAATGAATAAATTCAGTTTTTAAACAATTTGCAGAACGTACTGTTAATTCTAAATCATCTACTGAACGTAATAAAATAGGATCAAATTTAGGTTTTTCTTCTTTTATTTCCTTCTCTTTTTTAAAATCTTCTAAATTTACAAATGATTCTAATTGTTTAGCTAAAATTGTAGCTGCTTTTCTAATGGCTTGTTCAGGATCGATAGTTCCATTTGTTTCTATTTCTATAATTAATTTATCTAAATCTGTCCTTTGTTTTACTCTTGCAGATTCTACATTATATATTATTCTTTTAATAGGACTAAAAGATGCATCTAATAATAATCTACCTATTTTAGCATTATTTTGAATATCATTATTTATTCTTGTATGAGCGGCTATATATCCTCTACCTAATTCTATTTTCATAGTTATATTAATAGATGCATTTATATTAGTAATATGGCAAATAATATGATCTTGATTAATAATTTTAATATCACTACCATGATTAATATCAGATGCTTTAACAATACCAATACCTTTTTTATTTAAAGTTAAAATTATTTCTTTTTTATTATTTTCTATTTTTATAGCTAGTTGTTTTAAATTTAGTAATATTTCAATAATATCTTCTTTAATACCTTCTTTAGTACTATATTCATGTAGTATTCCTTCTATTTCTACTTCTGTAACTGCATATCCTGGCATAGAAGATAGTAGAATACGTCTTAATGCATTTCCTAATGTATGACCAAAACCACGTTCTAAAGGTTCTAAAGTAACTCTTACAGTAGATTTATTAATATGTTGTATATCTACTAATTTAGGTTTTAAAAATTCTGTTACGGAATTTTGATCCATTTATATACTCTCTTATTAAAAATTATTTTGAATATAACTCAATAATTAAATGTTCATTAATATCTGCAGGTAAATCAGAACGTTCAGGAAGACGTGTAAAAATTCCTTCCATTTTTTTACTATTAACTTCTAACCAATTAGATTTTTCTCTTTGAGAATATAAATCAATAGATGCATTAATTCTTAATTGTTTTTTAGATTTTTCACATATAGAAATTTTATCATTTACAGATACTTGATAAGAAGCTATATTAACAATATTATTGTTAATTTTTATAGATTTATGAGAAATTAATTGTCTAGATTCAGCTCTTGTTACTCCAAAACCCATTCTATAAACAACATTATCTAATCTTTTTTCTAGTAAACATAGTAAATTAAATCCAGTATTTCCCTTCATACGTGAAGCTTTTTTATAATAATTATGAAATTGACGTTCTAATATACCATATAATCTACGTAATTTTTGTTTTTCTCTTAATTGTATTCCATAGTCAGATAATCTATTTTTTTTAAAACCATGTTGCCCTGGAACTTGTTCTAATTTGCATTTAGTATCAATAGAACGTGTATTAGATTTTAAAAATAAATCGGTTCCCTCTCTTCTACATAATTTTAATTTTGGTCCTAAATATTTTGCCATTATATTTCCCTACAATTCTTAAATTAGTTTTAAAATATTTTAAAATAATAAGTTATTTATACTCTTCTTTTTTTTGGAGGTCTACATCCATTATGTGGTATAGGTGTAACATCTATAATATTTGTAATTTTAAAACCAGCATTATTCAATGCTCTAATAGTAGATTCTCTACCAGGTCCAGGACCTTTTACTATAATTTCTAAATTTTTAATACCATAATTTTTAACAATTTCAGCACATTTTTCTGCAGCTACTTGTGCTGCGAAAGGAGTAGATTTCCTAGACCCTCTAAAACCAGATCCTCCAGCTGTGGCACATCCTAAAGAATTACCCTGTCTATCTGTAATGGTAACTATAGTATTGTTAAAAGACGCATGTATATGTGCTATACCATCTAATATTTGTTTTTTAAAATTTTTTTTTGAATTTAAAGTTTTTTTTTTCATTATATATGCCTATTAGAATTTTATTTTTTAGAATATTTATGTAATTTTTTTCTAGTACGTGCATTAGTTTTAGTTCTTTGTCCTCTAACAGGTAATCCTTTTTTATGACGGTAACCTCTATAACAACCTAAATCAACTAATCTTTTGATATTTAAATTGATATTTCTTCTTAAATCTCCTTCTATTTTAAATTTAGATATAGCATTTCTTAATAAATCTATTTTTTTTTCTGTAAGTGTGTTAATTTTAATATCTTGAGAAAGATTAGTTATTTTACATATATAAATAGCATTAGATGTACCGATACCATAAATATATTTTAAAGCTATTATTAAACGTTTATTATCAGGAATATTAACTCCAGCTATACGAATCATTTTATATCCTTTTTTAAAATAAAATATTATAAACATATAAACAAAATTAATTTTTTTATCCTTGACGTTGTTTATGTTTAGGATCTGTTTTACAAAAAACATATATCATTCTTTTCCTACGAATAATTTTACAATTACGACATATTTTTTTAATTGAAGTACGAACTTTCATTTTATTATATCCCTAAAATATTATTTTATAATTTTTATCAAATTAATTTTTAAAATTTATTTTTTTAAGTATAGATTCATATTGGGTAGACATAATTAATGTTTGAATTTGTGTAATAAAATCCATAATTACAACTATTACTATAAGTAACGATGTGCCACTAAAATAAAATGGAATAGTAATAATATTACGCAAAAATTCAGGAATAAGACATATAAATGTAATATATAAACTTCCAGTAAATGTTAATCGCATAATTATTTTTTTTATATACTTAGCTGTTTGTTCTCCTGGGCGAATACCAGAAATATAAGCTCCTGATTTTTTTAAGTTATCTGAAGTTTCTTTAGGATTAAAAACTAAAAGAGTATAAAAAAAACAAAAAAATATGATAGCTGATATATATAATATTATATATATTGGTTGTCTAGGTTGTAAAGATATAGAAATATTTTTTATCCAGTTATAATGAATAATATTACTAAACCATGTGAATATTGTGGAGATAAATAAAATAATACTAGAAGAAAATATTGCAGGTATTACTCCAGACATATTAATTTTTAATGGTAAATGAGTATTTTGTTGTGTATTATATATTTGTCTTCCATAATATCTTCTAGCATATTGTACTACTATTTTCCGCTGTCCCTTTTCTACAAAAATAATAAATAAAGTAATAAAAAATATAAATAATAATAATATAAAAATAGTAAAAAAATTTAAATTTCCTAATTTTATTTGCAAAATAATTTGATTTACTGCAGAAGGTAAAGCAGCTAATATTCCAATTACTATAATAGTAGAAACTCCATTACCAATTCCTCTTTTTGTAATTTGTCTACCTAACCACATTAAAAATGTGGTACCTGTAATTAAACTTAAAATAGAAATTATATAAAAATATATGTCTGGATGTATAATTAAATTTTTCATCCCTGGAATATGAGATAATCCAAAAGTTATTCCAAATGCTTGAATTATAGATAAAATTAATGTACCATATTTAGTATATTTATTAATTTTTTTTTTCCCAGCATCACCTCTCTTTTTTAGAGATATAAAAAAAGGATGAACTGATGTTAAAATTTGTATTATAATAGATGCAGATATATAAGGCATAATTCCTAAAGCAAAAATTGAAGCTCTACTTAATGCACCACCAGAAAACATATTAAACATATCAATAATATTACCATGTTGTTTAAGAATTAATGAATGTAAAATACTAGTATTAATTCCTGGAATCGGTATGAATGAACCTATTCGAAAAATAATGATAGAACTTATAAAAAAAATAAACCTTTTTTTTAATTCAATAAAACCATTTTTAGTACTTTGAAAATTTATTTGATTAAATGATTTAATCATTTATTTTTTATTCCTCAACTATTCCACCTAATTTTTTTATAATCATCTTTACGTTTTTTGTACAATTTAATTTAATAATTCTTTTAGGAGTATTTATGTTTCCTTTATTAATAATTTTAATATATTTAATTTTTTTACTAATTATTTTAGAAGATTTTAAAATATTTAAATCGATATAATTTCCATTTATTTTGTTTAAATCACTTAATCTAATTTCTTTAAAAAATTTTTTTTTTCTTGATTTAAAACCAAATTTAGGTAATCTTCTATGTAATGGACTTTGTCCCCCTTCAAATGATTTATTAATATTATATCCAGAACGAGATTTTTGTCCCTTATGTCCTCTACCACTAGTTTTTCCTTTTCCTGAACCTATTCCTCTCCCTAATCTTTTAGTATTATTTTTAATTTTAGAAAATAAATTATTTAAATACATATTAATATGTAACCTTAATCATGTAAGAAATTTTTTTAATCATGCCTAAAATACTAGGTATATTATTTTTAATAACGGTATGTCCAATATGTTTTAATCCTAAACTAATTAAAATTGCTTTATGTTTAGGTAATCTACCTATTGAACTTTTCATTTGTGTAATTTTAATTGTTTTTAACATTTTTTAGATTTCTTTTTATTTCTTCTATAGTTTTATTTCTTTTTGCTGCAATCATTTTTAATGAATGTATACTAGATAAACCTTTAATAGTTGCTTTTACAACATTTATTGGATTAGTAGATCCATATGCTTTAGCTAAAACGTTATAAATTCCTACAACTTCTAAAACTGCTCTCATAGCCCCTCCTGCTATAATACCTGTTCCTTCAGATGCCGGTTGTATAAAAACAAATGAACCAGTATGATATCCGTTAATAGGATATTGTATCGTATTATTTTTTATAAAAATATTAATCATATTTTTTTTAGCTTTTTCCATTGCTTTTTGTATTGCACTAGGTACTTCTTTTGCTTTACCATATCCGTAACCTATCCTTCCTTTACCATTACCGACAACTGTTAATGCTGTAAAAGAAAAAATACGACCACCTTTAACAGTTTTAGATACTCTATTAACAGTAATTAATTTTTCTTTTAACTCATTATTTTGATTTTTATCATCATAAATATTCATAAATATTTTTCTTTTAAAAATTAATTAAAAATTTAAACCTATATTACGTGCAGAATTTGCTAATGCCTTGATACGTCCATGATATTTAAAACCAGAACGATCAAATGATACACTTAAAATACCTTTCTTAATAGATCTTTTTGCTATTTTAGTTCCTATTAAAGTAGCAGCTGAGATATTTCCAGTATATTTTAGTTGTTTTTTAATTTTTTTTTCTAATGTTGAAGCTGTTATTAAAATTTTATTATCTTTAGAAATTATTTGTGCATATATATGTCGTGAAGTACGATGTATTGATAAACGTATATGTTTAAATTTTTGTAAATTTTTACGAAATTTAGTCGCTCTACGTATACGAGAAATTTTCTTTATATTCATAATTATATTTTAAAAACCTTATTTTAAATATTATTTTTTTTTAGTTTCTTTTATTTTTATTATTTCATCATCGTAACGGATACCTTTCCCCTTATATGGTTCAGGAGGACGATAAGACCTTATATCTGCAGCTACTTGACCTAATAATTGTTTATTTATCCCTTTTAAAATAATTTCATTTTGATTTAAACATTTTCCGGTAATTCCATTTGGAATGGTATATAATATTGTATGTGAAAAACCTATCATTAGGTGTAATATATTATTTTCAATAGAAAATTTATAACCTATTCCAAATAATATTAATTTTTTTTTGAAACCTTTTGTAATTCCGATAATCATTGAATTAACTAAAGAACGTACTGTTCCAGCTTGTGCCCATCCATTTTTACATTTTATTTTTGGTTTAAAAAATATTTTATTATTATTTACAATAATGTTGACATCCTTGCTAAAGGTATTTACTAATATTTTATTATTATTTGATAGACTAACTACTTGTTTATTAACAATAATTTTTATATTATCTGGAATAATAATTAATTTTTTTGCTATTCTAGACATTATTTAATGTACCTCTTTTTTAAGACACATAGCATATAATTTCGCCACCTAATCCATAATGTCTTGCATAATAATCAGTCATTAATCCTTTAGATGTTGAAATAATAGCGATACCTAACCCAGATATTACTTTAGGTAAAAATTTTTTTTTTTTATAAATTCTTAATCCTGGTCTACTAATACAATGTATTTTTTCTATTACACCTTCTCCTTTAAAGTATTTTAAATAAATTTCTAATAAAGTATTATTATTTTTAATAATACTAAAATTTTTTATATATCCTTCTGTTTTTAAAATTTCAGCGATAGAATTTTTAAATTTTGAATATTGCATAATAATTCTAGATTTATGTGATTTTTGTCCATTACGTATACGTGTAAACATATCTGCAATTGGATTTTCTATACTCATAGTAATATTATCCTATATTATTTTATAAAATTACCAACTAGATTTTTTTAATCCAGGGATATCTCCTTTCATTGCAGCTTCTCTTAATTTAATTCTACTTAATCCAAATTTTCTTAAAAATGCATGTGGGCGACCAGTTAATTTACATCTATTTCTTTGTCTTGACAAACTAGAATCTCTTGGTAAAGATTGTAATTTAAAAATAGCATTTAAACGAGATTTATTAGATGTATGTACATCAGAAATAATTTTCTTTAATTTTTTTCTTTTTAAAAAAAATTTTTTTCCTAATTTTATACGCTTTAATTCACGTGCTTTAATAGATTCTTTTGTCATATTAAAATCCTTAATTTATGATCTAAATGGAAAATTAAATGCTTTAAATAATGCATAACTTTCTTGATTTGAAATTTTATTAGTAGTTATTGTAATATCTAAACCTCTAATATGATCGATTTTATCAAAATTAATTTCTGGGAAAATTATTTGTTCTTTTATACCAATATTATAATTACCATTTTTATCAAAAGATTTTTTAGATAAACCTCTAAAATCTCTAATTCTTGGAAGTACTATTAATAATAAACGATCAAAAAAATTCCACATTTTTTTTTTTCTTAAAGTAACTTTACATCCGATAGGATATCCTTTTCTTATTTTAAAACTAGCTATAGATTTACGTGATTTAGTTATTATAGGTTTTTGTCCACTAATAAGTGTTAAATCATTAATAGCATTATCAAGATGTTTCTTATCAAGAATAACTTTTCCTACACCCATATTTAAAGTAATTTTTTTTATACAAGGAACTTGCATGATAGAAGTATATTTAAATTCTAACATTAATTTTCTGATTATTTTTTTTTTATAAAAATTATATAATTTTAACATTTAATATTATCTTTAATTTATTTTAAATTTTTATTATTAGATTTAAAAAATCTTTTTTTAATACCTTTTTCATATCTAATTTTTATCTTATCTGCTTTATTTGTTTCAATATTAAAAATTGCTATATTTGAAATATGGATCGCAGCTTCTTTTTCTATAATTCCTCCTGTATGTGATATTGCTGGATTAGGTTTACTATGTTTTTTGATAATATTTATCCCTTTTACCAATACAAATTCTTTTTTTATAAAACATTTAATTAAACCTCTTTTACCTTTATCTTTACCTGTTAAAATAATTACTTCATCATTACAATGTAATTTATTTTTCATATATTTAAATCTCATTAATTTAAATAACTTCTGGAGCTAATGAAATAATTTTCATAAATTTTTCATTTCTTAATTCCCTAGTAATTGGTCCAAAAATTCTTGTACCAATTAATTGTTCGTTAGTATCATTTAACAACACACATGAATTATGATCAAAACGTATTATGGAACCATCAAAACGTCTTATTCCTTTTTTAGTTCTAACAATTACTGCTTTTAATACATCACCTTTTTTTACTTTTCCTCTAGGAATTGCATCTTTAACAGTAACTTTAATAATATCTCCAATATTAGCATAACGTCGTCTTGATCCACCTAATACTTTGATACACATAACATTTTTAGCGCCGGAATTATCTGCAATATTTAATACTGTATGTTCTTGTATCATATATGTTCTATCTCTTTTTTACTGTAGATAATTTTATAAAATTATTATAATATTATATTAAGTTTAATTTTTATAAAAATTTATTTTAAATAAAATTTTATGATTAAATTATTGATTTCTTTATAATTTTAACTAAAATCCAAGATTTAGTTTTAGATAATGGACGAGATTCTTTAATTTCAACTAGATCTCCAATATTACATATATTTTTTTCATCATGTACATGTAATTTTGTAGTACGATTAATATATTTCCCATATATAGGATGTTTTATTAATTTATTAATATGAACAACAATAGATTTTTGCATTTTATTACTTATAACTTTACCTTTTAAGGTTTTTATTTTTTTATGCATAATTTATAATCCTTTTTTTTTTCTTTGTAATAAAATTGTTTTTATTCTTGCAATATTTTTTCTTGATTTTTTTAATAAATGAGTATGTTTTAAATTTCCTGATGCTAATTGAATTTTTAAATTAAATTGTTCTCTAGATAAACTTAATAATTCATTTTTTAATTCTTTATTTTTTTGTTTTAAAAAATAATTTATTTTCATATAGTATATATTTCATTTTTTTAAAAAAATTGTTTGAACAGATAATTTTGCTGCACCTAATTTTAATGCTTTACTAGCAATTTTTTCTGAAACACCATCAATTTCATATAAAATTCTTCCTGGTTGAATTAAAGCTACCCAATATTCAACATTACCTTTACCTTTACCCATTCTAACTTCTAAAGGTTTTTTTGTAATAGGTTTATCTGGGAAAATTCTAATCCATATTTTTCCTTGTCTTTTCATGGAATGACTGATAGCTCTTCTAGCCGATTCTATTTGTTTAGATGTAATTCTTCCTCTTTTTATGGCTTTTAAAGCATAGATGCCAAAATGTATATCCATGCCTATAATAACTCCACGATTTCTTCCTTTTTGCATTTTTCTAAATTTTGTACGTTTTGGTTGTAACATTATATTAATCTCCTTTTTTATTTACGTCCTTTATTTTTTTGCATTTTATATGTATAACGTGTAATTTTTTTTGTAAGAGTTATTTTTTTTTTAAAAGTATTTTTTAATATTTCTCCTTTAAAAATCCAAACTTTGACTCCTATTATACCATAAGTAGTGTGTGCTATAGATAAACTGAAATCAATGTCTGCTCTTAAAGTATGCAATGGTACTCTACCTTCTCTATACCATTCTGTACGTGCAATTTCTGTTCCTCCTAAACGACCACTAACTTCTACTTTTACACCTTTTGCTCCTAATCTCATGGAATTTTGTACTGCTCTTTTCATTACTCTTCGAAACATAACTCTTTTTTCTAATTGTGCAGATATAATATCAGCTACTAATTTTGCTTCTAATTCCGGTTTTCTAACTTCTGTTATATTTACTTGTGCAGGTACTTTTGTAATTTTAGATATCATTTTTCTAAGTTTTTCTACATCTTCTCCTTTTTTTCCTATAACTATTCCGGGACGTGCTGTATAAATATTTACTCTAATACTTTTAGATGGTCTTTCTATTATGATTTTTGAAACAGATGCTTTTACTAATTTTTTTCTTAAAAATTTTCTTACTTGAAAATCACTGTATAAATAATTTGCATAATCTTTTTTATTAGCAAACCAAATAGAATTCCATATTTTTGTTATTCCTAATCTTAAACCATTAGGATGTGTTTTTTGACCCATTTATATTTACTCCAATTATGGATTATCTGTTAGAATAATAGTAATATGACTTGTATATTTTAAAATTCTATCTGATCGACCTTTAGCTCTAGGCATAATACGTTTCATATTTGTACCTAAATCTATATATATTTTTTTTATAAATAAATTATCTATATCTAATCCATAGTTATGTTCAGCATTAGATATAGCTGAATTTAATGTTTTTTTTACTAAAACTGCAGATTTTTTATTTGAAAAATTTAAAATATCTAAAGCTTTAGATATTTTTTCTTTTCTAATAAGATTAGCTATAAGTCTTAATTTTTGTGCAGAAGAAGGAGCATATTTATATTTTGATAAAATTTCCATTTTTTTATACTCATTTTATGAATAAAATATATATTTTATTTCTTTAAAGTTTTTTTTATTTTTTTATCTGCTGTATGTCCTCTATATGTTCTTGTCGGAGAAAATTCACCTAATTTATGTCCAACCATTTCATTAGTAATATATATTGGAATATGCTGACGGCCATTATGTACAGCTATAGTTAATCCAATCATATTAGGGAAAATAGTAGAACGTCTAGACCATGTCTTTAGTGGTTTTTTGTCTTTATTTACTATTGCTTTTTCAATTTTTCTAAATAAATGTTGATCTATAAAAGGACCTTTTTTTAATGAACGAGGCATTATTTATTTCCTTTTTTATATTAAATACTACGATGTTTTATAATATATTTTTCTGTTCTTTTATTTTTTCTGGTTTTTTTACCTTTTGTTTTAATACCCCAAGGGGTAACAGGATGTTTACCAAAATTTTTACCTTCACCCCCACCATGAGGATGGTCTATTGGATTCATAGCAGTTCCTCTAACTGTAGGTCTTATTCCTTTCCAACGTTTTGCTCCAGCTTTTCCATATGATTTTAACATATGTTCATTATTACCAATTTCTCCTAATGTTGCTCTACAATCAGATTTAATCTTGCGAATTTCTCCAGATTTTAATCTTAAAGTTATATAATATTCTTCCTTTGATATTAATTGTACATATGTACCAGCAGCCCTAGCTATTTGTCCACCTTTTCCAGGTTTCATTTCTACATTATGTAATGTGGTACCAACTGGTATATTTTTCATAGGTAAAGTATTACCAATTTTAATACTAGCATTCTTTCCTGATTCTACTGTATCACCAATTTTTAAATTTTTGGGAGATAAAATATATGTTCTTACTCCATCTTTATATTTAATTAAAGCAATATTAGCAGAACGATTTGGATCGTATTCTATATGTTCTACTATAGCAGGAATATTATCTTTATTTCGTTTAAAATCTATAATACGATATAATTTTTTATGTCCTCCGCCAATATGACGAGTTGTAATTCTACCGTTATTATTTCTTCCACCTGATTTATGTTTTTTTTCTAATTTAGAATAAAATGGTTTACCTTTATATAAAAAATTATTAATGATTTTAACCATATGTCTTCTACCAGGAGAAGTAGGTTTATACTTTTTAATTATCATATTCTATAAATTTAATCCTTAAAAATTACTTTTTGTATCAAAATTAATTTTTTGATTTTTCTCTAACATTATATATGCTTTTTTCCAATTTTTTTTTTTAAATGTATATTTTTTATTTTTTTTAATTTTTCCTTTAATAATTAAAGTATTAATATTTTTTATTTTTATATTAAACATTTTTTGTATTACTTTTTTAATAGCTATTTTGTTAGCTTTTTTAAAAACTTTAATAATTATTGTATTTGTTTTTTCTGTAATAAAAGAAGCTTTTTCAGAAATATGGGGCCCTTTAATAATTTTAAAATCAGATTCTTTTAAATTCATTTTAATATCTCTTCTATGTGTTTAATAGCATTTACAGTAATAATTATTTTATGATAATTAATTAAATCAATAGGACTTATATTAATTGAATTTGTAATTTTGATATTATATAAATTACGAGATGCTAAAAATAAATTTTGATTAATTAATGTTGTAATAATCATTATTTTTTTTGATAAATATTTTTTTAATTTTGTAACTAAAATCTTAGTTTTTGGTTCATTTATAATAAATTTTTTTACTAAAATTATTCTATTTTCTTTGATTAATTTTGAAAAAATACTTTTTAATGCATTTCGAAACATTTTTTTATTAATTTTTTTATTATAAATTTTATTTTTTGCTGCAAAAGTTACACCTCCAGAACGCCAAATAGGGCTTTTTACAGATCCTGCTCTAGCTTTTCCTGTTCCTTTTTGTCTCCATGGTTTTTTATTAGATCCTTTAACTTCTCCTTTTGTTTTTTGTGATTTAGTACCTTGTCTACCTATTGTTCTATATGATTCTATAACTTGATGTATTAATTCTTTGTTATAATTCCTATTAAAAATAATATTTGAAACTATAACTGTGTCTTTTGTATCTTCTGTTATAATTTCCATTTTAATCCTAAAATTAATATATTTTATTATTTAGTAAAATTTTTTATTGCTGGTTTTACAATTACATTGCTACCGCTATAACCAGGTATAGCTCCTTTTATAAGTAATAAATTTTTAATAAAATCTAACTTTATAATATGTAGATTTTGTATAGTAATTTTTTTATTACCTAACTGACCAGCCATTTTTTTGCCTTTAAATACTTTACCTGGAGTTTGATTTTGTCCAATAGATCCAGGAACTCTATGTGAAAGAGAATTTCCATGACTAGAGTCTTGAGTTTTAAAATTCCATCTTTTTACAGTACCTGAAAATCCTTTTCCTTTAGATATACCAGTAACATCTACTTTGACTATTTGTTTAAAAATATCAATATTTATTTTTTGACCTACATAAAATTTATTTATATTATAATCGTGAATACGATACTCCCATAAAATAGAACCAGCTTCAGTTTTTGCTTTTAAAAAATGTCCTATTTCAGATTTATTAATATGATTAGTTTTTTTAAAACCTGTAGTCATTTGAATAGCATTATATCCATCATTTAAAATAGTTTTAATTTGAGTTACACGTATATTTTCAAACTGTATCACAGTTATTGGAATAGACGTACCTTCTTCAGTAAAAATTCTAGTCATACCCATTTTTTTACCCATTAATCCAATCATATATTATATGCTCCACTATTATAGTTTTAATATATTTTATTAACCTAAACTAATTTGTACATCAACTCCAGCTGCTAAATCTAATTTCATTAATGCATCTACAGTTTTTTCTGTAGGTTCTATAATATCGACTAAACGTTTATGAGTACGAATTTCATATTGATCTCTAGCATCTTTATCTACATGAGGAGAAATCAATATTGTAAATTTTTCTTTACGAGTAGGTAAAGGTATAGGACCACGAACTTGAGCACCAGTACGTTTAGCAGTTTCAACGATTTCCGCTGTTGATTGATCAATTAAACGATGATCAAAAGCTTTAAGACGAATACGGATCCTTTGGTTCTGCATTAGACTAGAATCTCCTATTTTAAAAATTTAAATAACTCTCTGTAAAAAGCATATATATTGAGAGAACTTATTATGATTTTATTAAATAAATAATTATATTATTATTATGACTTATAAAGTATAAATAAAGCAATATTTTTCATTTATAAAATAAAAAAAACTATTTTAAATAAAATTTGATTTAAATGTGATTTAAAATTTAATAATTATACAATATAATATTTTTTATAAAAATTTATAAACTTAACATATAAAAAGAATTTAATAACATGACACTATTAGCTTTCGATTATGGTACTAAAAATATAGGTGTTGCAGTAGGTCAAAGTTTTATACGTATAGCACATACATTAAAAGTAATTAAAAATAAAAAATCAGGTGCTATTAATTGGATTAAATTTAATAATTTATTTAATCAATGGAAACCAAAAAAAATTATAATTGGATTACCATTACAAATGGATGGAAGTCAACAATATATAACTACGTTAGTTAAAAAATTTGCTTTTCATATAAAAAAAAAATTTAATATTAATAATATTGAATTCCATGATGAAAGATTAAGTACAGTAGAAGCTAAAAATATTTTATTTACTACAGGAGGATGGAAAAATTTACAAAAAAGTGATATAAATTCTTTATCAGCATCCATTATTTTACAAAGTTGGTTTGAGAATAATAAATAAAAAATTTTTTGAATAAAATTTATTTATAAATACATTTTATGTATTCTGGAGTTTTTATGGTTAAAATTATATGTTTATGTAAACATTTAATGAATTTTATAATATTATTTTTTTTATTAAGATTATGGATTTATTATTCTATAAATAATTACTGCAATATCTTTGCAAGATTTGTAATAATATTAACAGATATATTTTTAAAATATATTAAAAAAATTTTACCTATAAAACATAATAAGATACTATCTATAGTAGTATTTTTATTTTTTTTGTTTTTTAAATATCCGATAATAATATTATTACAATATGGAAATTTATTTAATTATAGTATAATTATTTATATATTTATTAGTATATTAACTTTACTTAAAATTACTGGTTTTTTATTGTTTTATATAATTACTATATATTTAATATTAAATTATCTTAATTTAAGATTTCTAGATCTTAATGAAATTTTAGAAATATTTATAAATCAAATTTATTTTTTTATAAAAATAATATGTCCTAATATTTATTATTTAAATATTGTTTTATTTATTACTAATATAATATTATATTTATTCAATAATTTATTAATAAATTTATTCCCTCAATTTTGGTTTTTAATTTAAAAATATGATAAATTTTAATAAAAATTATAGTTTATATATTCATATTCCTTGGTGTTTAAAAAAATGTCCTTATTGTGATTTTTTTTCTAAAATTTTAATAAAAAAAAATAAAAAAATACAATTTAAGTATATAAATAGTTTATTATTAGATTTAGAAAAAACTTTAACTTTTTTTAAAAAAAAAATTTATATTAAAAGTATTTTTTTCGGTGGAGGCACACCTAGTTTAATGTATGGAAAATATATATCATTTCTTTTAAAAGAAATAAGAAAAAAAGTTTATATATCTAAATTAGCTGAAATTACTATTGAAATAAATCCAAATTCTATTTCTGAAAATCAAATTATAAATTATGTAAATAATGGTATTAATCGTTTTTCGATTGGAGTACAGAGTTTTAATAATAGAAATTTAAAAAATTTGGGTAGATTACATTCTGCAGAAGAAGCGATTAATGCTATTTATATTCTAAAAAAAAATAATATTTCTAATATTAATATAGATATGATGTATGGTATACCAGGGCAATCATTAAATGATTCATATCAAGATTTATGTAAAGCTATTTTTTTTAAACCAAATCATATTTCATGGTATCAACTTACTATTGAAAAAAATACTATTTTTGAAAAATATAAACCTAAAAATTTATTAAATGATGATATTTTATGGAAAATGTTTTTACAAGGGAAAAAACTTTTTTTTCAAAACGGATATTTTCAATATGAAATTTCTTCTTTTGTAAGAAATTATAAATATAAATGTAAACATAATTTAAATTATTGGTATTTCGGTAATTATTTAGGTATTGGTTGTAATGCACATAGTAAAATTACTTTATTTGATAATAAAATTATTAGAATTATTAAAAATAATAATATTAAGCAATATATAAATGGAAATTTTATTACTTCTATAAATACACTTTTATATCAAGATAAAATATTTGAGTTTTTTTTAAATCGATTTAGATTATATAATAAAATTAATAAAAAAGAATTTGTAAAATCAACAGGTATAAAGGTAATAAATATTACGTCTATGATTGATAAAGCATTAAAATTAAATTATTTAAAAGAAGATAATAACTTTTGGTATATAACAAATAAAGGACATTTATATCTAAATGATTTATTAGAAATATTTATTTAAATAATTTAATTTTTTATATTCTATGTAATAAACATTTTTATTTTTTTTTTTTGCTTTATTAAAAAAATTAGTATTTAATGAAAATAAATCAAAATTTTTATATATATATTTATAACAATTAGATTTTTTAAAAAAAAGATATTTTTTACTTAAATTTTCTATATTAGAAATAATATCTTTTTTATAATTACTGCAATCAGTAACGATATATAGTATTCCATTACTAATTAATTTAGAATAAATAATTTTTAAAAAATCTTTTTTTAATAATCTTCTTTTTTGATGTTTAATTTTTGGCCACGGATCAGGAAAATATAATTGGATTATTTTAATTGAACAGTTAGGTATCATATTTTTTAATACAAAGTAAACATCATAATAAATTAATTTTAAATTTTTAATTTTATACTGAATAATTTTTTTTAAACATTTAACAATTCCTGGTAAATATACTTCTATACCAATAAAATTATATTTTATGTTATTCATAACAATATTAATAATATTATTATCCATACCAAAACCAATATCAATTACTATTGGTAATTTATTATTAAATATTTTATTAAAATTTATTAATTTATTTTTATAATTAATATTAAAAGAATTAAAATACTTATTAAAAAATATTTGTTTAGATTTTTTTAATTTTCTGAAACGACAATTAAAACTCTTAATATAAAAATTCATATTTTATATAGGTATTAATTATTAATTAATATATTATCATATAATGATATTTAAAATGTAAAGAAAAATTTATGGTAAAAAAAATTTTTTGTATTTATTTTAAAAGTAAATTAGAGCAATTAAATAAAAAAGTATATCATGGTAATATAGGGGATATTATATATAATAATATATCGAAAAATGCTTGGAAAAAATGGATAATACATCAAACTAAAATTATTAATGAAAAAAAATTAAATATGACAAATAAAAAACATATTTCTCTTTTAAAAAGAGAAATGGTCAATTTTTTATTTTTAAATAAATCTTAATATTAAATATTTTTATGGAGCTAAGCGGAATCGAACCGCTGACCCTCTGCGTGCAAAGCAGATGCTCTACCGTCTAAGCTATAGCCCCTATTTCTGTTAAATTAGGCTTGAGTGGACTTGAACCACCGACCTCACCCTTATCAGGGGTGTGCTCTAACCAACTGAGCTACAAGCCTATATAAATATTATAGATGTATCATAATTAATTCATATTTATAAATAAAAGTCAATTAAAATATATTTTTTTTCCAAAATACTAACATGTTTTTAAAAATTAATATAAATTTTTTTTTAGGAGTTAATAACTAAAAATGTTTTTTTATCAAAATTATATTTTTTTGTTAATATTATCTTTATTTATGGTAATATTTTTTTTATATAAAAAAAATCAAAAAAAAAATAAAAATTTAAATAAAATAATAAAAGAAAATAAAAAATTAGAATTTGAATTAATAAAAAAAATTGAACAAATAGAATATTTAAAAAAATTTAAAATAGAAAACACAAATTTAAATAAAATTATTGTAAATAAATTAGAAATAATTTCAGATTTAAAAATTAAAATCAAAGAATTAGAAGTTAAATTAACTGATACTATAATTTTTTTTCACAAAAAAGAAAAAATAATTATCAAGAATAAAAATTATTTAAATATAGAATTTAAAAATTTAGCTAATGAAATTTTAGAAAAAAGTGAAAAAAGAATTAATCAATATAATAATAAAAATATAAAAAATATTATTTGTCCTTTAAATCAAAAATTAGAATCATTACAAAATCAGTTACAAAAAAATTTACACCAGGAATCTTTAGAAAGAAATATATTAACTTATGAAATTAAAAATTTACAAAAATTAAATATAAATATTTCAAATGAAGCTATTAATTTAACAAATGCATTAAAAGGAAATAATAAAATTCAAGGGATTTGGGGAGAATTAGTATTAAATAAAATTTTAGAATCTTCTGGATTAAGAAATGGATATGAATATGAAGTACAAAAAAAAATTAAATTAAACAATACAAAAAAAATACAACCAGATGTAATAATTAATTTACCTTATAATAAAAAAATTATTATAGATGCTAAAATGACTTTGATAGCATATGAACGTTATTTTAATACTAATAATAAAATAAAACAAAAAAAAGCACTAAATGATCATATTATAGCTATTCGTAATCACTTAAAACTGTTAAGTAACAAACAATATCAATATTTATCTAATTTAGATACTTTAGATTATATTATAATGTTTATTCCTATCGAATCTGCATTATCCTTAGCCATAAATTATAAACCATCTTTGTTATATGAAGCTTTAAAATTAAATATTATGTTAGTTAGTCCTACAACTTTAATGATTTCCTTAAGAACTATAGAAAATTTATGGCGTTTAGAAAAACAAAATAAAAATTCTTTATTAATTATTAATAAAGCGACAAAATTATATAATAAAATTAGATTATTTGTAGATGATATGTATATTTTAGAAAAAAATTTGGATAAATTACAAATAAGTTATAATTCAGCTATTAAAAAATTATTTATAGGGAAAGGAAATATAATATCTCAAATTGAAAATTTTAAAAATTTAGGTATTGAAGTAATCAATAAAATTAATAATAATTTTAAAAATGATAATTAAAATAATTTTAAATTATAAAATTATATAATATATTTTATATTATTATTAATTTAATAAGTAATATAAAAAATTATAAATAATATTACTAATATAATAATAATTAATATAATTAATATATTAATTGTATAATTAAATTTCTTAGTTATTATTAATTATAAAATTATTAAATAATATAAGAATTATTCTTATTTTTTATTTAAAATTTATTCCTTTTTATTTTAAATTATGAAATAAAAATATTATTACATAAATGAAAAAATTTTTTACAAAAAAATAATAGTAATTTTTTAATATGTTTAAAATTTTTAATTTATAAATTTTTAAAGTAATAAAATTACTATTTTTCTAGTAAAAAAAATCAATTTGAATAATATTCACATATAAACATATCTATAAAATTAACTAAATTATTTTTTATTAAAAAAATAAAAAAAATTATATAAATAAAATAATTTTTAAAAAAAATTATTTTTTTAAAAAAAATATATTATTAAGTTTCTCAACATAAATACATACATTAATTTTTTAAATTTAAATAAAAATAATTGAAATTATATTTTTTATAAATTAAAATATATTAAATAAATATTTTAATATTAAAAATAAATTTTTATAGATAAATAAGTAAAGAGAAAATAATAATGTGTTTAATTTCTAGTATATCAGAGTTAATAACTGGAAAAATTAAAATTAATAGTATTATATCTATTGGGGGATGGGTACGTAATAGAAGACATTCTAAATTAGGTATTTCTTTTATTAATTTATATGATGGATCATATATAAATGATATACAAATTATTGCTAATAGTACATTAAATAATTATAAAGATGATATTTTATCCATTACTAGTGGATGTTCTTTAAATGTTACAGGAAAATTAAAAATTTCACTTAATAAAAATATACAAAATTATGAAATATATGCTACAAAAATAAAAATTTTAGGTTGGGTAAAAAATCCAGGTAAGTATCCTATTTCTCCCAAAAAACATAGTTTAAAATATTTAAGAAAAGTATCTCATTTACGTTCAAGAACAACAATAATAAGTTGTCTAACAAGAATTAGACATAATATATCATTATTTATACATAATTTTTTACATAAAAAAAATTTTTTTTGGGTTAATACTCCATTAATCACAACTTTAGATACTGAAGGATCAGGTAAAATGTTTAGAGTATCTACTCTAGATTTAAAAAATTTTAAATATAAAAAAAATATGAATATTTTTAAAAAAGATTTCTTTGGTAAAGAATCATTTTTAACTGTTTCTGGACAATTAAATTTAGAAACTTATGCTTGTTCAATGTCTAAAGTTTATACATTTGGACCTACTTTTAGAGCTGAAAATTCAAATACTAAACGTCATTTAGCAGAATTTTGGATGTTAGAATTAGAAATAGCATTTACTAATTTAAAATCTCTTATAATATTTGCAGAAAAAATGTTAAAAAAAATTTTTGAATATTTTCTTAATTTTCATAAAAATGAAATTATTTTATTATCTAATAAAATAGAGAAAAATTTATTTAATAAAATTGAAAAAGTTTTATTAAATAAATTTGATATAATTGAATATAATGAAGCTATTAATATTTTACAAAATTCTAAAGAAAAATTTTTACATTTTATAAAATGGGGTGATGATCTTTCTTTAGAACACGAAAGATATTTAACAAATAAATATTTTAATAATTCAGTAATAATATTTAATTATCCTAAAAATATTAAAGCTTTTTATATGTATTTAAATAAGGATAATAAAACTGTAGCATCCATGGATATATTATTACCTGATATAGGTGAAATTATAGGAGGTTCTCAAAGAGAAAGTAGAATAGATTTTTTAGATAAAAGATTAAAAGAATTAAAATTAAATAAAGATTATTATTGGTGGTATCGTGATTTAAGAAAATATGGTACAGTACCTCATTCTGGATTTGGTTTAGGTTTTGAAAGATTATTATCTTATATGACTGGTTTACATAATATAAAAGATGTTATTCCATTCCCAAGAACTCCATATAATGCAAAATTTTAAAATTTTTAATAAAATATAAGATAATTTTTTATAAATTTTATTACTAACTTAATTTAAAATAAATGATTATTATTAATAAGGATAAAAAATTATGAGATGTAATATATTTAAAATTTTAATACCTTTATTATTTTCAATTAGTATTGTTCATGCTAGTGAAATTTATAATAAAAATGGACAAAAAATAGATTTATATGGATCTTTAGAAATTACTAAAACATATGCTAATAATGATGCAAATATTGTTAAAAAATATCAAAATACTATATCAAATATTATTTTAGGATTTAAAGGAGTAACAAAAATATTTAATAATATTTATGGCTATGCTCAATTTGAATATAGTTTACCAATAAATCAAAAAGAAACAGATAATAATATTTTTCCATCAATAAGATTAGGTTTAATAGGATTAAATTTTAATCATAATAATTTTTTAAATTTTGGAAGAAATTATGGAATATTATATGATGCGACTTCTTATGTAAAAAAAGGTTTATTTTTTACAGATGATTTTATGTATAATAATAATGATAAATTTATGTTTGGAAGAACAAATAATCTTATAACATATAGAAATAAAGATTTTTTTAGTTTAATTAAAGGATTAAATATTGCTTTACAATATAAAGGATTATATCTTCCTAAAGAAGATAATAATTATAATAAAAACACAGAAAGAGATCTTTTTATAGATAAAGAAAAAAATAAAAAGGGGTGGGGGACTTCTATTGAATATAAATTAGGAGATTCTGGATTAAGTTTTATAGGTGCGTATTTTAATTCTTTAAAAATAAATAATAAAAGTAATGTAATTAATACAACTTTTTTTGCAAAAGAAAAAAATTTTAATTATAAACAAGAAAATGATAAAAAAAATAACTCTATTAAAGCTTTTTCTATTGGGGCTAAATATGAAAAAAATAATATTTATTTAGCTGCAGTATTTACCGAAGCACAGAATTCATTAATATATTTAGCTGATTATAAATATTTGTTTGCTAATGAAATTAAGAATTTAGAAATTGTTGGTCAATATAAATTTAGTAATGAGTTAAAAACTACTATTTCTTATGTTCAATCAGAAGGGTATAATATACCTTTAGGTAGACATTTTAATGGAGGCACTATAAATTTTGTTAAATATGTATCTATTGATACAATATATACATTTAGTAAAAATTTATCTGCTTATATAAGTTATCGCATTAATTTATTAAGTAAAAATAATAGATATATAAATACAAATCATATATTTCATCATAATTTATTTGGAATTGGTTTAATTTATAAATTTTAATGAAAATATCTTTATTTAAAATAAATACTAACTATTTCTTAAATTTAAGATTTTTTTTTAAAAAAATCTATAGAGATAGTTAGTTCATCTATTTTAGATAAATATTATTTTTTATTTCTCTATAAAAAGTAGTTTTCTCACCATGTCCTGGTAATATAATAATATCTTTACTTTTTGATAAAGATATTATTTTTTTTATAGAATTTATTAAAACATAAAAATTACTTTTTGGCAAATCTGTTCTACCTATATTATTTTTAAAAATAATATCTCCTGAAATTATGATTCTATTAAATTTATTAAAAAAAACTATATGACCTGGAGTATGACCTGGACAATGATATACTTTAAAATTAATTTTTCCTATATAAATATTTTGTTTATTTTTCAACCATATATTATTTTTAAATATACAATATGGAAGATTAAAAAGTTTATTTTGTAATTTTATATTTTTCAACCAAAAAATATCATGTTTATGAGAACCGAAAATAGGTATATTTAATATTTTAGATAAAATATACGCTGAACCAATATGGTCTAAATGACAATGAGTAATTAAAATTTTTTTTATTTTTAATTTATATTTTTTTGATATATTTAAAATTTTTTTATATTCTCCACCAGGATCAATAATTGCTGCATTAAGTGTTTTTTTACACCATATTAAATAACAATTTTGATAAAAATTTGTAACAGAAATAATTCTATATTCCATATTAATTATTCACATTTTTTCGCTGCTTTAAAAGCTTCTGTCATGATGTTAGAAAAATTATTATTATTTTTATTTTTTTTCATAATTTTATTTTCTATTAATTTGACATTAATAGTGATATTAATCATTCTATTTTTACGATCAATATTACTAATTTTCCCTTCTATTTTTTGCCCTATTTTAAAATATTTTATAATATTTTCAATTTTATAGTTTTTATACTCATTTAATTTAACATTACCTAATATACCATTATTAAATTTTAATTTAATATTTTTATTATCTATACTTATAATAGTACCTATTACTAAATTATTTTTTTTATATTCTAAAAAATAATAATTTAAAGGATCTTCTGTTAATTGTTTAATTCCTAAAGAAATTCTTTCTCTTTCTGGATCTACTTGTAAAAGTATAGCAGTAATGTTTTCATTTTTCTTATATTTATGTATTTCATCTTCCCCATTATTTATCCATGATAAATCAGATAAATGAACTAAACCATCTATACCTCCTGTTAAACCAATGAAAATTCCAAAATCTGTAATTGATTTAATTTTACCATTAACATGGTCACCTTTATTATAATTTTTAGCAAATTCTAACCAAGGATTAATAGTACATTGTTTAATTCCTAAAGAAATTCTTCTTCTTTCTTCATCAATATCTAATACCATCACTTCAACTTTATTATTAATAGCTACTATTTTTGTAGGATGTATATTTTTATTAGTCCAATCCATTTCAGATACATGTACTAATCCTTCAATACCTTCTTCAATTTCTACAAAACATCCATAATCCGTTAAATTAGTTACACGTCCTATTAATTTACTATTTTCTGGATAACGTTTAGATATAGATTCCCATGGATCTTTCCCTAATTGTTTTAATCCTAATGAAACTCTGATTTTTTCTTTATCAAATTTTAATATTTTAACCTTAATATTATCACCTATATTTACAATTTCACTAGGATGTTTCACTCTTTTCCATGCCATATCTGTAATATGTAAAAGTCCATCAACACCACCTAAATCAACAAATGCTCCATAATCAGTAAGATTTTTTACTAATCCATTTATTTCCATTCCTTCATATATAGTATTAAGTAATAAATTTCTTTCAACACTATTTTCTGATTCTATTACTGCTTTTCTGGAAACAACTACGTTATTTCTTTTTTTATCTAATTTTATAACTTTAAAATCTAATTCTTTACCTTCTAGGTGAGAAGTATCTTTAATCGGTCTAATATCAATTAAAGAACCTGGTAAAAAAGCTCTAATATTATTAAGATCTACTGTAAATCCTCCTTTAACTTTACCATTAATAATACCTTTAATATTATTTTTATTTATATTAGCTTGTTCTAAAAATAGCCATGCTTCATGTCTTTTCGCTTTATCTCTTGATAAAATAGTTTCGCCGAATCCGTCTTCTATAGTGTCTAATACTACATCAACAATATCTCCTATTTTAATTTCAAGTTCACCTTTTGTATTTTTAAATTGTGTAATAGGGATGTAAGATTCTGATTTTAATCCTGCATCTACTAAAACAATATCTTTTTTAATAGAAATAACAGTTCCAGAAACAATTGATCCTAAATTAATAATTTTATTTTTTGATGATTTTTCAAATAGTTTAGCAAAACATTCATTCATATTAGTAACTTTTAAATATATTAAAATAAATATTAACTTAAATCATATTAAGTATTATTTATTATAAAACTCATATATTCCTTTTATGAGAAAATTAAATATTATATACATAATATATATGTATATAACATTAATAATTTTTTTCTGCAACTATATATAATATATTATTATTTTTAATATTTTTAAATTTCTGAAATATAAAAATTATAATTTAACTATAAATACTAATTTTTTTAAATTCTGTAAAAAATTTTGGATATGTTTTAGTAACACAATTAGGATTAATAATACTTACAGGGTAATTTGACAATGATAATAATGAAAAACACATAGCCATACGATGATCGTTATAAGTTTCAATAATAGTTTTTTTAATATGTTTAGGAGGTTTTATTATAATAAAATCTTTACCAGTAATAACACTAGCTCCAGTTTTTTTTATTTCATTGGACATTGCTATAAGACGATCAGTTTCTTTTAATCGCCAATTATATATATTTTTAATAGTCGTAATTCCCTTAGCAAACAAACCAATGATAGCTAATGTCATAGCTACATCTGGAATATCGTTTAAATCCATATCAATAGATTTTAAAGTATTTTTTGTACAACCAATATAATTTTGGCCGTAAAATATTATGGCACCCATTTTTTTTAAAATATTAACATATTTTATATCTCCTTGAATACTATTTTTATTTAAATTTTTTAAAATTACAGTCCCTCCCTTGATAGCAGCAGCTGCTAAAAAATATGATGCAGAAGATGCATCTCCTTCTATAATATATTCTTTTGGAGAAATATATGTTTGTTTACCAATAATTTTAAATTGTTTATAATTGTTATTTTGTACATTAATACCAAAAATTTTCATTAATTTTATAGTAATATCTATATATGGTTTTGAAACTAAATTACCTTTAACATTAATTAATGTATCATTATTTAATAATGGACTTATAATTAATAAGGAAGTTAAAAATTGGCTAGAAATAGAACCATCTATTATAATATTATTATTATAATAATTTTGGAAACCTCCTTTTAAACTTATAGGGGGAAAATTTTTTTTTTCTAAATATTTAATTTTAGCTCCTCCACTTTTTAATGCATCTACAAGATGTTTAATAGGTCGTTCTTTCATTCGAGGTTCACCTGTTAAAATAACATCACATTGATCATTTAATGATAAAATTGCTGTTAATGGTCTTATTACTGTTCCAGCATTTCCTAAAAATAATTTTATTTTATTTTTAGGTTTAAAATATCCTTTATTACCTATAATTAGACAATTTGTTTTATTATTTGATAAATTATAATTAATTCCTAATTGTTGTAATGCTTTTAACATGTATTTTACATCATCACTATTTAATAAATTAATTAATTTAGTATTTCCTTTTGCTAGAGCAGATAATAATAAAACTCTATTTGAAATACTTTTTGATCCAGGTAAGGTTATAGAACCTTGAACCTTATGTACTGATTTTAAAATTAAAATGTTTTTCATAATATATTATTTAATTAAATTTTAAAATAATAATAACATTTATACATAATTTTTTTCAAAATCATTCATAAAATTTACTAATGTTTTTATTCCTTCTATAGGCATGGCATTATATATAGATGCTCTTATACCTCCTATTATTTTATGTCCTTTCAAATAATATAATCCATTTTCTTGAGCTTTTTGTATAAAAAGATCTTCTTTTTTTTTATCTTTTAAATAAAAAGTAACATTTGTTATAGATCTATTACAAGGTTTTATTTTATTTATATAAAAATTACTGCTATCTATAGCATTATAGAGTAATGTAGATTTTTTTTTATTTATTTTACTAATATATTTTATCCCACCTATTTTTTTTAACCATTTTAAAACTAATCCGGATAAATATAAAGAAAATGTAGGGGGTGTATTAAACATTGAATTATATTTAGAAATTATTTTATAATCTAATACTGAAGGTATTTCTTGACGTTTTTTATGATTATTAAAAATTAAATCTTTTTTTATAATTATTAAAGTTAATCCAGCGGTACCAATATTTTTTTGTGCACTTGCGTATATTAATCCATAATTTTTTACATTTATTTCTTTTGCGAGAATTGAAGAAGATAAATCTGCTATAATAATTTTATTTTGTAATATAGGTTCTTTATTAATTGCGATACCTTCTATAGTTTCATTAGGACAAATATGTATATATTTTGAATTCTTATTCAAAATCCAATTTTCTATTTTTTTTATATAAAAAATACCATTTTTTTTTTTTACTGGATTAATAATATTAGGAACACAATATTTTTTTGCTTCTTTTATTGCTTGTAAAGACCAATAACCAATATTTGCATAATCGGCTATTTCATTATAAAATAATAAATTCATGGGAATTGCTGCGAATTGTGTTCTTGCTCCTCCTTGACAAAATAATATATCATATTGTGTTGGAATATTAATTAATTCACGTAAATCTTGTTTAATATTTTGTAATAAATCTATAAATTCATTACTACGATGACTAATTTCCATAACTGAAAAATTTAAATTATTCCAATTTATTAGTTCATTTTGCGCTTGTTTCAAAACTTCATAAGGTAAAGTAGCAGGTCCGGGACTAAAATTAAATATTTTTTTCATATTTATAATCCTTACTTAATAATTTATTAAAAATAAAATTTTTTATTTAAATTATATTTTACTATTATAAGTATACATAGACATTATAATTCCAAAATTAGCCATAACAACTACAAGCGATGTACCTCCATAACTAAGTAATGGTAAAGGGATACCTACTATTGGTAGTAAACCACTTACCATACTAATGTTAATAAATATAGAGAAAAACAACATAAATGTTATCCCACTAATTATTAATTTATTAAAAAAATGATAACATTGAAAAGATAAATATAAATTTCTTCCTATTAGCAATAAATATAAAAAAATAATAAATAAAGCACCTATAAAACCAAATTCTTCTGCTAACACAGAAAATACAAAATCGGTATGTTTTTCTGGTAAAAAATTTAATTGTGTTTGTGTACCGTGTAACCATCCTTTACCAAATAAACCTCCAGAACTAATTGCAGTTTTTGATTGAAAAATATGATATCCTATTCCTAATAAATCATAATGTGATTTCAATAACATTGACATTCTTTCTCTTTGATAATCATGTAATAAAAACATCCATGCAAAAGGAAGAAAAATTATAAATATAATAATACTATTTATAATAATTTTCCACGATAATCCAGATAAAAATAAAACAATAATGCCAGATAAACTAATTAATATTGCAGTACCTAAATCAGGTTGTTTCGCTACTAATATTGTAGGTATTAATATAAGAATTATAATTCTAAAAAATATTTTTTTATTAATAGGATATTTATTTTTATTAATAATATGAGCAATTACTAGAGGAACAGATATCTTTGCTATTTCAGATGGTTGAAATTTAGTAAAATATATATTTAACCATCTTTTTGCACCTTTTGTAGTATATCCCCAAAATTCTACAGCAACTAATAAAATAATACAAAACCAATAAAATAAAAAAGAGTATTTTTTATAAATTTCTGGAGGAATTTGTGCCGCAACAAACATAATTATAAAACCTATCAAAATTTGTATTAATTTATGCTTTATAAAAACATGACGATATATACCTGTTGAACTCCATGTTATAAATAAACTAATTATTAAAATTAATGTTATTAATATTAATAAAATTAAATCTATATGTAATATAGAATGAATAAAATAATTAATTTTTTTTTTTTTCATAATTAAAATATATAATTTAATGTTTTAATTTAAAAATTTTTTTTTATGTGTAAAAATATAATCCCAAATACTTTTTGAAATATCTCCTACTGAAATACTATTTTCACTATTTTCTATAATTATAGTCATTGCTATTTTAGGATTATTAAATGGAGCGAAAGCTATTAGAAGCTTGTGATCTCTTAGTTTTTTTTCAATTGTATTAATATTATAATTTTTTTTCTTTTTAAGGTTAAAAACCTGTGCTGTTCCTGTTTTAGCAGCTACTTGATAATTTTTTACTGTAGAAAAATAATTATAAATAGTACCATTTTTTTTATTAACTACATTATACATTCCTTTTTTTATTATATTCCAATATTTTTTCGATAAATTAATTACTTTTTTGTATTTTGGGGGAAAATAATAAGAAAAAATATTATTTAATTTCTTTTTTTTAAAAAGATGTAAGGGGATACTAATGCCATCGTTAACTAATATAGTTAGTGCATTATGTATTTGTATAGGAGTAGCATTCCAATAACTTTGTCCTATACCTACTGAGATAGTATCTCCTATATACCAGGGTATTTGTATATTTTGTAGTTTCCATTCTTTAGTAGGCATATTACCTTTTTTTTCATTAAAAAGATCAATATTTGTTAATTCACCATAACCAAATTTAATCATCCATTTATGAATTTTATTTATTCCTATATTATAAGCTAATTTATAAAAAAAAAAATCAGATGATTCTTGTAATGCTTTAGTAACATTTAAATATCCATGACCGATTTTTTTCCAATCTTTATAAATTGTATTTAATTTAGGGATTTTCCACCACCCAGGATCAAATAAAATTGTATTTTCATTTATTAAATCTAAATTTAATGCTAATAAAGCTATATATGGTTTTACAGTAGAAGCAGGAGGATAAATTCCTTGAATAGTTCGATTAATTAAAAGATCATCATTACTCTTTAATAAAAAAGTTATATTATTTTTTTCAAAATTATTTACAAAGATATTAGGATCAAAACTAGGAGTTGATACCATAGCTAAAATTTCTCCATTTCTTGTATCACTAATAATAACAGCACCTTTTTTATCACTCATTAATGAGTGAATATAATTTTGTAAATGATAATCAATTGTTAAATAAATATCACTACCTGTATAAGCTTTTTTTTTGCATATATTATATGAAAAAATACCTTTATTATTTACTGCAATTTTTTGATAACCTGGGATACCATATAATATATTTTCATAATATTTTTCAATACCATTAATACCTTTACCAGAAATATCATTATAATTTTTTACATCATTTTTATTTTTAAAAAAAATTTTTTTTTTATTATCTATTGAATTAATATAACCAACTACATGAGCAAAAACATCACTTTGAGGATAAAAACGTTTTTGATAAATTTTTAATGATATTGTAGGAAATCTAAATTTATTTACTAAAAATTTTGATACTTGTACATTATCTAAATCAATTTTTAATTTAATTGATTTAAAAGGATTATTTTTTTTTCTTTTTTTTATAAAATTTATAAGATCGCATTGATTAATATTTAATTTTAATATTTTTTGAAAAACACTAAAATTTATATAAAAATCTTTTAGATTATTATATCTCATTGTAATTTGATAAAAATTTTTATTTTTAGCTAAAATAATACCATTTCTATCATAGATTAATCCTCTATCTGGTTTTAAAAAAAAAAAACCGATATAATTTTTTTCAGCTTGTAATTTATATTTTTTATAAGATTTTATTTGTAAATAATATAAATTATATATTACAATAACTATAAATATTAAAAATATTCTAATTAATATTTTAATTCTTTTTATAAGAATTTTTGATTTTATTATATGATCATGTAAAAAATTATAACTTACATTCATAATTATTTTATACCTATATAATTAAAAATATTTTATGATGTTAATAAAATTAATTTTTCTAAATCTATCCAGAAATATTTTTCTGTATAATTTTTTATTATAAAACTTTTAATATTTATTTCAATTTTTAGTAATAATTTAATTATTAAATTTAATTTTTTTGAATTTATTCTATTTAAAATTTTTATAAAATTTTTTTGTTTTGATATAGGTATCAAAAATTTATTAAAAATAAAATTTATAGAATTTTTTTTATAATTTCTATGTAATTTTAAAATTAGAAAAATATTTTTTTGTAACTTATTTAAAATAAAAAAAATATTTTGTTTATTATTTTTCATTTGTTTAATTAATTTAAAACTATTTTTTAAATCACCTAATAAAATAAAATTAATAAGTTTTTCTTCTTTTAATAAAATTGGATTATTTAAATAATATTTATAAATAAAATTATTTACATTAATAAAATTTTTTTTTTTTTGTATATAAATATTATCGATTAATTGATTTAAAAAAGTTAAATTTTGTGAATAAGAATTTTTTAATATAGAAATCATATTCTGATTTATAGATAGATTTAACTTTTTAAAACGAAAATTAATCCAATTTAATAATTGATCACTATTTAACTTATTATTTTTTAAAAAAAAACCATGATTATTATCAGTAATATTTTTTATTATTTTTTCTATACTAAAATTAATATAATCATGAATTTCTAAAATAAGAATATTATTAGTATCTATATATTTCAATAAAAAAAAAATATAATTTTGAAATTGTAAAAAAATATTTTTGTTTAAAAAGAGTAAATGTATTATTTTTTTTTTACAAAAAAAATCATTAACGGTAAATTTTAAAAAAATATCATCCCAAATGATGTCATTATCTATAATAATAACATTATTTTTAATATAATTTAAACTTACTAATTTATTGAATAATAAATATAAATTTTTTTTTAGAAAAAAAAATTCATCACCTGCTAAAATATAGCAATAATATTTTTCATTATAAATTTTTTTATAAAAATTATTAATTAATTTTTGATTCATCTTATTTTATTCAGTAAAATAAATTTTTTATTTTTTTGTTACTATATTAAAAATTTTATATGGTATATATATTGTTTTTATTATTTTAATATTAACTAAAAATTTAGAAATTTCATTATGTGATAATATATATTTTTTAATGTTATTATTTTGATTATGATATTTTTTAGGGATTAAAAGAACATATTTTTTTTTTCCATTAATTTGTATAATAATATTAAAATTTTGTTTTATTTTTGTATCAATATTTTTAATTACTGGCCACAATTGATGATCTATATCGTTATTGTTCCCCATATGTTTCCATAATACGAAACAAATGTGAGGTGCAAAAGGATATAATATTTTTAATATAATTAATAATCCATTAAAAATGATAGTATGATCAATATCACTATTAATTTTATATTTCATAATTTTTTTAAATAAAATTATTATAGAAGATATTATAGTATTAAAAGATTGATTTTTTTCAAAATTATTAGTTATGCTAATAACAGTTTTATTTATATCATTTTTAATGATAAGTTGTTGTTGATTATATTGAATTATTTTCTGATTATTTTTAATTTTTAAATAATTTTTATATATTTTTTTATATTTATAAATAAATTGCCATAATCTATTTAGAAATCTATACATTCCTTTTATTCCTGATTCTTTCCATTCTAAATCCATAGTAGGAGGTGCAGCGAACATAATAAACATACGTAAAGTATCAGTTCCATATTTTTCAATCATATCTTGAGGATTAATACCATTATTTTTAGATTTTGACATTTTTATCATACCATTATAGACTAATTTTTTTCCTTCTTTATTTAAAAAAATATTTTTTTTTTTATCAAAAATAACATCTTTCGAATTAACCCAATGGTATTTTTTTTTATTATCTATGTAATAATAAGAATCAGATAAAACCATTCCTTGACATAATAAATTTTTTACTGGTTCATCAATATATAATAAACCCATATCTCTCATTAATTTATGAAAAAAACGAAAATACATTAAATGCATTATAGCATGCTCTATACCTCCAATATATTGATCAACAGGTAACCAATATTTAGCTTTTTTTTTATTTATCATACTATTTTTTTCATTATTACAAGTATATCTAGCATAATACCATGAAGATTCAAAAAAAGTATCAAATGTATCAGTTTCTATTTGCCCTTTTATACCATTTTTATTATAAAGAAACCATTTTAAATTTTTTTTAATTTTTTCATTATAATTTTCATTTATATTTCCATCAAAAAAAAAATTAGGAAAAACTAAAGGTAAATCTTTTTCTTTTAAAGGTAAAATTTTTCTATTATTTTGTATAATAATAGGTATTGGTGTACCCCATAAACGTTGTCTAGAAATACTCCAATCTTGTAAATGATAATGTGTTTTATAACATGCAATTTTATTTAAAATTAAATTATGAATTAATTTATCACTATTTTTAGTATTTTCCGATACATTTAATGATTTTGTAAATTTAGAAAAAAATAAGTTATATTTTTTTGCAAATATTAAATCTTTGTTATTATATGTTGGTATACCAATTATTGCATTAATTGTTGTGATATTTGTTAAATAATTAACAATGATTATTGGTATTTTTTTTTTTATAAAAATATTATATGCAAATAATTTACTATTAATATCCATTATCGGGATAGAAGAAAATTTATTTTTTTTAGTAAAATTATTTAATAAACATTTTGTAATAAAATTTTTAATATTTATATTTTTTATAAATTTTTTACATATAGGATGATTATATAAAATTTTAATAAAAATAATATCATTAATGTGATTAATATATTTTTTTTCTATAAAAACATTAAATTGATAACTAGTATTTATAATCTTAAAAAGAAGATTTATTCCTTTTTTTTCCCCAATCCAATGTTTTTGCATACTTTTTACTTTTTTAGGCCATCCATCTAATTTTTTTAAATCATGAAGTAATTCTTCAGCATAATGAGTAATTTTTAAAAACCATTGTTTAACCCATTTTTTCTGTACAATATTATTACATCTCCAACAACAATTATTAATAACTTGTTCATTTGCTAAGATTGTTTTATCTATACTACACCAATTAACTAAAGCATTTTTTTTATATGCTAAGCCTGATTTATATAATTTTAGAAAAAACCATTGTTCCCAACGATAATAATTAGGATCACATGTCGTTATTTCTCTATCCCAATCAAAACTAAAACCTAATAATTTTAATTGTTTTTTCATTTCTATAATATTATTTTTAGTCCATAAATAAGGAGAAATATTATTTTTATGCGCTGCTATTTCAGCTGGTAAACCAAAAGAGTCCCAACCAATTGGATGTAAAACATTTTTTCCTTGCATACGTTGATATCTTGCAATAACATCTCCTATTGTATAGTTACGTACATGTCCCATATGTAATTTTCCTGATGGATAAGGTAACATTGAAAGACAATAAAATTTAGGTTTATTATAATTTTCGGTTACTTTAAAAGTTTTTTTTAAATGCCATTTTTTTTGTACATAAGATTCTATTTCTTTAGGAAAATATTCTTTTTTCATATTAAGATACTTCCTGAATATATTTTAAAAATATTTTATTATAAATATAATATTTTATATTAAAAATAATAATTAATATGGATTTTTATAACCAAGTAAATTAAGTATGTTAATTTCTTTTATCTGCATAATGCATGTTTCTTCAATATTTTTATGATCATATTTTAATAGATGTAAACATGAATGTATGATCATATGAGCCCAATGAGCATTTAATGATTTTTTTTGTAAAAAAGATTCATATTCAATAATTTCTTTACATAAAATTATTTCTCCTAATAATGTTTTTTTTAAAAAATTATTATTTTCTAAAAAAGAAAGAACGTTTGTAGGTTTAGATATTTGAAAATATTTTTTATTAAGTTTTTTAATATAATTTTTTTCTACTATAGAAATAGTAATTCTGATTTTTTTTATATTAGTTTTTATGAATATTATATGTAACCAATATAAAATATCATTTTTATATGGTAATTTTTTATAATTTTTACAAAAATTATAATAATTTAAAATAATATCTAATTTCATAATTATATATTAGATTTTATGTATAGATATAAATTTTCCATATAAAGAATATATATTCGAATCAATAATTTTTATTTTAACAAATTTACCAATATAATTTTCAGAACTTGTAAAAAAAACTATTCTATTATTTTCAGTTTTACCAAAATATTTATGATTTTGGAAGGAAAAATTTTCAACTAAAATTATTTGAATAGTATTAATCATTTTTAAACTAAATTTTTTGGTTTGTTGTTTAATATGATATTGAAGTAAATATAATCTTTTTTTCTTCTCTAGAAGAGAAATATTATCTTTCATTTTACTAGCTGGTGTTCCTGGTCTAGATGAATAAATAAAACTAAAACTCATATCTAAATCTAGATCTAGTATTAAAGATATAGTATTATTAAAATCTTCTTTATTTTCTCCAGGGAAACCAACAATAAAATCTGAACTAATTTGCATTAATGGTCTAATACTTCGTAATTTATTTATAATTTGTGTATATTCTTTAATATTATATTGTCTTTTCATAAGATATAAAATTTTATCAGAACCACTTTGTACTGGTAAATGTACAAAATTTACTAATTGAGGAATTATTTTATATATATTTATAAGTTCATCAGAAAAATATTTTGGATGATTTGTAGTAAATCTAATCCTTTTTATATTTTTTATTTTTGCAATTAATTTTAATAGTTTTACAAATGTATAATATTTTTTATTTTCTTTATCAAAATATTTATAAGCATTAACATTTTGTCCTAATAAATATATTTCTTTAACTCCTTGAGATGCTAAATGTTTAATTTCTAAAATAATATCTTTATATGGTCTACTTATTTCTTTTCCTCTTGTATAAGGTACTATACAATAAGTACAATATTTATTACATCCTTCTATAATAGTGATAAAGGAACTTATTTTTTTTGTTTTTTTTAAAGGAAAAAATTTAAATTTTTCAATTTTAGGAAAACTAATATCAATTAAATATTTTTTAAATTGACGTACTTTATATATCATTTGAGGTATTCTATGAATAGTCTGAGGCCCAAAAATAATATCTATATAATATGCTCTTTCTAAAATTTTTTTACCTTCTTGTGAAGCAACACATCCACCTACACCTATAATAATATTAGGATTATCTTTTTTAAAACTTTTCCACCTTCCTAATTGATGGAAAAGTTTTTCTTGTGCTTTTTCTCTGATAGAACAAGTATTTAATATTAAAATATTTGCATTTGTGACTGATGTAGTAATTTCACAATTTAATTCACTTTTCATAATATCAGCTATCTTAGAAGAATCATATTCATTCATTTGACAGCCCCAAGTTTTAATATATAATTTATTTTTTAACATAATATATTAACTAAATAATTTTTAAAAAAATGAAAAAAATAAGTATATTTTATCTGGGGTACCTGGATTTGAACCAGGGATGCCGGTATCAAAAACCGGTGCCTTAACCACTTGGCTATACCCCATATATTTCTATGCGGAAGACGAGACTTGAACTCGTACTATATTTTATTTAAATAGCCAGAACCTAAATCTGGTGCGTCTACCAAATTCCGCCACTTCCGCTAATTATTTTATAGTAGCTACGATGGGAATTGAACCCATGACCTCAGCGTTATGAGTGCTGTGCTCTAACCAAAACTGAGCTACGTAGCTAATAATCACATTTATATTATGTAATATAATAAAGTCTAACGTCAACTAATTTATTAATTTAAATATAAATTTAAAATCAAATTTGTGAAAAGAGTAAAATAAATATGTGTAAAAATAATAATTTTTATAAAAAAAATTTTATTTTTAAAATTATTCAAAATGATTTAAAAAATAAAAAATATAATTTTATATGTACTAGATTTCCTCCAGAACCTAATGGTTATTTACATATAGGACATATTAAATCTATATGTTTAAATTTTTTTATAGCCAAATTTTATAAAGGAAATTGTTTTTTAAGAATTGATGATACTAATCCAACAACTGAAAATATAAAATATATTAATTCTATAAAAAAAGATTTAATGTGGTTAGGATTTAAATGGGATGGTAATATTAAATATTCATCAAATTATTTTGAATTAATATATGAATATGCAATAGAATTAATTAATAAAAATTTAGCTTATGTTGATGAATTAAGTATAGAAGAAATTAAATCTTATAGAGGTACTTTATTATTACCTGGTAAAAATAGTCCTTATAGAAATCGTTCAATAACAGAAAGTTTAAAATTATTTCGTAATATGCGTTTGGGTAAATTTCCTGAAGGAAGAATGTGTTTGCGTGCAAAAATAGATATGAAATCAAAAATAATTATAATGAGAGATCCTGTTTTATATAGAATTAAATTTCAAAAACATCATCATACTGGGAAAAAATGGTTTATATATCCTACTTATGATTTTTGTCATTGTATATCTGATTCAATTGAAGGAATAACACATTCTTTATGTACTTTAGAATTTTTAGATAATAAAGTATTATATAATTGGATACTTAGTAATATTAGTATTAAAAATTATCCTAAACAGTATGAATTTTCAAAATTAAAAATTGAATATGGAATAACTTCAAAAAGAAATATTAGATTATTAATCAAAAGTAAAATAGTTGATGGATGGGATGATCCTCGTTTATTAACTATTTCTGGTCTACGTAGAAAAGGATATACAGCGTCATCATTAAAAAATTTTTGTTATCATATAGGAGTAACAAAACAAAATAATATTATACAATTATCTTACTTAGAATTTTTTATAAAAAAAGAATTAAATAAAGTTGCTCCAAGAGCAATGGCTATACTTAGACCTTTAAAAATTATTATTGATAATTTCCCTGTTAAGAAAAAAATTAAATTATTAATTCCTAATCATCCATCTAATAAAAATATGGGTTATAAAATTATCTATTTTACAAAAGAAATATATATAGATATATTAGATTTTTCAGAAAAAGAAAAAAAAAATTATAAAAGGTTAATTTTAGGTAAAAAAGTAAAATTAAGATATGCTTTTATAATTAAAGCAAACAAAATAATTAAAGATAATAATGGAAATATTATTCATGTACATTGTACATATTATAAAAATACATTAGGGATGAAAATTGATAAAAAAAATCAAAAAATAAAAGGAATAATTCATTGGATATCTTGTTCTAATTCTAAAGCAGTTTTATTTTATTTATATAATAATTTATTAAAAAAAAAAAATATTAATAATACAGATAACATTTTATCTTATATAAATAAAAAATCATTACAAATATATAATGGTTTTATAGAAAAAAAACTATTACAAGAACAAAAAAAACAACATTTTCAATTTGAAAGAGAAGGATATTTTTATTTAGACAAAAAATATTCTAATAAAAAACAAATAATTTTTAATCAAATTCTCTCATTAAGAAAATCTTAAATTAAGATTTAAAACTAAATCAATTATATTATATATAATATAATTGATTTTAGATAATTAAAGATTTAATTTATTAGAAATTTGTTTTGTCCAAGTTATAACTCGTGAACTAGTTAATTCTGATTGTCTATCTTCATCTATAGTTAATCCTAGAAAATAATCTTTATTTTTTAAGCTTTTAGTATTAGAAAAATAATAACCTTTTGTTGGCCAATATCCTATAATATTTCCTTTATTTGTTTTAACTATATTATAAATAATACTTATAGCATCACAAAAATATTCTCCATAATCTTCTTGATCACCACAACCAAATAAACTTATATTTTTATTTTTAAAATTAATTTTTTGTAGAGTAGGTAAAAAATCATCCCAATCACATTGAACTTCACCATAATACCATGTAGGAACTCCAAATATAAGTATATTATATTGTTCAATATCTTTTTTTTCTACTTGAGCGATATTAAATACTGAAGCAGTATTATTGCCTAATTGTTTTTGTATATCAAACGCAACATTTTCAGTATTTCCTGTATCACTACCAAAAAAAATACCTATTTTTGACATTTTATTTTATCTCAAAATGTTATTTATAACATAATTTTAAAATTAAATTAAATATTAATTTTGTATTTTCCATATGTAATAAATGACCAACATTAGGAATGTTATATATTTTAGCATTAGGAAATTGAAAAAATATATATTTATAACAATTTTTATTTATGTAATTTGATTTTTCTCCTTTTAAAAAAAAAATAGTTCCTTTCCATATAGAAGAAAGCGGATTCCAATTTAATATATTATGATATTCCTTTTTTAAAATAGGTAAATTAAATTCCCATTTCCCATTTTTAAATGTTTTTAACAATAAATTTATTATTAATTTATTGTTAATAAAAGATGTTAGTATTTTAAATACATCTTTTCTAAGAAATATTTTTTTTTTATATACTTCTTCTAATGCAAAAAAAATATTTGTTTTATTAAATTTATATTTAATAGGTGCTATATCTAAAATAATGATAGTTTTAATAAAATTAAATTGTATTAATTGAGTAAGATTCATAACTATTTTCCCTCCCATAGAATGTCCAATAAAAATAAAATTTTTTTTAATATTTAAAAAATTTAATGTATCTAATATATCTCCAGATAAAGACATATAATCCATTTTTTTATTTTGGGGGGATAAACCATGATTTCTAATATCTAATAATAAAACTTTATATTTCATTTTATGAAATAAAAATTTACCCATTAAGTATAAACTTTTTTTATTACCAAATAATCCATGTAACATAATAATAGTATATTTATACTTAATAGATAAATTATTATTAGGAATAAATAAATAACTTAGAAGCATATATAATTAAATTTATTAAAAAAAAATATTTTATCATAAAAAAAATAAAAATTGAATTTTTAAAAATATAAAAAAATATGATATAATTTCCCATTTAAAAATTATTATTTTAATATATGAAAAATATTAATCCTACTAAAACCTTTTCTTGGAAAAAATTACAAAATCATGTAAAAGAAATGAAAAAAATAACTATTTATGATTTATTTAAAATGGATAATAATAGATTTGAAAATTTTTCTATTAATTTTAATAATATTATTCTTTTTGATTATTCAAAAAATCTTATTAATAAAAAAACTATGTTTTATTTATTAAATTTAGCTAAAGAAACTAAATGTATTGATGCTATTCATGAAATGTTTTATGGAGAAAAAATTAATGTAACAGAAAATAAGTCTGTTTTACATACAGCATTAAGAAATAATAACATTAATTTCTTTTTAAGAAATCATCAAATTTATAATGATATAAATAAAATTTTAAAAAAAATAAAAAATATTTCTGATAAAATTATTTCAGGAGAATGGAAAGGTTTTACTAATAAAAAAATTAAAAATATTATAAATATAGGAATAGGTGGTTCTCATTTAGGTCCATTAATGATTACAGAATCATTAAAAAATTATAAAAATAAGTTAAATTTATTTTTTTTATCTAACATTGATGCTAATCAATTAATTAATATAATAAATAAAATTAAACCAGAAGAAAGTGTATTTATTATCGCATCAAAAACTTTTAATACATTAGAAACAATGACTAATGCTTCAAGTATTAAAAAATGGTTTATAAAAAATATTAATATAAATTTTAATAAAGATATTGTTTCTAAACATTTTATTGCTGTTACTAACAATATTACTAAAGCAAAATTATTTGGTATAAATAAAAAAAATATTTTACCATTATTATCTGAAATAGGTGGACGTTTTTCTCTATGGTCTTCTATTGGATTAATAATATCTTTATCTATCGGGTTTAATAATTTTTATCAATTATTAGAAGGAGCATATAAAATGGATAATCATTTTTTTAATTCTCCTATAGATAAAAATATTCCTATTATTATGGCATTAATTAATATTTGGTATAGTAATTTTTGGAATACAGAAACAGAAGCAATAATACCTTATCATGATAACATGTATTTTTTACCATTATATTTACAACAATTAAATATGGAATCTAATGGAAAATCTATAGATAGAAATGGGGAAAAAATAAAATATCAAACTAGTTCTATTATATGGGGAGATGTAGGAACTAATGGACAACATTCTTTTTTCCAAATGTTACATCAAGGAACTAAATTAATACCATGTGATTTTATAGCTTCTGCTATACCTAATTATAATAATTACAAAAATCATCATGTTCAACTTATTGCTAATTATATTTCACAAACAAAAGCTTTAGCATTTGGTAATATAAAAGAATATAATTGTAAAAAAAATATATATTGTTGTTGTTATGGTAATAAACCTAGTAATTCTATTTTTTTAAAAAAAATTAATCCTTATAATTTAGGAATGTTAATTGCATTTTATGAACATAAAATTTTTATACAAGGAATAATTTTAAATATATTTTCTTTTGACCAATGGGGGGTAGAATTAGGGAAAAAAATTACTTATTCCTTAATAAAAGAAATAAATGAAAATAATTATCAAATAAATAAACATGATCCTTCATCTGAAGGATTAATAAAATTTTATAAATATTTTAATTAAAATTCCTTTGTAATAAAAACTACATTTAAATTTTTATTTATTAAAAAATAAATGTATATATTATATAATAATATATATATTTATTTATAAATTTTATTTACTTATAATAAGCTTTTAACTATTATTTTATTTATATTTTTTTTTAAAATTAAATTTTGTATTTTTATAAAATTTTTTAGATTTATTTATCAGTTCAAAATAAATATTTTTATTAAAAATTCTAATATTTTTAGAATGTTGTAACAAATTTTTTCTAATTAAAGAAGATAATTCAATAATAGAATAATCAAAAAATAATTTTATATTTCCTATATCTTTACTGTTTATTTCAAATTCATTAATAGTAGCTCCTACTATATGACGTATTTCAATTTTATCTTTTTTACCTATATTTAGGCGATAAATATCCATTTTATTAAAATATTTTTTATGTTTTTGAAAATATTTATTTTTAATAAAAAAATTTTTTTTATTAAATCTTTTTTTTATATTAGAAAGATCTGGAGGTAATACTAAAGGTTTTTTATATTGAGATAATTTTAATAAAATTACCATTAAAATTTCTTGATCTATTTTATTTTTAGTTATTATTGTTGATATAATATTTTGATATTGAATTAAATCTGTTTTTTTAAACAAATTAATTTCTTTTTTTATTTTAAAAATAAATTTTTCTAATCTTTTTTCACATAAAAAATTAGAATTAGGTAAATTAACTTCGTTAATATTACATTTTATTTTATATTGAATATTTTTAAGAAATCTTTTTTCTCTATATTCAATAAATGTTAAAGATTTACCTTGCCGCCCTGCACGGCCAGTTCTACCAATACGATGAATATAAGAATCTATATCCATAGGTATATCATAATTTATAACTAAATCAATTCTATCTACATCCAATCCTCTTGCAGCGATATCAGTAGCAATTAAAATATCTAAATTACCATTTCTAAATCTTTCTAATGTTTGTTCTCTATTGCGTTGATTCATATCTCCATTTAATGCGGCACTATTATAATCATACTGTTTTAATATATCAGCAATTTCAATTGTTGAAGTTTTTGTTTTAACAAAAATTAAAACTGCATCATAATTTTCAGTTTCTAAAAATTTCATTAAAGCTTCTATTTTTTTACCATATATAAACCAATAATTTTGTTTTATATCTGGTATAGTTTTAATATTCGTTTTTATAGTAATTTCATATGGATGAATCATAAAATTTTTAGTAATATTTTTGATTTTCTGAGGCATTGTTGCTGAAAATAATGAAGTTTGATGTTTTTTAGGTATTGTTATTAATATTTTTTCAACATCTTCAATAAAACCCATTCTTAACATTTCATCTGCTTCATCTATTACTAGACTAGTTAATTGAGATAAATTAACAGTTTTTCTTTTAATATGATCTAATAAACGACCTGGAGTAGCTATAATAATTTGTGTTCCTAAACGTAATTTTTTTAATTGTATTTGATACGATTGTCCTCCATATAATGCTAAAATATTGATATTTTTTATATATTTTGAAAATAAAGAAACTGTTTCGGATACCTGTATCGCTAATTCTCTTGTTGGTGTTAAAATTAATAACTGTGTTTTTTTTACAGATAAATTTATATTATTTAATAAGGGTAATATAAAAGCTGCTGTTTTACCACTACCTGTTTGAGCTATTCCTAAAACATCTCTTTTTAATAATAAGTGTGGAATGCATTTTTTTTGTATAGGAGAAGGATTTAAATATCCTATATCATTTAAAGCTTTTAAAAGAAATTTATTTAAACCAAAATTAGAAAAAGTAATATTCGTCATGTAATATATATTCCTCATAAATATATTTTAAAATTTTTAAAATTAGTAATTAATTTATAATTAATAGATAATAAAGATTAGAAAATTAATATATAAATTGTAATTATGTTTTGATAGTAATTAAACATAATTACAAATATTTAAATTATTTAATATAAATTATAATTTAATAATTAATTTTTATAAACTACTATATTTATAAAATTTATTAAAATAATTTATATAATTTTTAAAAATATTTTTATATATTAAATTTTATTTATAGCAGCTTTTATACTTAATCTTATTCTTCCTTGTTTATCAATTTCCATAACTTTAACAAATACATTTTGTAAAATCTGTAAATAATCACTTACTTTACTAACATGTTTATTAGTAATTTGCGAAATATGAACTAATCCTTCTTTGCCGTTACTTAAGGAGATAAATGCACCAAAATCAACAATACGAATAACTTTTCCAGTATAAATTTGTCCAACAATAATATCAGCTGTAATTTCTTCTATACGACGAATTGCAAATTTTATATTCTTATTATTTTTAGCTGCAATTTTAACAATTCCACTATCTTCTATTTCAATAATTGTATCAGTTTCTTCCGTTAAGGCTCTAATAACAGAACCACCTTTTCCTATCATATCTTTAATTTTTTCTGGATTAATTTTTAATGTATGAATTCTTGGTGCAAATTCTGAAATATTTTTTCTTGGATTAGAAATAGCTTTTTTCATTACTTCTAAAATATGTAATCTAGCTAATTTTGCTTGAAATAAAACTAATTTTATAACTTTATAAGTTATACCTTCTATTTTCATATCCATTTGTAATGCTGTAATTCCATTATTAGTACCGGCAACTTTAAAATCCATATCACCTAAATGATCTTCATCACCTAAAATATCTGATAATATTATAAAATTATTTTTTTCTTTAATTAATCCCATTGCTATACCAGCTACAGCATTTTTTATAGGTATACCTGCATCCATCATAGCTAATGATGCTCCACAAACAGAAGCCATAGAAGAAGAACCATTAGATTCTGTAATTTCAGATACCATACGTATGGTATAAGGAAATTGATTAATATCCGGCATAATTGGTATTAAAGATTTTTTGACTAAATTACCATGTCCTATTTCTCGTCTTTTAGGTGATCCTAATATTCCAATTTCACCAACAGAATAAGAAGGAAAATTATAATGAAACAAAAAATTATCTGCTTTATTATTTATTAAATTATCTAAGGTTTGAGCATCTCTAGTTGTTCCTAATGTAGCTGTAACTAATGCTTGTGTTTCTCCTCGTGTAAAGAGGGCTGAACCATGTGTTCTAGGTAAAATACCTATACGTACATCTAAATTACGTATCATATCATGTCTACGTCCATCAATTCTAAGATTATTTTCTATGATATTTTTACGAACTATTTTTTTTTCTAATTCATAAAAAACTTCATTTAGATATTGAATTGAAATATTTTCGTATTCTTGTTCTTCTTTAATTAATTCAAAAATTTTTGATTTTACAGAATCAATTTTATTGATTCTATTTTGTTTTTCTTTAATGTTATATGCTTTTATTAATTTTTTTTTAGATAAAAAAATTACTTTTTGTTTAAGTTTTTCATTTATAGGAGAAAAAATCCATTCATAAGATTTTTTTTTTACTTTAGAAGATAGTTTAACAATATTATCAATTAATATCTGTTGTTGATTATGACCATATATAATTGCATCTAATATTTGTTTTTCAGTTAAAAGATAAGATTTAGCTTCTACCATTAGAATCGCTCTTTTAGTACTAGATACAATTAAATCTAATGAACTATTTTTCATTTCTTTAATATTAGGATTTAAAATATATTCATTATTAATAAATCCTACACGAGCTGTACCTAATGTCCCATTAAATGGGATGCCAGATAAATTTAAAACAGTAGATGCTCCAATAATAGCAACAATATCTGGATTAATTTCTGGATTTACAGACATAACAGTTGCTATAATTTGAATTTCATTTAAAAATCCTTTTTTAAATAAAGGTCTTATAGGACGATCAATTAAACGAGAAATTAAAATTTCATGTTCACTAGGGCGTCCTTCTCTACGAAAAAAATTTCCAGGAATACGACCTGCAGCATATGATTTTTCTTGATAATGTACTGATAAAGGAAAAAATTTTTGTTCTGGTTTTATTTTATTATCTACTACTAGAGTAACAAAAACAGCTGTATCATCAATACTTACCATTACAGAAGAAGTTGCTTGCCTAGCTATCATTCCTGTTTCTATAGTTACAGTATTATTACCATAACGAAATCTATGAATAATCGGTTTTAACAAAATAAATATCCTTTTAATAAATTTTTATATTAAAATATTAATTAATTATAAATTTATAAAATATATAAATAAAATTAAAATTTATTTATTTTCTTAACCCTAAATTTTCAATTAATATATTATAACTTTTAATTTTTTTTTTTTTTAAATAATTTAATAATTTTCTACGTTGTGATACCATACGTAGAAGTCCTCTACGACTATGATAATCTTTTTTATGTGTAGTAAAATGTTTTTGTAAATAATTAATTTTAGATGTTAATAAAGCTATTTGTACTTGTGTAGATCCATTATCTTTAATATCATTTTGATATTTTTTTATGATTTTTGTTTTTTTTTCTATATTTAAATACATAACTAACCCCGTTTATTATAAAACATAAATTAATAAAGTTTTTTTATATAATTTATTAATTTACATTTTATAATGTAACCTTTATTATTAATTTGGCATATACCTATAAAATTATGAAATTTTTTTTCAAAAATACGAAATTTTGTTTTATTTACTGTGGATGTTAATTTAATTTTTTTACCATTTATTATTTTTTTTATTAATAAACTTGATAAATATAATTTAGATATGTGACATATGATGTAATCAATAGGTAATAATAATTTTTTTATTAAAAGAGTACTTAATTTATGATTTCGATAATTCATAATTAATATTTTTAATTGTTCTAATGTTATAACGTTTTTATGTAAAATTGAAATATGTGATATTGCTATTCTACGTAATTTAATTACATGAGCTCCACAATTTAATTTATCTCCTAAATCATCAATAATACTACGAATATATGTTCCTTTTGAACAATTAATTTGTAATTTTATTTTATTTTGATAAAAATTTAGTAATTTAATTTGATATATTATAATAATTCTTTTTTCTAAATTAGGAATATTAATTCCTATTCTGGCATATTTATATAAAGGTATACCTTTATATTTAATAGCAGAATACATAGGAGGTTTTTGTTTACTTTTTCCTTTAAATAAATTTATTTTTTTTAAAATATCTTTTATAGTTACATTAACATTTTTTTTTTTTATAAGAGAACCATATTTATCTGCAGTATTTGTTTTTTCTCCTAAAAGGGCTGTAACTAAATATGTTTTATTTTTATTCATTAAATATTTACTAAATTTAGTATATTCACCAAAACAAATAGGTAATAATCCACTAGCTAAAGGATCTAAAGTCCCAATATAACCGGCTTTTTTAGCATTAAAAATAATTTTAACATACTGAAGAATTTTATTTGATGTAATACCAATAGATTTATCAAGTAATAATAAACCATTTATATTTTTTTTTTTTATTATTTTCAACATTTTTTTACGGGAAAATTATAACTACTAATTTTTTAGTATAGTCTATTTTTATTTTATATTATTTAGTATATTACTTATATAATTACCTTCTTTTAAAGAAGGATCTAAAAAAAATTTTAATTTAGGTATCTTACGTAATTTTATTTTTTTTTGAAGTATATATCTAATATATTCTGTTGTTTTATTTAGATAAAATAATGATTTTTTTTTATTTTTTAATTCTTCTTTATATGACAAAATTATAAAGATTTTTGCATATGAATAATCTTTAGATAATACTAAATCGGTAATAGTAGTAAATTTGTTTATTCTTATATCATTAAGATTATTTTGTAATATTTTTGCTATTTGTTTTTTTAGTTCATATGCAATACGTAAATTACGATACAATAAATAACCTCCATATAAATTTAATTATATATTAAAAAAAATTATTTTTTTATAATTTCATCTTTTTTAAAAATTTCAATTTTATCTCCTAAATGTATATCATTAAAATTTTTAATACTAATACCACATTCCATACCACTACGTACTTCATATACACTTTCTTTAAATCTTCTTAACGAATCTATGATGCCTACATGAATAATTTGATTATTTCTAAATAATTTTACTAAATTATTACGTTTAATTAATCCGTATGTTACTATACATCCAGCTATGACACCAATTTTAGGAATAGTAAAAATACTTTTAATTTCTGCATTTCCTAAAATTAATTCTTTGTATTTAGGCATTAAAAGATTTTGTATATATTTTTTCATATAATTAATTAAATCATAAATAATTGTAAAAAACATAATTTTAATATGTTTTTTTTTAATTATATTTTTTATGATAGTATTTTGTTTTATATTAAATCCAATAATAATAATGTGTTTAGAAGAATTAGTTATTGCTAATGAAATATCTGTTTCGTTTATTTCTCCGATCCCACAGTGAATAATTTTTATATTAATTTTTTTATTAGATAAATTTAATAATGTATTTGTAATATCTTCTATAGAACCTTTAGTATCACTTTTAATTAATAAATTTATTTCATAAATATTTTTTTTATCTAAATTTAAAAATAATTTTTTAAATTGTTTTTGTTTATGAGCTAATTTTATTTCACGTAATTTATTTTTTCTATATAATGCTATTACTTTTGCTTGTTTTTCATTACTTACAACTATAAAATTATCTCCTGCATCCGGTAATTCAGATAAACCTAAAATTTTAATAGGTGTAGAAGGTCCAGCATATTGGATTTTAAATCCTTTATAATTTATTAAACATTTTACTTTACCATATGTACAACCACAAAGTACTATATCACCTTTTTTTAACATCCCTTCTTTTATTAGAACATTAGCTATTGGACCTTTCCCTTTTTCTAAAAAAGATTCAATTACTATTCCTTTTGCTATACCTACATTAATAGCTTTTAATTCTAGTATTTCTGCTTGTAATAAAATAATTTTTAATAATTTATTTATACCTTCTCCTGTTTTAGCAGAAATTTTAACAAATATATTTTTTCCACCCCATTCTTCAGAGATAATATCATATCTACTTAATTCATTTTTTATTTTTTCAAAATTAGAAATATTTTTATCAATTTTATTAATTGCTACTATAATAGGTACTTTCATTGTTTTAGCATGTTGTATCGCTTCTATAGTTTGTGGCATAACACCATCATCAATAGCGATTACTAATATTATGATATCTGTAATTTGTACTCCTCTTAATCTCATAGAGGTGAAAGATTCATGACCAGGAGTATCAAAAAATATTATTTTTTTATTATTAAATTCGATTTCATATGCATCTATATTTTGTGTGATGCCACCTGCTTCTTTAGCTGTAATATTACTTGAACAAATATAATCTAATAGTGAAGTTTTTCCATGATCAACATGTCCTATAATTGTTACAATAGGTGACCTAATAATTGGTTTACTATGTAAATTAGTATTATTAATTAATAATTTTTCTATATCATTTTCTCGACGTAATATAACTTTATGACCCATTTCTTCTGCTATTAATTGTGCTGTTTCTTGATCTAATAACTGGTTCACATCGGAATATTGTTCGCCCATATTTATCATAATTTTTATTAATTCTGAATTTTTAACAGCCATTTTGTTAGATAATTCAGTTATACTAATAGTTTCATTAATAATAATATTACGATTAATGTTTTTAATTGGTTTATTGAAATTTTGATATAATTTAGAAAAATTTTTTTTGTATTTATTATTATAAATAATTTTTTTATTATTTTCTTTAAAATTTTTATAATTTTTATTATATTTTTTTTTATTATATATATTTTTTTTCAAAAAATTTTTGTCTATATTTTTATAATTATAAAATTTTTTTTTTTTTAAAATTATATTTTTTTTATTTTTATAATCTACACTATTTTTAGTAGTATTTATTTCTTTATAATCATGTTTATGAAATAACATTGATTTTTTTTTTTTTTTTATTTTTAAAATACTAATTTTATTGAGTTTATATTTTTTTTTAGTAAGATTTTGTTTATTTAAAAATAATAATTTACTTTTGTCATTATTAACTAATATTTTTTTTTGTTTAATTTTATTAATATTTTTAATATCATTATTGTGTATAGAAAAAAATTTTAATTTGTTAGAATTTTTATTTTTTAAATATGTCAAAAATTTTTTTTTTTCTTCCTTATTAATTATATCATTTTCTAATTTAGAAATACCTTTATTAGAAAAATATTTAATTATTTTTTTAATTGGAACTTTAATTTCATTAGCTAATGATTTTATAGTTATAACAGCATCTATCATGCTGTCTACTCCTCTATTTTAAAATTAATTACGTACCATTTTTTTTAAACCGACAAATATTGCTTACAGACATAATTATTTTTACTACTTCTATTTTAGATAAATTATCTGTCTCAGATATATCTTTAATATCTCTGTTCAGCTAGATTTTCAATAGTGTAAATACCTTTATTTATTAAATAATTAGATAATTTATTATTTATCCTTTTTAGTTTTAATTATTTTTTTTAAATTTACTATTTATATTTTTTTTTGAAAATTGGATTAGTATATATTTTTTTTGCTAATTCTTGTATTTTTTTTAAATCATTTATTTTTAAATTAAATTTATTAGTAATATCATATAACATATCTGTAGGAATTAATATTAATTCTTTAATAGAAGATATTTTACCTTTTTCCACTATTATTTTTGATAATTCATATTTAATATTTAAATGTTTTACAAACATATTTATAATATTATTTTGTTCTTTTTTATATTTATGATATAAATCATTTTTTGTCATAACATTTAATTCCCACCCACTTAATTGAGATGCTAAACGAATATTTTGTCCATTTCTTCCTATAGCTTGAGCTAAATTATTTTCTTCCACAGCAATATCTATTACATGTTTTTTTTTATTTAAAACAATTGATGATATATCTGCTGGTAACATAGCATTAATAACAAATTTTTTTGGATCAGAATCCCATAATATAATATCAATACGTTCACCATTTAATTCATTAGAAACAGCTTGAACTCTAGCACCTCTCATTCCTACACAAGCTCCTATTGGATCAATTCTTTTATCATTTGTTTTAACAGCTATTTTAGCTCTAGAACCTGGATCTCTAGCTACTGCTTTAATTTTAATTAAACCTTCTCCTATTTCAGGAACTTCAATATTGAATAATTCAATTAACATTTGTATTTTAGATCTACTTATAAATAATTGTGTTTCTTTAATATCTTCTTTAATATAAAAAAGCAATCCTTTTATTCTATCTCCTATTCTAAAATTTTCTCTTGGTAACATATCAGAACGTAAAATTATAGCATCAGCTCCATGTCCTAAATCTATATTTAGATGACTTCTATTTACTTTTTTAACAATACCATTTAAAATTTTTCCCTCTTTCTTTTTAAATTGTGCAATAGTAACAGCTTTTTTAGCTTCTCTTACTTTATGTACAATAACTTGTTTAGCTGTTTGTGTTGTTATACGATTAAAGTTAATAGATTTAATTTTGTCATATATATAATCACCTAAATTAAGAGTATTATCTTCAATTCTTGCTGCATCTAATGTAATTTCTTTAGTAGGATAATGTACTTTTTTAACTATTAACCACCTTCTAAATGTATTAAAATCACCATTTTTACGATTAATATTAACAAATACTTCTATATCTTGTTCATATTTTTTTTTAGTTGCACTAACTAAAGCACTTTCCATTGCTTCAAATATTTTTTCACGAGGTAAAGATTTTTCATTAGCAACAGCTTCGATAACAGCTAATATTTCTTTATTCATCCTAGTTATCCTCAATATTTAATTCTTAAAATTAGAAAACTAGATTATACTAAAATAATATAAGTAACATAATTTTACTAAATAGTAACTTTATTATTTCATATAATTTTTTTAAAAAACTTATCTATTTATTTTTATTGTATATAAAAGTAAACATGAAATAAATTTAATAAAGGAATTAATATAACGTTGATATTGGTTGCGGGAGTTGGATTTGAACCAACGACCTTCGGGTTATGAGCCCGACGAGCTACCAAACTGCTCCACCCCGCGTCTTAATGATAATATATGATATTATAAAAAAATAAATAATGCAATATTAATTTTAATACCGAAGACGGGAGTTGAACCCGTAAGCCTAGAATAAGGCACTACCACCTCAAAGTAGCGTGTTTACCAATTTCACCACCTCGGTAAAATTTTATTTACATCTTATTTATATTATAAAATGTAATATTATTTTTTCCATATTTTTTTACATTAAAATTATTTATTACCAAACCAATAATAAAGAATAAAGATGCAAGTAAAATAATACTTTTTGTTAAAATTTTATTAGACATATTTGTATTAAAAGGAGATTTTGTATTATTTGATGATGCACTAATATCTATTTCATCATTATCTTGAAATAAGATAATACTAATCAACATAGTTGATACAAAAATAAATAAAATTAATAGTAATTTATACATAAAAAAACCAAAAAATATTTTAATCAAATATTATCTAAATATAATTATATATTAATTTGTAATAATTACAATATAAATTTTTAACATAAAATATTTATTTTACAATATTTTTATGTAATATAAAAATTATTAATTTTATATTTTTTTTATAAATTAAATAATTATTTTAAAACTAAAATTTTTTAAAAAAATTTTTATTAAAATAAAAATTATATTTAAATTTTTTAATTAAATAAATCAATATCATGATATTAAATCATAATTTATATTGATAATAATATTTAATATTTCTTTTTTTAAAAAATATTTTCAATTTAATTTTATTTAATAAAGTTGAACATTTTAAATTTTTAATTACAATATTTTACTAAAAAATCTTTTTTTAAAAACATATTAAATAATATTTATATTCTACTTATATAAAAGTAATTTTAAATTAAATGAATAATTTAAATTTGTATATAAATATTATTCATCTTATCTTTATATAAAGAACCTTTTGTTATAACATATAATTATATATTATATATTACTAAATTATTTAGTAATTTAATATTGTTAATATATTTTAAATTTTATTATATGGAATTTCTAAATATTTTTTCATTAAATGAAATAATTATTTAATTTATAAAATTCTAATTATAAAAATACGATAACATTATTTATATAATTTATAATAATTTTAAATTTATGTTAAAATAATGAAAAACACATTAATAATATATTTAATATAATTTTTAATAAATTAAAAAAATATAAATTTTTTTTATATTATTTATATACTTAAAAAATTAAAAAAAATATTTTTATTTTATTTCCAATAATATTTTTTAAATATATATTATATTTGATAATTATTTATAGAATTTTTAAATTTTATAATAAAAATATTATATTATGATATCTAAAATTATTTTATAGTTTTTTATATAAATAACTATAAAAATATATATTAAATATATATTTTATATTTTTTTAACGATAATTTTGCCTTAAATAGGTATTTATTTTTATTAAAAAAAAATAAATTTTAAAAATTAAATAAATATATATAATATATTAAAATATTTATGATATTTCATATTTTATTCTTTTTATATGTTATAAAATATCATAAACTATTTATTTTTTAAAAAATATTTTATTTTTTTTTATCCCATTCAGGAGGTCTTACTTTTTTTCTAGCCATTAAATCATCAATTTGCAATGATCCTATAGTTTCATATTTTATAAGAGTATTTTTCATTTCATGTAAAATATCAATATTATTTTGTAAAATTTTTAAAGCTCTATCATAATTTTCTTGTATTAAATATTTTACCTCTTGATCAATAATTTTTGCAGTTTCATCAGACATATGTTTTGCTTTCGTAACTGATCTACCTAAAAAAATTTCACTTTCTTCTTCTAAATATAATAAAGGACCTAATTTTTTAGAAAATCCCCATTGTGTTACCATATTTCTTGCAATATTAGTCGCAATTTTAATATCATTAGATGATCCTGTTGAAACATATTTTTCACCATAAATAATTTCTTCTGCGATCCTTCCTCCATATAATGTAGAAATTTTACTTTCTAATTGTTGACGACTAATATGTATTATATCAATTTCAGGTAAAAAAAATGTTATTCCTAATGCTCTTCCTCGAGGAATAATAGTTACTTTATGGACAGGATCGTGATCTGGAACTAATCTTCCTATAATTGCATGTCCTGCTTCATGATAAGCAATTATTTCTTTTTGTTTTTCTGTCATTACTAAAGAACGTCTTTCTGTACCCATCATAATTTTATCTTTAGCTTTTTCTAATTCTAACATAGAAACTGAATTACTATTTTGACGAGCTGCTAATAATGCTGCTTCATTTACTAAATTTGCTAAATCAGCTCCTGAAAATCCTGGTGTACCTCGTGCTAAAATTTTAAGATCTACTTCTTTAGTTATAGGAACATTTTTTATATGTATTTTTAATATTTGTTCTCTTCCTCTAATATCAGGTAAACCTACTATTACTTGACGGTCAAAACGACCTGGTCTTAAAAGTGCTGGATCTAATACATCTGGACGATTAGTAGCTGCGATTACAATAACATTTTCATTATTATTAAACCCATCCATTTCTACTAACATTTGGTTTAATGTTTGTTCTCTTTCATCATGTCCTCCTCCTAATCCGGCACCTCTTTGTCTTCCTACCGCATCTATTTCATCAATAAAAATAATACATGGAGAAGATTTTTTAGCTTGATTAAACATATCTCTTACTCTAGAAGCACCTACACCTACAAACATTTCTACAAAATCAGAACCTGAAATAGTAAAAAATGGTACTTGTGATTCTCCAGCAATAGCTTTAGCTAATAAAGTTTTTCCAGTACCAGGAGGACCTATCATTAAAATTCCTTTAGGAATTTTACCTCCTAATTTTTGAAATTTAACTGGTTCTTTTAAATAATCAACTAGTTCTTTAACTTCTTCTTTAGCTTCATCACATCCAGCTAAATCATTAAATGTAGTTTTTATTTGATCTGGAGTTAACATCTGAGCTTTACTTTTACCAAAAGATAAAGCACCTTTACTACTATTTTGTAATTGACGTATAAAAAATATCCAAATTCCGATTAATAATAACATTGGAAACCATGAAATAAAAATAGATAGTAATAAACTAGGTTTTTGTAAAGGTTCTCCTAATATTTTAACATTTTTTGAAAATAAAATTCTTAATAACAATGGATCATATATAGGCATATATGTAATATAATTACTTCTATCTTTTCTAAAAACATGAATTTGTCTACTATTAATACTAATTTTAAATATTTTATTTTTTTTAACTTCAGATAAAAAAGTTGTGTATGAAATTCTTTCTTTTTTATTAAATGAATTTAAATTAAGACTCTGTACAGTTGATATAAATATCACTGCCATCGCTAACCAGAGAATTAAGTTTTTTGCCATGTCTTTCAAAGAGTAACCTCTTATAACTGTATAATATATTTTATATTAATTTTTATATCCTTTTGCAACAATATAAATTTCACTGGATTGAGATCTTGAAGCATTAGGTTTTCTAATTTTTACTATTCTAAATATAGAATTAATTTTATTATAATATTTATTAAATTCCTTACATTGAAAAGTTTTTATTAAAAAAATTCCATTATTTCTTAAATAAGAATAACATAAATTTAATACTGATTCATTTAGGTTAATAATATGTGGTATATCTATTTCTTTTATACCAGAAATATTAGGTGATAAATCAGACATAATCATATCTATTTTTTTTTTATTAAATTTTTTTAAAATTCTATTTAGAAAAATAGAATCATATATATTACCTTGGTGAAAATTAACATTTTTAATAAAATTCATAGGTAATATATCAAATGCAATAATTTTACCTTTGTTACCAATTTTTGATGAAGCAAAACTTGACCAACCTCCAGGAGATGATCCTAAATCAATTAATATCATATTTTTTTTAAAAATTTTATCTATTTTTTCTATTTGTTCTAATTTAAACCATGATCTTGATCTATATTTATTAATATTATTTTTAACTTTTTTTATATAAAAATCTTTATAATTATTTTTTAACCATAATTTAGATTTTTTATTTTTTTTATATATCATAAAATTATTTAATAAATAATTTTTTATTTTAAGTAATTTTTAAAAATAAAAAACTTTATAATATTAAATATTTCTTTTTAATTACATTTACTAGCTAAAGTTGGTAAATTATTTATTTAAAATAAACTTATATTTTAATTATTATAATTATGTATATTATTATTTTAATAATAAAATAATGTAATATCCAACTATAAAAATTTTTTAAAACAAAAAAAAATTATAATATAATGCGCATTATAATTATTTTAGCTAGAATTAGCATTTAATAATTCAGTTAAATTAGCAGCTGCTGAATCTGCAGAAGAAATATTACTGTTTTTTATTTTATTATTAATTTTCTTTTTATTAAGACGATTTGTATGATAAGTATAACCAGTACCTGCAGGAATTAATCTTCCTACAATTACGTTTTCTTTTAATCCTTTTAATTCATCGCTTTTCCCAGCAACTGAAGATTCAGTTAAAACTCTAGTTGTTTCTTGAAAAGAAGCAGCTGAAATAAAAGAAGAAGTAGCTAATGATGCTTTTGTTATTCCTAATAAATTTCGATTATATTCTGCTATTTTTTTCCCTTGTTCTTTTAATTTTTTATTTGTAATTTTAATTACTGAGACATCTAATTGTTCGCCTTCTAAAAAATTAGAATCTCCCATTTTTGTTATAGTTGCTTTACGCAACATCTGTCTTACAATTACTTCTATGTGTTTATCATTAATTTTGACTCCTTGTAATCTATAAACATCTTGAACTTCATTAATTATATAATTTGTTACAGCATTAACACCTCTTAATCTTAAAATATCATGTGGAGATTCAGGACCATCAGAAATAATATCTCCTTTATTTATTAATTCACTTTCAAATACATTAAGTTGTCTCCATTTTGGTATCATTTCTTCATGTGTTTTAATATTTGAATCAATAGGAGTAATGATTATTCTTCTTTTACCTTTTGTTTCTTTTCCGAATGAAATAATACCACTAATTTCTGCCAAAATAGCCGCATCTTTAGGTTTTCTTGCTTCAAATAAATCTGCTACTCTAGGAAGTCCTCCAGTAATATCTTTAGTGCCACCTGAATCTTGAGGTACTTTTGCTAAAACATCACCTGCATTAACATAACTACCATCTTTTAGATGTATAATAGATTTATTAGGTAAAAAATAATGTGCTGGCATATCATTCCCAGATATGATTATATCTTCATTATTATGATTAATAATTTTGATCATAGGTCTAAAATCTTTACTAATAAAAGGTCTTTCAGAAGTATCTAATACAACAATTGAGGCTAATCCAGTTAAATCATCAGTTTGTTTTATAATTGTTTGTCCCTCTATCATGTCAATAAATTTAATTTTACCTTTTACTTCTGTAATAATCGGCATAGTATGAGGATCCCAATATGAAACTATTTCTCCTGATTTAACATCGGACCCATTTTTTTTTGTTATGATAGCACCATATGGTATTTTATAACTTTCTATAATTTTATTTAAACTATTAATAATTTTTAATTCAGCATTTCTAGAAATAACTACTAATTTTTGAACAAAATTAATTACTGATTTTACATTTACTAATTTTATAATTCCATTATTTTTAATTTGAATATTAGATTCTGTTGCTGATCGTGATGCTGCACCTCCAATATGGAATGTACGCATTGTTAATTGTGTACCTGGTTCACCTATTGATTGAGCAGCAATCACTCCTATTGCTTCTCCTTTATTTATAATATGTCCTCGAGCTAAATCACGTCCATAACAATATGAACATACACCAAAATTAGTTTCACAACTAACGACAGAACGTACTTTAATATTATCAATAGAATGTTGTTCTAACATATTACAATATTTTTCATTTAATAATGTATTTCTACAAATAAGAATAGTTTTACTGTCTTTTTTATAAATATTTTCTGCAGTAACTCGTCCTAAAACCCTTTCTCTTAATGATTCTTTTATCTCTTTTCCAGTGATAATGGAGGAAATTTTAATCCCATTTAAAGTTAAACAATCATCTTCTGTTATGACTAAATCTTGTGCTACATCTACTAATCTTCTTGTTAAATATCCAGAATTTGCTGTTTTTAAAGCAGTATCGGCTAATCCTTTTCTCGCTCCATGAGTAGAAATAAAGTATTGTAAAACATTTAATCCTTCTCTAAAATTAGCAATAATGGGAGTTTCAATAATTGAACCATCGGGTTTCGCCATTAAACCTCTCATACCAGCTAATTGTCTAATTTGAGCCGCCGAACCTCTAGCCCCAGAATCTGCCATCATAAAAATATTATTGAAAGAACTTTGTTTAATTATGGAACCATCTTTATCAGTTATTTTTTCAATGGATAAATTTTTCATCATAGCTTTCGATACTTTTTCATTTGCTGCAGCCCAAATATCAATAACTTTATTATATCTTTCGCCTGCAGTAACAAGACCAGATTGAAATTGTTCTTGTATTTCATTAACTTCAGATTCTGCTTCATTAATAATTTCAGTTTTATTTTGGGGTATAATAATATCATCTATACCTACAGAAGCACCTGATTTAGCTGCATAATAAAAACCAGTATACATAATTTGATCTGCAAAAATAACTGTAGATTTTAACCCTAAGATTCTATAACATGTATTTAAAACTTGAGAAATGTCTTTTTTCCCTAAAGTTTTATTTATCATATGGTATGGTATACCTTTAGGTACTTGATTCCAAAAAATTGCTCTTCCAATAGTTGTTTTGACAATAATATTATTTTTAATCCATTTATTTGTTATTAAATCTTTATTAAATTCTTTAATTTTTACTTTCACACAAGCATGTAAATCAGCTTGTCCTATATTATAAACACGTTCAGCTTCTTTAGGGCCTGTTAATATCATTCCTTCTCCATTTGCATTAACTTTATCTTTAGTCATATAATATATTCCCAATACTACATCTTGAGATGGAACAATAATTGGCTCTCCATTTGCTGGAGATAAAATATTATTAGTAGACATCATTAAAATTCTTGCTTCTAACTGTGCTTCTAATGTTAAAGGAACATGTACTGCCATTTGATCTCCGTCAAAATCAGCATTATAAGCGGCACATACTAAAGGATGTAATTGTATAGCTTTACCTTCGATTAAAAGTGGTTCAAATGCTTGTATCCCTAATCGATGTAATGTAGGAGCTCTATTTAGTAAAACAGGATGTTCTTTAATTACCTCGTCTAAAATATCCCATACTATTGATTCTTCTTTTTCAACCATTTTTTTTGCAGATTTAATAGTAGTTGCAAATCCTCTAATTTCTAATTTACTATATATAAATGGTTTAAATAATTCTAATGCCATTTTTTTAGGTAAACCACATTGATGCAGATGTAAATAAGGGCCAACTGTTATAACAGATCTTCCTGAATAATCAACTCTTTTACCTAATAAATTTTGTCTAAATCTTCCTTGTTTTCCTTTAATCATATCTGCTAATGATTTTAATGGACGTTTATTAGAACCTATAATTGCTTTACCTCTTCTACCATTATCTAATAATGCATCTACTGCTTCTTGTAACATTCTTTTTTCGTTTTTTATTATAATATCAGGAGCTGATAATTCTAACAAACGTTTTAATCTATTATTACGATTTATAACTCTTCTATATAAATCATTTAAATCTGATGTTGCGAATCTACCTCCGTCTAAAGGAACTAAAGGTCTTAAATCAGGAGGTAATACAGGTAATATATTCATAATCATCCATTCTGGTTTATTACCTGAATATATAAAAGATTCTAGTAATTTTATTCTTTTACCGATTTTTTTTCTTTTAGTTTCTGAATTAGTATTATATAATTCATTACGTAATAATTTACATTCTTTTTTTAAATCAATATTCTTTAGCAAATATTGTATTGCTTCTGCACCCATTTTTGCTTCAAATTCATTCCCAAATTCTTCTAATAAATTTAAATATTGTTCTTCAGATAAGATTTGTTTTTTTTCTAAAGATGACATACCTTCTTCTACAACGACATATGATTCAAAATATAAAACTTTTTCTATATCTCTTAATGGCATGTTAAGTAATAATCCAATTCTAGAAGGTAATGATTTTAAAAACCATATATGTGCAATTGGAGAAGCTAATTCTATATGCCCCATTCTATCTCTTCTTACCTTTGTTTGTGTAACTTCAACTCCACATTTTTCACAAACAACACCCCTATGTTTTAAACGTTTATATTTACCACATAAACATTCGTAATCTTTAATAGGACCAAAAATACGAGCGCAAAATAAACCATCTCTTTCAGGTTTAAAAGTACGATAATTAATCGTTTCAGGTTTTTTTACTTCTCCAAAAGACCAAGATTTTATCATATCAGAAGAAGCTAGAGAAAGTTTTATTGAATCAAATTCTTCTATCTTATTTTTTGATTTTAAAAAATTAAATAAATCTTTCACAAATTTCTTACCTCAATTATACTATTACTAGTAAATTTTATACTTTAAAGTAAGTATTAATTATTTTTTTTCTAAATTAATATTTAAACCTAATGAACGTATTTCTTTAAGTAATACATTAAAAGATTCTGGAATACCAGCATTCATTTGATGATTTCCATCAACTATATTTTTATACATTTTAGTTCTACCATTTACATCATCTGATTTAATTGTTAACATTTCTTGTAAAGTATATGCAGCTCCATATGCTTCTAAAGCCCAAACTTCCATCTCACCAAATCTTTGTCCTCCAAATTGAGCTTTTCCACCTAATGGTTGTTGTGTTACAAGACTATATGAACCTGTAGATCTAGCATGCATTTTATCATCCACTAAATGATTTAATTTTAACATATACATGTATCCTACAGTAACTGGTCTTTCAAAAGCTTCTCCTGTACGTCCATCATATAATTTTATTTGCCCAGAAACTGGTAAATCAGATAATTTTAACAACTCTTTAATTTCTTCTTCATGAGCTCCATCAAATACTGGTGTAGCAATAGGCATCCCTTTTTTTAAATTATTTGCCAATAAAAGAATTTCTTTATCAGTAAAATTATTTAAATTTACATTTTGACGTATATTATTACCTATACTATAGGCTTTATTAAGAAATAAACGAATTTTTTCTATATTTTTTTTTTCTTCTAGTAAACTACGAATTTTATTTCCGATGCCTTTGGCAGCCATACCTAAATGAGTTTCTAAAATTTGTCCTATATTCATTCGAGAAGGTACACCTAAAGGATTTAATACAATATCAATCGGAATACCATCTCCATCATAAGGCATATCTTCTACAGGACAAATTTTAGAAATAACTCCTTTATTACCATGTCTTCCTGCCATTTTATCTCCTGGTTGTATTTGTCTTTTAACAGCTAAATTTACTTTAATAATTTTTAAAATACCGGGAGCTAAATCATTTCCTTGTGTAATTTTAATTTTTTCTAATTCTATTTTTTTTTTAAAATTTTTTTTTATTTCTTTATATTTTTCAATAAAATAATTTAATTTTTTTTGATTTTTTTCGTTTTTAACGGAAAGAGAATTAATAAAATTAATATTAATATTTTCAATATTATTAACAATATTTTTTTTTAATAAAAAATTTTTTATATTTAAAAGTATATTTTTTTCAAAAATTTTTTGTTCAGCTAATAAATTTTTTTGAATTTGTTTAAATTGCATTTCTTCTATTTCTAGAGTTCTTTTATCTTTTTTTACACCATCTCGTGTAAAAATTTGTACATCAATTACAGTTCCATTCATGCCGTTAGGCACTCTTAAAGAAGTATCTTTTACATCAGAAGCTTTTTCACCAAAAATCGCACGTAATAATTTTTCTTCTGGTGATAATTGAGTTTCTCCTTTAGGAGTTATTTTACCTACAAGAATATCTCCATTTTGTACTTCAGCGCCAATATATACTATTCCACATTCGTCTAATTTAGTTAAAGAAGATTCATTTACATTTGGTATATCAGATGTAATTTCTTCTGGTCCTAATTTTGTATCACGTGATATACAAGATAATTCTTGTATATGTATAGTAGTAAATTTATCTTTTTGAACAATTTTTTCAGATAATAAAATAGAATCTTCAAAATTATATCCATTCCATGGCATAAAAGCTACTCTCATATTTTGACCTAATGCTAACTCTCCTAAATCGGTAGCAGGACCATCAGCTAATACATCACCTTTCTTTACATATTCATCTAAATGAACACATGGTGTTTGATTTATGCATGTATTTTGATTTGATCTTATATATTTTTCTAAATAATAGATATCGATATTATTATCAATAATATCATTTCTTTTTATAAAGATACGTGTAGAATCTATATATTTTATAATCCCAGAATTTTTAGCAATAACGGTTACACCAGAATCTACAGCTACAACTCGTTCCATACCAGTTCCTACTAATGGTTTTTCTGTTTTTAGTGTAGGCACCGCTTGCCTTTGCATATTAGCACCCATTAATGCACGATTAGCATCATCATGTTCTAAAAAAGGAATTAAAGAAGCACCTACAGAAACAATTTGTTGTGTAGAAACATCCATATAATGGATTTGTTCTTTTTTAAAAAAACCTGCTTCACCTTTATAACGACATGTAATAAAATCATCAATAATATATTTATTTTTATCTATATTAGTATTAGCTTGAGCAATAATAAAATTACCTTCTTCTATAGAAGATAAATAATTAATTTTATCAGTAACATATCCATTTTTAACTAATCTATAAGGTGTTTCTAAAAATCCATATTCATTTGTTCTTGCATAGACTGATAACGAATTAATTAAACCAATATTAGGTCCTTCAGGTGTTTCTATAGGACATACTCTACCATAATGTGTAGGATGAACATCTCTAACTTCAAATCCTGCTCTTTCTCTAGTTAAACCACCTGGACCTAAAGCAGAAATACGTCTTTTATGTGTAATTTCTGATAATGGATTATTTTGATCCATAAATTGTGATAATTGACTAGAACAAAAAAATTCTTTTAAAGCTGCAGAAATAGGTTTGGCATTTATCATATCTTGAGGCATTAAAGTTTCTAAATCGCCTAAAGATAATCTTTCTTTAACAGCTCTTTCTACACGAATTAAACCTATACGAAATTGATTTTCTGCCATTTCTCCAATAGAACGAATTCTTCTATTACCTAAATGATCAATATCATCAATACTTCCGTTACCATCACGAATGGTAATTAATTTTTTAATAACATCTATAATATCTTCTTTATTTAAAATTCCAGGACCAAAAATATTTTGACGTAATAATGAACGATTAAATTTCATTCTCCCTACGGGAGATAAATCATAACGATCTTCGACGAAAAATAATTTTTTAAATAAAAGTTCTGCAGCATCTTTTGTAGGAGGTTCTCCAGGTCTCATCATTCTATAAATTTCTATTAAAGCATCTAAACGATTAGTTGTACTATCTAATTTTAATGTTTCAGATATATAAGATCCATGATCTAAATCATTAGTAAAAATTGTTTCGATAATATTTTGATTATGAAAAATTTTATTAACGATATCTATCGTTAAAGGATAATTTGCCGAAATAATTACTTCACCAGTACTTTTATCTATATAATCTTTAATAACTATTTTATTTACCATATACTCTATAGGTATATTAATATATTTAATATTATCATTTTTTAAATGATTAATGTGACGTAGAGTAATTCTTTTTCCTTTTTCTATATATATAATATCATTATTTTTAATATCAAAAAATGCTGTTTCTCCTCTTAATCTATCCGGTATTAATTTTAATGTAATTTGTTTCCCTTTTATTTTATAAATATTTTTTTTAAAAAAAATATTTAATATTTCTTCCACATCATAACCTAAAGCACGTAGAATAACTGTAACTGGTAATTTTCTCTTTCTATCTATACGTACAAAAATATTATCTTTAGAGTCAAACTCGAAATCTAACCAAGATCCTCTATAAGGAATAATACGAGCATTATATAATATTTTTCCTGATGAATGAGTTTTTCCTTTATCACTATCAAAAAAAACTCCAGGACTTCTATGTAATTGTGAAACTACTACACGTTCAATACCATTAACTATAAAAGTACCATTTTTTGTCATTAATGGTATTTCTCCCATATATACTTCTTGCTCTTTTATATTTTTAATAGGTAATCCTGGTTTTTCTTTATCATAAATAATTAATCTTAATTTTACTTTTATAGGAGCTGAATATGTCATTCCTCTAATATGACATTCTTTCATAGTAAAAAGTGATTTTCCTAAATTATAATTTAAATATTCTAATTTAGCATTTCCACTATAACTGGTAATAGGGAAAATACTTTTAAATGCAGCTTCTAAACCATACTGTCCTGTAGGATCTTGTGTTATAAATTTTTTAAATGAATCTATTTGGATAGAAAGTAAATATGGAATATTTAAAACTTGAGACCTTTTTCCAAAATCTTTACGAATACGTTTTTTTTCAGTTTGAGAATAAACCATATGGTTCCTCAGTTATCTGATAAATTAAACAATTTAATTAAATTAATATTTATTTTATAGATATTTATAAATAAGTTTTTATTTAAATTTTTATAAAATTATTTAATTTCTATCTCTGCTCCAGAAATTTTTAATTTAGATTCTAAATCTAATGCTTCTTGTTTAGAAATAGATTCTTTTAATACTACAGGAGCTGATTCTACTAAATCTTTAGCTTCTTTTAATCCTAAATTTAAAATATTTCTAACAGTTTTTATAACGGAAATCTTATTATTTCCTATATTTTTAAGATGTATACTAAATTCAGTTTGTTCTTCTTTTTTTTCTTCTTGTTGATTATTATCTTGTTTACTTGTTATTACACTAGAAACACCAAATTTTTTTTCCATAGAATTGATTAAATCCATTATATCCATAATAGACATTGATTCTATAGCTTCTATGATTTGTTTTTTGGTTATGGCCATTTTATCTTCCTAAAATAATAAGAATTTTGTATATAAATAAATTAATTTATTTTATATTTTTAATCGCAATTAAGATTCTATAAAATCTACCTATAGAAATATCTTTTATAATTAGTAAAAAACGTATAATAGCTTCTTTATATGTAGGTAATTCAGCTAAAAAATCAATATTTTCACTATTTATTATTTTATTATTAAATGATGCTGCTTTAATTATTAAATTATTATCTAATTTACTAAATTTTTTTAGTAAACGAGCCGCAGAACCAGGATGTTTAAACGAATAAGCTACTAATATAGGACCATGTATTAAAGAATCTAAACATTCAAAACTACTACCTTTGATAATTAATTTTAATAATTTATTTCTTATAATATTTATAGTAACATTTTTATTTTTACTTTTTTTTCTTAATTTATTTAAATTATTATTATTAACACCACAAAAATTAGCAATAACAACTGATAAAGCACGTTTATTTATTTTACTCATTTTTGCAACAATCATTTTTTTTTTTTTAATATTTAATGACATTATAAGATTATTGCACTCCTAAATTTTATAAAACAAGAATTATTATAATTTATAATATAAAACGATTAAAATTTTAATTTTTTATTAAAAATTATGACTATAATATATTTATTTTTTATTGTAAAGAAAAATATTAATTAATTAAATTAATACAATCTTTAGTAATATCTAAAGATAAACCCATAGTAGAAGATATATATATTTTTTTAAAAAAGTTATTTTTTAATTGTACTGGTTTATATTTTTTTAAAATTTTCAATAAACTTTTTAAATTTTCTTTAATTTTTTTACTTTCAAAATTAATTTTACCAATAGTAGTATGAATAATTCCATTTTTATCATTACGAAAATTAATTTGTCCGTCACGTATCTTTTTAATTGTTTTATCTATATTATTTGTGATTGTACCTAATTTAGGATTAGGCATTAATCCTTTAGGTCCTAAAATAGGTCCTAATTTAATTACTAAATCCATAGCTTCTGGAGTAGAGATAACTATATCAAAATTTTTTTCACCATTAATAATTTTTTTTGATAGATCATCCATCCCAACTAATTTCACTCCTAGTTTTTTAGCTTGTATTGCTTCTTTACCATCGGCAAAAACTGCTATTTTAATATTTTTTCCAGTACCATAGGGTAAGGATACACTTCCTCTAATATTTTGTTCAGTTTTTTTAGGATTTATACCTAAAACAATAGCAATATCAATACTTTCAATAAATTTAACTTTACTTAAAGTTTTAAGATTATTAATAGCTTTTATAATAGAAAATTGTTTTTTAATGTTTATATTTTCATGAATTAATTTCATTCTTTTTGTTAATTTTATCATAATATTTTAATCCTGAATAATTAAACCCATTGATATAGCAGTCCCTTTTATAGAAGACATCATAGATTCAATATTAGTCCCATTCATGTCAATATATTTTATTTTTGCAATTTCACGAATTTGGTCATGTGTAATTGTTCCAATTTTATCTTTTTTCGGTTTATTAGCTCCTTTTTTTATCCCTAAAAATTTTTTTATTAATGCAGATACTGGAGGAGTTTTAGTTATAAATGTAAAAGTTTTATCAACATAAATTGTAATAATTACTGGTATAGGCATTCCTTTTTCTAAATTATTAGTTTTTAAATTAAAATTTTTACAAAAGTTCATAATATTTATACCATGTTGTCCTAATGCCGGACCTATAGGAGGACTAGGATTAGCATTACCAGCTGGAACTTGTAATTTTACATAAGTTTTAATTTTTTTAATCATAAAAAATCTCTATTAATTAATAATTATAATAAAAAATATCTAGAACATATAATTTTTTAAAATTATTTTATCCTTTTTCTACTTGTCTAAAATCTAGATCTACAGGAGTAGATCTACCAAAAATTGATACTGAAACTTTTAATCTATTTTTTTCATAATCTACTTCTTCTACTATGCCATTAAAATCAGAAAAAGGACCATCTTTAACTCTAATCATTTCTCCTGGTTCAAATATTGTTTTTGGTCTAGGTTTATCACCAATTTTTTGTAGACGTTCAATAATAATATTTACTTCTTTATCACTTATAGGAGACGGATTATCAGATGTTCCACCGATAAAACCTAAAACTTTTGGTACACTACGTACTAAATACCAACTTAATTCTTTCATTATCATATGTATTAATATATATCCCGGAAAGAACTTACGATCACTTCTATATTTTTGTCCTCTACGTATTTCAATTATAGCTTCAGTAGGTACTAAAATTTTACCAAATAAATATTTCATATTATGAATTTTAATATATTCTTTTAATGATTTAACTACACGTTGTTCAAAACCAGAACGAGCTTGAATAACATACCATTTTTTTTTTAAAGATTTATCCATTTTATGACCTCGTTCCAGTTAAATATGATATTACATAGATTAAAAAATTATCTAATATATAAAGTAAACATGACATTATTATAACAATAATAGTTATAATTAAAGCTGTATGCCAAGTTTCTTTATAAGAAGGCCATATAACTTTATAAGTTTCTATGCGTGCATTATATATAAAAGATAATAAATTTTTACCTTTATTTGTAGATAAAATAATAAAAATCATTAAAGTTAATATAAAAAAAGATAAAATTAAACGAATAAATAAATTCATTTTTTGATAAATAGTATTACATACTATAATAATAGTTAACAAAATTATACTGATAATCCATTTAATAAAAACCGTTATATTTTTTTTAAATTTTATAATATTCATTATATATTAACCAAAAAATACTTATATAGAATATATATAAATTATATAGATATATTTTACTAATAATTTATTTAATATTTAAAATCAGAATAAAAAAAGAATCAAAGGGAATATATAATTTTCCCTTATCTTCTTTTATAATATATCTATTTTAATACTTTTGTAACTACACCTGCTCCTACAGTACGTCCTCCTTCACGAATAGCAAAACGTAAACCATTAGACATAGCTATAGGATGAATTAATGTTACAATCATATTGATGTTATCTCCAGGCATTACCATTTCAATATTAGATGGTAATTCTATAGTGCCTGTAACATCTGTAGTTCTAAAATAGAATTGAGGACGATATCCTTTAAAAAAGGCTGTATGTCTTCCACCTTCATCTTTTGATAAGATATAAACTTCTGCTTCAAATTTTGTATGTGGTGTAATTGATCCTGGTTTTGCTAAAACTTGACCTCTTTCTATATCTTCTCTTTTAATACCTCGGAGTAAAATGCCTACATTTTCACCAGCACGTCCCTCATCTAGTAATTTACGAAACATTTCTACTCCAGTACAAATAGATTTAATAGTATTTCTAATACCTATAATTTCTACTTCTTCTCCTACTTTTATAATACCTCTTTCTACTCTTCCAGTTACTACAGTACCTCGTCCTGAAATAGAAAAAACGTCTTCTATCGGCAATAAGAAAGGTTTATCAATTTTTCTTATAGGATTTGGTATATAATTATCTAATTCATTAGATAATTCAATAATTTTTTTTTCCCATACTTTATCTCCTTCTAATGCTTTTAAAGCAGATCCTTGAATAATAGGAGTTGTATCTCCAGGAAAATTATAATGTGTTAATAAATCACGTACTTCCATTTCTACTAATTCTAACAATTCTTCATCATTAACTAAATCACATTTATTAAGAAATACTATAATATAAGGGACTCCTACTTGTCTAGCTAATAAAATATGTTCTCTTGTTTGTGGCATAGGTCCATCTGTTGCTGCAACTACTAATATTGCTCCATCCATTTGAGCAGCTCCTGTAATCATGTTTTTTACATAATCTGCATGTCCTGGACAATCAACATGAGCATAATGACGATATTTTGTATCATATTCAACATGAGATGTATTTATAGTTATACCTCTTGCTTTTTCTTCTGGTGCATTATCAATTTGGTCAAAAGCTTTTGCAGAACCACCATATTTTTTTGATAAAACAGTTGTTATAGCTGCTGTTAATGTTGTTTTCCCGTGATCAACATGTCCTATAGTACCTACATTAATATGAGGTTTAGAACGTTTAAATTTTTCTTTAGACACAAGATAATATCCTTCTAATAAATTTTAAAAATATATAGTTATTATTTAATTAATTCTTATAATTTAGATCTAGATTCAATAATTACTTTTGTAATACTATTAGGTGCTTCAGTATATTTTAAAAATTCCATGGTATAAGATGCTCTTCCTTGACTATAAGAACGTAAATCAGTAGCATAACCAAACATTTCGGATAATGGCACACAAGCCCTAATGGTTTTTCCAGTAGGGATATTATCCATACCTTCTATAATTCCTCTTCTACGATTTAAATCCCCAATAACATCTCCCATATATTCTTCAGGTGTTTCAATTTCTACCTTCATTATAGGTTCAAGTAAAATAGGATTAGCTTTTTTAAAAGCATTTTTAAATGCAATAGCTGCAGCTAATTTAAAAGCTAATTCAGAAGAATCTACATCATGATAAGATCCATAATGAAGTCTAACAGCAATATTTACTACAGGATAATTTGCCATAGGACCTGATTTTAGTTGTTCTTGAATACTTTTATCTATAGCCGATATATATTCATTAGGTATTACACCACCTTTTATATCATTAGTAAATAAATAACCTGTATTATTTTTTGGAGTTTTTAATGGGGAAAGATCTATTACAACATGACCATATTGTCCTCTTCCACCTGTTTGTTTTATATATTTACCCTCTACATTAGTAATACTATTTTGTATAGTCTCACGATAAGAAACTTGAGGTTTCCCAATTTTAGCAGATATATTGAATTCTCTTTTCATTCTATCTACAATTATTTCTAAATGTAATTCACCCATTCCTGCTATAATAGTTTGATTAGTTTCTTTATCAGTCCAAGTTTTTAAAGAAGGATCTTCTTTAACAAGACGATTTAAAGCTAAACCCATTTTTTCTTGATCTATTTTAGTTTTAGGTTCTATAGCAATAGAAATAACAGGTTCAGGGAAATCCATTGTTTCAAGAATAATACATTTATTAATATCACATAATGTATCTCCTGTTGTTACATTTTTTAATCCAATAGCAGCAGCTATATCTCCTGCATAAACTTTTTTAATTTCTTCTCTTTTATTAGCATGCATTTGAACTATTCGACCAATACGTTCTTTTTGTTTTTTTATCGAATTATATATAATTTCTCCACTACTAACCGTTCCAGAATATACTCTAAAAAAAGTTAAGTTCCCAACAAAAGGATCATTAGCTATTTTAAAAGCTAATGCTGAAAATAATTCATTATCATCAGTATTACGTATTGATATACTTTTATTATTAGATATTCCTTGAATGGGAGGAATATCTCTAGGAGATGGTAAATAATCAATTATCGCATCTAATAATGCTTGTACTCCTTTATTTTTAAAAGCTGATCCACATGTAATTAAAGTAATTTCATTATTTAAAACTCTTTTCCTTAAAGCAAATTTTATTTCTTTTATAGATATTTTATTACCATTTAAATATTTTTCTAATAATATTTCATCAGATTCTACTGCTGTTTCTATTAATTTTTGATGCCATATTTGAACTTCTTTTTCCATATTTTTAGGTATATTAATATAATTACAATTAATTCCTTGATTTTTTTCACTCCAATTTAATGCTTTCATCTGTATTAAATCAATTACGCCAGTAAATCGTTCTTCAGATCCAATAGGTAATTGTAACGGTATTGCTTCTGTTAATAAATTATTTTGTATTTGTTTTATAACTTTTACAAAATTTGCGCCCATTCTGTCCATTTTATTTATAAAAGCAATTCTAGGTACTTTATATTTATTAGCTTGTCGCCATACTGTTTCTGATTGGGGTTGCACCCCACCTACAGCACAATAAATCATAACTACACCATCTAATACTCTCATGGAACGTTCTACTTCAATTGTAAAATCTACATGTCCTGGAGTATCAATAATATTTATTCTATGTGATTTATATTGATTAAACATTCCTGACCAAAATGCTGTTGTAGCTGCAGAAGTAATAGTAATACCTCTTTCTTGTTCTTGCTCCATCCAATCCATTGTAGCTGCACCATCATGTACTTCCCCTATTTTATGATTTACTCCAGTATAAAATAAAATTCTTTCAGTTGTAGTAGTTTTACCGGCATCAATATGTGCGCTAATACCAATATTACGATATCGTTTTATAGGAGTTATACGACTCATATATTATTCCTCTATCTTATAGATAAAAATTATTAAATAATATTAAATATGATTTTTAATAAAAAATATTGATTTAGTCACAACATATATTATTGATTAATTGATTCATTTTTATTTTAATTAAAAATATTTAAATTTTTATAATTATTTTTTTTACCAACGATAATGAGCAAATGCTTTATTAGCTTCAGCCATTTTGTGTATTTCTTCTTTTTTTTTAACAGCATTTCCTTTATTTTCTAAAGCATCTAGTATTTCATTAGTTAATTTTAGAATCATAGATTTTTCTTGTCTTTTTCTTGCAGAATTAACTAACCAGCGTATAGCTAAAGTATTTCTTCTAGTAGGTCTTATTTCTACTGGTACTTGATAAGTTGAACCACCTACTCTTCTTGATTTTACTTCTACTACAGGTTTAATATTTTCTAATGCATTTAAAAAAATATCTATTTCTTTTTTACCTATTTTTTTTGTAACTTTATTTAAAGCTGAATAAACAATAAATTCTGCAATAGATTTTTTACCATTTACCATAATTATATTAATAAATTTAGCTAATAAATCTGACTCAAATTGAGGATCTGGTGATATTTTTCGTTGACTAACTATACGTCTACGAGGCATAATATTTACTCCAATAATTTAGAAAATTTAATATGATTAATTTGTAAAAAATATTTATTCATATTATTTAGGTTTTTTAACACCATATTTTGATCTTCCTTTTTTACGATCTTTAACGCCAATACAATCTAAAGTACCTCTAATAGTATGATATCTAACTCCAGGAAGATCTTTTACTCTTCCTCCTCTAATTAAAATTACAGAATGTTCTTGTAAATTATGTCCTTCACCTGAAATATAAGAAGTTACTTCGAAACCATTTGTTAATCTTACTCTACATACTTTTCTTAAAGCAGAATTAGGTTTTTTAGGAGTTGTTGTATAAACTTTTGTACAAACTCCTCTTTTTTGTGGACAAAAATTTAAAGCTGGGACATTAGTTTTAATAATTTTACGAGATCTATTTTTACGAACTAATTGATTAATTGTTGCCATATTTTCCTAACCTAAAATAATTTAATTTATTAAGATTTAAAATTACCATACTATTTGTTTTTGATGTTTTATTATTAAATAAACAAATTTTTTGTAATCTATTCGTATAATTTTATCTGAAATATCTGAATTTAAACCTCTAGCTAATATATCATTATTTATAGCAAAAATTAATAGTTTCATTTTTTGTTTGATTTTAATAATTTTTTTAATATATAAACTATTTTTTAATCCAGCTAATACTCCATCCTGGATAAGGAGTAGATCATCATTTTTATTTAAAATATTTAATAATAAAGAAAAATTACAAGATGTTGGAGAACTGAATAAGGTATATAACATATAGAATAATATATTTATTAAATTAGAAGTTGATAATTATATCATAATTATCAATTTTTTTTTTCCATATTAAAGGATTTATAATTTTAATAGGCAAAATCCAATGATTTTTTTTATTATTTTCCATTCCTAAATTTTTTATAGATTTTGAACAAATATAATAATTATTAATATTACAAAGTTTTAAAATATTAAAACTAATATTATAATTATTTAATAAAAAATTTTTTGTATTTTGTTTATAATATATTTGTAAAATTCCATCTCCTATAAAAAATAAAGCTATATCCTCAGTGAATGAGGATATAGAAAGAATTATATCGAGTCCCTCTTTACCGATAAAATTACCATATGGAGATTTTGTAAATATAAATGCTATTTTATTCATTAAAATTGGACTAAACGATCACAAGTTAATATAGATCTTGTAAATGTACTTAAAGTAGTTATTTTAAATGTATCATCAATAATATCATATTTTTTTTTATGATTTAATAAACTATTTTTATAATAGTTATTTTTTGTTATTAAACCTCTTTTTTGTGCAGAGGTAATGCATAAATATAAATTTATATGATATTTTATATTTAATTTTTTCCAATGATTAATTAAATTAAATTCATTTTCACTAAAATAAATATTTTTATTAGAGTTAGAAACACCATCACTGTAAAAAAATATATCTTTTACTATTTGTTTCTCTTCTATTACTGCTTTAATAAATGAATATGCAGAATAAGAATTCTGTGTGTTATATGGAGCTGTTGTTATAAATATTACAAAGATCATATTAAAAACGAAAATCCTAAAATATTTTTTTATATTTATATATAATTTTTATAAATAAAAATTATTTTAATTTATTATGTTATAGTTTTTTAACTAGATACTGAATTTTTTATGTCTAAAAGTTCAATTTCAAATCTTAAAGTTGAATTTGCTGGTATACTAGAAATAATTTCTAAACCATAAGCTAATTTTGGAGGAATAATTAATGTTATTTTACCACCTTTTTTGATATATTTTAAACCTTCTTTCCAACCTGATATTACTTGTTTTAAACATATAGATAAAGGTTTATTTTTTTCAGTACTATCAAATTCAGTACCATCGATTAATTTTCCTGTATATTTTATAACAATTATTTGATTATTATTAGTAATTTTTTTACCACTACCAATTTTATGTATTTTATACACTAATCCAGTATTTGTTTTTTTAAAACCTTTTTCTTTTAAGATTTTTTGAATATATTTTTTACCTATATTACCATTATTTTTAATTTCTTCTTGAATTTCATCAGGACTAAAAGCTTTTACATTGGCGTCATATAACTGAAGTACTCTATCAATTTCATTATTAGAAAGTTTATATTTTTTATCAAGTGCATCAGATACACCTTGAAGAATAAATTTCCTATTTAATACTATTTTTAATTTTTTTTGTATTTGGAATGTACGTGTTAAGTATTTTCCTATTGTTATTCCTAAAGAATATGCAATTTTATCGTTATCGTTTTTAAAAAATTTTTTTTGTTTTTTATTTTCTATATTATATTTTTTTTTTGTAATTTTTTCGGTTTTTTCTTTATTTTTCCACCATGATACATTTTTTAATGTAGATGCATTTGCATTAAATATATTTAAACAAATACTTAAAATTAATATAATAAACATTGATTTTTTTTTAGTAAAAAATTTCATTTTTTCTCCAAAATTTTTTAACAATATTAATAATTTTTAACACATTAAAATTTTATATATAAAATAAGATAATTTATTTATCTTATTTTATATAAAATATTACTTTTAATAAAAAAAAACAAGTTAATTTTTTTTAAAAAAAATTAAATTAATAATTTTAACATTCTTCTTAATGGTTCTGAAGCGCCCCATAATAATTGATCTCCTACGGAAAAAATAGAAAAACAATTTTTGTCTATATTTAATTTTTTTATTCTTCCTACATTAATGTCTAATTTTCCACTAACAAAAGAAGGTGTAAGAAATTTGATAGTTTCATCAAAATTATTTGATATAATTTTAACCCAACTATTATTTTCATTAATAATACTTTTGATATTATTTACTGATAAATTTTTATTTAATTTAATTGTAAATGATTGACTATGTGAACGTAAAGTAGGTATTCTTACACAAATACTATCAATTGGAATAATTTTATTTGTATTTAAAATTTTATTAGTTTCAAACTGTCCTTTCCATTCTTCTTTTGTTTGATCAGTATTTTTTATTTTTTTGTCTATCCAGGGAATTAAACTATTAATTAAAGGAACTTTAAAATATTGTTTAGGTAAGTTAAAAGAATACATTTGTTCTGAAATTTCTTGTTCTATATCTAAAATATTTATTGAAGAATCATTGATTAAAGAAGATATTTTTTGGTATATATATTCCATTTGTAATATAAGTTCTTTCATAAATTTTGAACCAGCACCGGATGCAGCTTGATAAGTAGAAACAGAAATCCAATCAATTAAATTATTTTTAAATAAACCACCTAAAGCCATTAACATTAAACTAACAGTACAATTACCTCCAACAAATGTTTTTATACCTGAATCTAGTTTTTTTTTTATATGTTGTAAATTAATAGGATCTAAAACAATAACAGATTCATTTAAAGTTCTTAAATTAGAAGCTGCATCTATCCAATATCCTTTCCAACCTATTTTACGTAATTGAAAATAAATTTTATTTGTATATTCACTTCCTTGACATGTTAAAATTATATCTAATTCAAATAATTTTTCAAAACTATAAGCATTTTCTAATTTTAAAAATTTATTTTTTATATAAAAATGAGGTATAAGTTTACCATATTGTGAAGTAGAAAAAAAAATAGCATTAATATTACTAAAATCTTTTTTTTTTATCATTCTTTTTATAAGAACAGAACCTACCATTCCTCTCCAACCAATAAATCCTACATTTTTCATTATTTTCCCTTATAAATTATTTTTATTTTATGTATTTTATATAAAAAATATTTTAATTACTAATTTTAAAAATTTATTATAAATTAATTCTATATTTAGAAATATATTGTAATATAATGTATATATTATTTTATTAATTTTATATTCCAGTTAATCGGTTTTTTTTTGTTTAGAATTAAATATTTATTTGTTTTAGAAAAATGTTTACAAAAATAAAATCCCTTATAAAATGATAAAGGTGAAGGATGTGATGTAGTTAATATTAAATGTTTTGATGTTATCAAAACATTTTTTTTTTTTGCATACATTCCCCATAATAAAAAAACAATGTTTTCATAATATAAATTAATTATTTTTATTACGTTATTTGTAAAAATTTCCCAACCAATATTAGAATGAGATTGTGGTTTTCCTTTTTCTACTGTTAAAATAGAATTTAATAACATTACTCCTTCATTAACCCAATTTATTAAATATCCATGATTAGGAATCATGAAATTAGGCATATCGAATTTTATTGCTTTATAAATATTTTTTAGTGTAGGAGGTATTTTAATATTAGGCATAACTGAAAATGCAAAACCATTAGCTTGATTTAGACCAGGATATGGATCCTGACCTAAAATAACTACTTTTAAATTATTAAAATTAATTTTTTTAAAAATGTTAAAAATATATTTTTTTTTAGGGTAAATAATTTTGTTATTATTAATATCTTTATAAATTCTTTGTATTAATTTTATAAAATATTTTTTTTTTGTTTCTTTTTGAAAAAATTTTTTCCATATAAGATTTTTATTTTTCATAAAATATTAAATTATTATTAATAAATATAAATTATTAAAAAATATTATATTATGTTAATATAAAAATAAAATTTTATCCTTGTTTTTAATTTACATTAAAAATTTTAACCATAAGGAAAAAAAATGAAATACTATGAAATAGTATTAATGATAAATCCTAATCAAAGTGATCAAGTAAATAATATTACAGAATATTATAAAAAAATTATTTATAAAAATAATGGTTATATTTCAAGATTAGAAGATTGGGGAAGAAGACAATTGGCATATCCTATATCAAAATTACATAAAGCACATTATGTTTTAATAAACATTGTTTTAAAAAAAAATAATATAATAAAAGAAATTGAAAATAATTTAAGAATTAATGAAAATATTATAAGATTTCTTATTATTAAAACAAAAACAGAAAGAAAAAATCCATCTTTTATTTTGAAATCTAAAGATGAATATCTAGTAAAACGTAATGATATAATTAAAAGAATATAATAAATTTTTTAAAAAAATATAATTTGTTTTATAAGTATTTGGAGCTATATAATGATACGTTATTTTCGTCGTCGTAAATTTTGTCGTTTTACTGCAGAAGGTATTAAAGAAATTGATTATAAAGATATTCATATTTTAAAAAATTTTATTACTGAAAGTGGTAAAATTGTTCCTAGTAGGATTACTGGTACTAAGGCAAAATATCAACGTCAATTAACTAAAGCTATAAAATTAGCAAGGTATTTATCTTTAATATCTTATACTGATCATCATAAATAGTTTATATGATTATTTTTAATAAAAATTTTTTTATAAAGAGTATAAATAATGAAAGTAATTTTGTTAGTTTCTATTCCTGATATAGGAGAAAAATCTCAAGTTGTAAATGTCAAACCTGGATATGCACGTAATTTTTTAATACCAAAAAATAAAGTAATTATTGCTACAAAAAATAATATTATTTTGTTAAAACAAAAAATTTTAGAAAAAAAATCTAAATTATTAGATATTTTAAATAAAGCAAAATCACGATTAAAAGAATTTAATTTAATAAAAAATAAAATACAAATTACTGCTAAAGCAGGTAAGAATGGAAAATTATTTGGTTCAATAGGTAAAAATGATATTTTAAAAGAATTTGAAAAAATTGGGTTTAATATTTTAAAAAAAGAAATTAATTTACCTAAAGGAGGTTTCAAATATATTGGAAAATATACTGTAATTTTTCAATTTCATGAAAAAATTTTAGTTAAAAAACAAATTAGTATAGTAAATGATAAATAATTAATAAAATATTGACTAATTAATAAAATTATGTATAATTTGTATAAGCATGACTATTTAAAACAATATTATTTTTACGAATCCAGTCAGGTCTGGAAAGAAGCAGCTGTAGTAAATATAGTATGTGTAAAAAAATAGTCATGTTTTATTATTTAATTTTTATAAAAATCAAAAAATGAATTCTCATATTTTAGCATTTAAATGGCGTCCTTATACATTTGATGACGTTATTGGTCAAGATCACGTGATACAAGCTATAAAACATAGTTTATTTATTAAAAAAATTCATCCTGCCTGGATACTATCTGGTAGTAGAGGAGTAGGAAAAACAACAATAGCAAGAATATTTGCTATGGGTTTAAGTTGTTTAGAAGGAATAACATCTAATCCATGTGGATGTTGTGAAAATTGTATATCTATAAAAAAAAATTCTTTTTTAGATCTAATTGAATTAGATTCTGCCTCTAAAACTAAAGTAGAAGATATCAGAGAAATATTAGAAATAATTTATTATCCTCCTGTAAAAGGAAGATATAAAATTTATATTTTTGATGAATTTCATATGCTATCTAAACATAGCTTTAATGCATTATTAAAAATAATAGAAGAACCTCCAAAATATATAAAATTTATATTTGCGACAACAGAATTACAAAAAATACCATCTACAATATTATCTAGATGTATTCAATTTCATTTAAAATTAATAGATGAAAATATGATTTTTAATCAGATTAAAAATATTTTAAATAAAGAAAATTTAAAATATGATGAAAAAGCTTTAAAAATTTTATCTTTTGCTGCATATGGTAGCATGCGTGATGCTTTAAATTTAACAGATCAATTAATATCTATGGGAGAATTAACCATAAAAAATATTAATTCGATGTTAGGATTAATAAAAAAAAAATATTTATTTTCATTAATAAAAAATTTTAAAACACAAAAATATAATATAATTTTTAATTTAATTAATAAAATATCTACATTTAATGTTAATTGGGATAATATTATAACCGAAATAATGATACTAATACATCATATTTTAAAAATTCAAATTTTAGATAAAAATTTTAGTAATTTTTTAATAAATTTTAATTTTACAAAAAATGAAATTTCATTTTATAAAAAAATATTAAATACATTTTCGGAAATTGAATTAAAATTTTTATATAATCTTTTAAATATAGGGAAAAAAAATTTATACTTATCTCCAAATCCTAAAATAGGATTTGAAATGATTATATTAGAAATAATAATTTATTTTAAAAATAAAAATTAAATATAAAAAATTTTATGTACTAATTATCTAATATATATAAAAATTATTTTTTATTATTGTATTTTATAAAATATAAATATATATATTTATCATAATGTTTATATAAAAAGAGTAATATAATTATGAAAAAAAAAGAAACGCTAAATTTTCAATCTGAAGTAAAACAATTATTACATTTAATGATTCATTCACTTTATTCAAATAAAGAAATTTTTTTAAGAGAATTAATATCTAATGCTTCTGATGCAGTTGATAAATTAAAATTTCAAGTTTTGTCAAAACCAGATTTATATGAAAATAATACAATATTAAAAGTACAAATTTCTATAAATAAAGAAAAAAGATTAATTACCATTAATGATAATGGTATTGGGATGACTCGTGAAGAAGTTATTGAAAATTTAGGTACAATTGCTAAATCTGGTACTAAAGATTTTATAAAATCTTTAAATTTATCTTCAAATAATAAAACAGAATTAAATACACAATTAATAGGTCAATTTGGTGTAGGATTTTATTCTGCTTTTATAGTATCGGATAAAGTTTTAGTAAAAACTAGAGCTGCCGGTAAAGCTTTAGATGAAGGTGTTTTTTGGGAATCTAACGGAGAAGGAAATTATCATATAGCTAATATTAATAAAGAATTTAGAGGGACTGAAATTATATTGCATATACGTCCAAAATATGATGAATTTTTAGATGTATGGCGTATAAAAACAATAATAAATAAATATTCAGAACATATTTCTTTACCTATAGAAATAGAAATGTATGATGAAAAGAAAAAAAAATATTATTGGGAACAAGTTAATAAAGCACAAGCTCTTTGGTTACGTAATAAATCAAATATAAGTGAAAATGAATATAAAGAGTTTTATAAACAATTAACATATGACAGTACTGAACCAATTATTTGGAGCCATAATCATGTAGAAGGTAAACAAGAATATATCAGTTTATTATATATTCCTTTTAATATCCCGTGGGATATTCGTAATCGTGATTATAAAAATGGATTAAAATTATATGTACAAAGAGTTTTTATTATGGAAGATGCCGAACAATTATTACCTAAATATTTACGTTTTATAAGAGGTTTAGTAGATTCTAATGATTTACCTTTAAATATTTCAAGAGAAATTTTACAAAAAAATAGTATTATTCATAATATGAAAATTACATTAACAAAAAAAGTTCTTAATATGTTAATGAAACTTACTAAAGAAGTAAAAAAATATAATGATTTTTGGAAAAAATATGGTTTAATTTTTAAAGAAGGTCCAGCAGAAGATATAAAAAACAAAAATATAATTATTAAATTATTACGTTTTGCTTCAACATTTAATAATAATTCTGAACAGAATGTATCTTTAGATGATTATTCGAAAAGAATGATAAAAGGACAAAAAAAAATATATTTTTTAACATCAGATAATTATCTTTCAGCTCAAAGTAGTCCTCATTTAGAATTTTTTTACCGAAAAGGAATAGAAGTATTATTATTAATAGATCATATTGATGAATGGATGATGAGTTATATTAATGAATTTGGAGGAAAAACATTTCAATCTATTAGTAAACAAGATAATTCATTAGATGAATTTATTAAGGATAAAGATAATCTTATAAAAGATGAAATAAAAGAAAAATTTAAACCTTTTTTACAAAAAATACAAAATTTATTAGGTAATAAAATTAAAAAAGTTAAATTAACAAATAAATTAATTAATACTCCTGCTATTGTTACTACTGATTTAAATGAAATGAGTACACAAATGGCAAAATTATTTGCAGCTGCAGGACAAGAAACACCAGAAATAAAATATAATTTTGAATTAAATCCAAATCATATTTTAATTAAAAAAATATTAATAATTAAAGACGAAAAATATTTTTTTGAATTTATTAATCTATTACTAGATGAAGCTATTTTAGCGGAAAAAGGTACTTTAGAAAATCCAAATAAATTTATTAATCGTATAAATAAATTTTTATCTCAAATTTAAATATGATATAGATAAGATAATTATAAGAAATAATTATCTTATCTTTTTTTTAGAAAGATGTTTTAATATTTTAAATATTATTTTATTAAAATAAACTATTTACTATTTTAAAAAATACTTTTATGATTTAATTAAAATATTTAGAATATAAAAAAATTCTATGTAAAAGTATATGTCTTATTTTAAATAAAATAAGAATTTTATCCACAATTATAATAAATTATTAATAAAAAAATGACAAAAAAAAGAAATATATTTTTAATAGGACCTATGGGAGCAGGAAAAAGTACAATTGGTCGTCATTTAGCAAATTTATTAAAAATGGATTTTTTTGATTCAGATCAAGAAATTGAACATCGTACAGGTGCAGATATAAATTGGGTATTTGATGTAGAAGGAGAAGAAGGTTTTAGAAAACGTGAAAAAAAAATTATTGATGAAATTACTAAAAAACAAGGGATTATATTAGCTACAGGCGGAGGTTCTATACAATCTAAAGAAACTCGAAAAATTCTTTCTTCTAGAGGGATTGTCGTGTATCTTGAAACTACTATAGAAAAACAGTTAAGTCGTACTAAAAGAGATAAAAAACGTCCTTTATTAAAAAATAAACAAAATAAATTAGCTAAAGAAATTTTGAAAGATTTAGCTAAAAAAAGAAATTATTTATATAATGAAATAGCTGATTTTATAATTAAAACAGACGAACAAAGTGCTAAAGTTGTTGCTAATCAACTTATTAATTTATTAGAAAAAAATTAATTATATTAGTTTTTTAAATAAAAAAGATAATATTATATATGGAAAAAACTATTTTAGTTTCAACAAAAAGAAATAATTATCCTATTATTATAAATTTTAATTTATTTGATAAAAAAATATTTTATCCCTTTCTTAAGAAAGGGGATAGTATTATGATTGTTACTAATCAAAAAGTTTTTTCTTTATATTTTAAAAAAATATTTAATCAATTTAATAATATAGGTCTTAAAATTAATCATATTATTCTTCCTGATGGTGAAAAATATAAAACATTAATTACTGTTAATATGATTTTTACAACATTACTTAAAAATTTACATAATAGAGATACAACTCTTGTTGCTTTAGGAGGAGGAGTTATAGGTGATATTACTGGTTTTGCTGCATCTATTTATCAAAGAGGTGTAAAATATATACAAATACCTACTACTTTATTATCACAAGTAGATTCTTCTATTGGAGGGAAAACAGCCGTAAACCATGATTTAGGAAAAAATATGATTGGTAGTTTTTACCAACCTAACATTGTAATAATTAATTTAAGTTGTTTATATACTTTATCTCAAAGAGAATTTTCAGCTGGAATAGCTGAAGTGATAAAATATAGTATTATTTTTGATAAAAAATTTTTTTCTTGGTTAGAAAATAATATAAACGATTTATTTAATTTAAATAAAGATAAAATATTTTATTGTATTAATAAATGTTGTAAATTAAAAGCAAAAATTATTCATATTGATGAATATGAGAATGATCAAAGAGCGTTATTAAATTTAGGTCATACATACGCACATGCTATAGAATCCGAATTAGGATATGGTAAATGGTTACATGGTGAAGCTGTATCAGTCGGTATTGTTATTGCTGCTTTAACATCTAAAGAATTAAACTTATTGAATAATTTAGATATAATAAGAATTATTAATTTATTAAAACAATGTAAATTACCTATTAAATCACCACCAAATATGCATACATATAAATTTTTAAAACATATTTATAGAGATAAAAAAATTAAAAAGAAACAGATTAATATTATTTTACCAGTTAAAATTGGTAAAGTTCTTATATATAAGAATATTTCTGAAAAAATTGTTATTAATGCTATTAATAATAATAAAAATTTATTATTATAAATTATTAGTATATAATACAGTTTTATTTATAATTTTTTTTATAAAATGAAAAATATTTTGATTGCTGCATCTATTTTATCTGCTAATTTTGCGTATTTAGGAAGAGAAATTAAAGATGTGCTTAAGGCAGGAGTTGATATCATACATTTTGATGTTATGGATAATCATTATGTACCTAATTTAACTATTGGACCTTTAGTTTTAAAATCTTTAAGAGATTATGGAATTAAATGTATAATAGACGTACATTTGATGACAAAACCAGTAGATGATTTAATCATTAAATTTGCAAAATCAGGTGCTGATATTATCACTTTACATCCTGAAAGTTCTTATCATTTAGATAAAAGTATTTCTTTAATAAAGAATTATGGATGTAAAGCTGGTTTAGCTTTAAATCCTGCAACTTCTTTGTTTTATTTAGATTATTTATTTGATAAATTAGACATAATTTTAATTATGTCTGTTAATCCTGGTTTTGAAGGACAAAAATTTTTAAATCATATTTATGATAAAATTATTAAAATTAAGAAAATTATTAAAAGAAAAAATATTTTATTAGAAGTAGATGGAGGTATTAATATTAATAATATAAAAAAAATTGCATTTGCTGGCGCAGATATTCTTGTGATAGGTTCAGCTATATTTAAAAATTCATTTTCATATTATGAGAATATTCAAAATATTAAATTAAAATTAAATACTTAGTTTTAAAAATTTAAAATACATTTTATATAATTATGAAAAAAAAAATAATATTTAGTGGGATTCAACCAACTGGTTTATTAACTATTGGAAATTATATTGGGGCATTAAGTCAATGGGAAAAATTACAAAAAAAATATTTTTGTATTTATTGTATAGCTGATTTACATGCTTTAACTATTTATCAAAAAAAAAATATTTTAAATAATAATATATTAGATGTTTTATCTATATGTTTAGCATCTGGTATTGATCCAAAAAAAAGTATTATTTTTATACAATCTCATGTTTCTCAACATACTCAATTAAATTGGATCTTAAATTGTTTTGCTAATTTTGGTGTAATAAAACGCATGACACAATTTAAAGAAAAAATTTATTTAAATCAAAATATTAATGTCGGATTATTTAGTTACCCCATATTAATGGCAGCAGATATATTGTTATATCAAACATATAAAGTTCCAGTAGGAAAGGATCAAGTTCAACATATTGAACTAGTTAAAGATATTGCACGTCGATTTAATAATATTTATAAGAAAAAAATATTTACAATTCCTAAAAAAAAATTACATGAAAACTATGGTTCATGTATAATGTCATTATTATCTCCTTTTAAAAAAATGTCTAAATCTGATAATAATAAAAATAATATAATTACATTATTTGATAATGATTTTACAATTAGAAAAAAAATTAAACATGCGATTACAGATTCTGATAACCCCCCAAATATAAAATTCGATTTAAAAAATAAACCAGGAATTTCTAATTTACTTATTATATTATCTAATATAACTCAAATTTCTATAAAAGAATTAGAATATAATTTTCAAAATAAAAATTATTATGATTTAAAAGAATTTGTCATTAATAATTTATGTTTATTTTTAAATAAATTAAGAAAAAAGTTTTTTTTTTACAGAAAAAATGAAATTCTTTTAAGAAAAATTATGCTTAATGGAGCACAAAAAGCAGAAAAATACGCTAAAATTACTTTAAAAAAAGTATATAATATTATTGGGTTAAATATGTAATAAAATAAAATAAATCATCTTGTTCCATATACAACAATTGTCTTGCCATGAGCATAAATTAAATTACGATTTTTTAAAATTTTGAGTGTACGTCCTACAGTTTCTCTTGAACAACCTACTATTTTACTTATTTCTTGTCTAGTTATTTTTATTTGCATTCCATCTGGATGGGTAATCGCATCTGGGGATTTAGCTAAATTTAATAATTCTTTAGAAATTCGATGAGTAACATCTAAAAAAGCTAAATTACTAATTTTTTTAAATGTAATTTGTAATTTATTTATAATTTGCGAAGTAATTCTCATGATAATATCACGATTAATTTTGATCAAATTAAAAAAATTTTTATGTGAAATTTCTGCTAACTCACATTCTGTTCTTAATTTAATTAAGGTAATTTCTTTATAAGAATTATTAAAAATTCTATTTTCACCTATAAAACTACCCGCATTTAAATAATGCAGTATTATTTCTTTACCATTTCTATTTTTAATAGAAACAACTATACTTCCTTTTAATATATAATATAAATTTTTAGAAATATCTCCTTGTTTTATCAAAATCATTTTAGCAGGGTATTTATTAATATTACAATAAGAAAGAAACCATTCTAAAGTAGAATCTTTTTGTAACTTAAGAAACATTAGTAATTATCCTTCTACTATCTTGTATTTTATAAAATTAATAAAAAATTTTTATTTTGTTTAAAAATATTACATGTAAATATTTATATATGCTGATACCCAGAATTGAACTGAGACCTTCATTCTTACCAAGAATGTGCTCTACCTAATAAGCTATATCAGCTAAAATATAATATAAATATTATTTATATTTTTATTTATAGATCTACCTATTAAGCAGACAACGGGAATCGAACCCGTATTTTTAGCTTGGAAGGCTAAAGTAATACCATTATACTATGTCTGCCATACATTAAACTATAATATTATATTTTTTATAAAAATATTTTGGTGGGAGAAGGATTCGAACCTTCGAAGTCTATGACGACAGATTTACAGTCTGCTCCCGTTAACCACTTGGGTATCCCACCTTTTTTATTATTATAAAAAATCTAAAAAGAAACATAAACGAAATACATAATGCCGGCTACCGGAATCGAACTGGTGACCTACTGATTACAAGTCAGTTGCTCTACCATCTAAGCTAAGCCGGCATATTTTTATTTATCTAAATATTTTATAAAAAATAATTTTAAAAATTAAATAAATTTCAACTTTATCCTGGTATTTACCTACTCTCACATGAGGAGACCTCACACTACCATCGGCACTATAATATTTCACTTCTGAGTTCGGAATGGATTCAGGTGGTACCATTATGTTATTTATACCAGGATTTTTTATAAATATTATTTAATATTTTAATAACTAAACGATTCTGGTGTTGTAAGGTTAAGACTCACGGGTGTTTATTAGTACTAGTTAGCTTAACATATTACTATGCTTACACATCTAGCCTATCAACGTCATAGTCTTTAACGTCCCTTAAGAGATTTTTGTAAATAATTAACAAAAATCATGGGAAGACTAATCTTAAGGCAAGTTTCGCACTTATATGCTTTCAGCGCTTATCTTTTCCGTATTTAGCTACCGGGCAATGCCATTGGCATGACAACCCGAACACCATAGATACGTTCACTCCGGTCCTCTCGTACTAGGAGCAAATCCTTTCAATCTTCCAACGCCCACGGCAGATAGGGACCGAACTGTCTCACGACGTTCTAAACCCAGCTCGCGTACCACTTTAAATGGCGAACAGCCATACCCTTGGGACCTACTTCAGCCCCAGGATGTGATGAGCCGACATCGAGGTGCCAAACACCGCCGTCGATATGAACTCTTGGGCGGTATTAGCCTGTTATCCCCGGAGTACCTTTTATTCGTTGAGCGATGGCCTTATCATACAGAACCACCGGATCACTAAGACCTGCTTTCGCATCTGTTCGAATTGTCATTCTTACAGTTAAGCCAGCTTATGCCTTTGTACTAACCTCACGATTTCCGACCGTGATTAGCTGACCTTAGTACTCCTCCGTTACTCTTTAGGAGGAGACCGCCCCAGTCAAACTACCTACCAGACATTGTCTCTAATCCGGATTACGGATTTAGGTTAGAATAATAAGTACTAAAGGGTGGTATTTCAAGGTTGATTCCATACTGACTAGCGTCAGTATTTCATTATCTCCCACCTATCCTACACATTAATATTTATTATTCAATATCAAGTTATAGTAAAGGTTCACGGGGTCTTTCCGTCTTGCCGCGGGTACACTGCATCTTCACAGCAATTTCAATTTCACTGAGTCTCAGGTGGAGACAGTCTGACCATCATTACGCCATTCGTGCAGGTCGGAACTTACCCGACAAGGAATTTCGCTACCTTAGGACCGTTATAGTTACGGCCGCCGTTTACCGGGGCTTCGATCAAGAGCTTCTTATAAAAATAATAACCCTATCAATTAACCTTCCGGCACCGGGCAGGCGTCACACCGTATACGTCCACTTACGTGTTTGCACAGTGCTGTGTTTTTAATAAACAGTTGCAGTCAGCTGTTATCTTAGACTGATATCAGCTTAAAAAGTAAATTTTCTCACCTATTTTCAGTGTGCCTTCTCCCGAAGTTACGGCACTATTTTGCCTAGTTCCTTCACCTGAGTTCTCTCAAGCGCCTTAGTATTCTCTACCTGACTACCTGTGTCGGTTTAAAGTACGATTCAATATTATTTAAGTTTAGAGGATTTTCTTGTAAGCATGGTATTAATTACTTCAATACAATAAAGTATCTCGTCATCACATCTCAATGTTAACAATTATCCGGATTTTCCTAGATAATCCATCTACATGTTTAAACCAAGACAACCATCACTTGGATAATTTAACCTTCTTCGTCCCCCCTTCACAATAATAATGAGTACAGGAATATTAACCTGTTATCCATCGACTACGCTTTTCAGCCTCATCTTAGGGGTCGACTTACCCTACCTCGATTACCGTTGGATAGGAAACCTTAGTCTTTCGGCGAATAGGTTTTTCACCTATTTTATCGTTACTCATGTCAGCATTCGCACTTCTGATATCTCCAATAAATTTTACAATTTATCTTCAACGATTTACAGAACGCTCCCCTACCCAATAAAATAATACTTTTTTTATTGTCGCAGCTTCGGTGTATAATTTAGCCCCGTTACATCTTCCGCGCAGAACGACTAGACCAGTGAGCTATTACGCTTTCTTTAAATGATGGCTGCTTCTAAGCCAACATCCTGGCTGTTTATGCCTTCCCACTTCGTTTCCCACTTAATTATAACTTAGGGACCTTAGCTAGCGATCTGGGTTGTTTCCCTCTTCACAACGGACGTTAGCACCCGCTGTGTGTCTCCCATGATAACATAAATTCGGTATTCGTAGTTTGCATCGGATTGGTAAATCTGGTAGATTCCCTAACCGAAACAGAGCTCTACCCCCGAATATGAATTACATGAGGCGCTACCTAAATAGCTTTCGGGGAGAACCAGCTATCTCCCGGTTTGATTGGCCTTTCACCCCTAACCACAAGTCATCCGCTAATTTTTCAACATTAGTCGGTTCGGTCCTCCAGTAAGAATTACCAAACCTTCAACCTGCTCATAGTTAGATCACCGGGTTTCGGGTCTATATCTTGCAACTAAACGCCCTTTTAAGACTCGGTTTCCCTACGGCTTCCTTATACAGTTAACCTTGCTACAAAATATAACTCGCTGACCCATTATACAAAAGGTACGCAGTCACATTTTTAAAAATGCTCCTACTGCTTGTACGTATATGATTTCAGGTTCTATTTCACTCCCCTAACCGGGGTTCTTTTCACCTTTCCCTCACGGTACTAGTTCACTATCGGTCAGTCAGTAGTATTTAGCCTTAGAGGATGATCCCCCTATATTCAAACAAGATTTCTCGTGTCTCGTTCTAATCATTGAGATTATAATCATCATATTTTAATATACAGGACTATCACCTTGTGTCGTATAACTTTCCAGTTATTTCTACTAATATGATAAGTAAAATATATCTCGGGCTTTTTCCTGTTCGCTCGCCACTACTAAGGAAATCTCTATTGATTTCTTTTCCTCAGGATACTTAGATGTTTCAGTTCTCCTGGTTTACTTCGTAATTCTATGTATTCAAATTACGATAATATATAGTTACATATATTAGGTTTCCCCATTCGGATATCATCGACTAAATAACGCTTTATATCAGCTCATCGATGCTTTTCGCAGATTTACACGTCCTTCATCGCCTCTGACTGCCAAGGCATCCATCATATACGCTTATTTA